>JARFPK010000013.1 GCA_029167045.1 Candidatus Methanocrinis natronophilus
CCCACTGGTTATTCGTGGAAGGCCCCCTCATCCAGAACCTGTACCATATGTTCGCCGGGTCACCGCCGGATGCGGCAGCTTTGAGGCTGATCGTGGTTCCCGCGTTCTGGGGTCCCGACGGGGTTGCTGTCAGAGACTGGAACTGGGGTGGAGGCGTTGGAACAGGTGTTGGAGCCGGGTTGATGGTGACGGTCACGTCACCAAACGAATCCCACTTATCTTGAGTTCCATAATCCTGGCCTGCGATCCAGACCCTGAGCTGGTTCAGTCCTAAATCAGCCTCTGAGGTCGTCCATGAGAATGTGTTGTTTTTAGTGTATCCCGTCATGGGAGTCCAATAGTTCCCTGTCGCAGGTCCCCTCAAAACGAACCTGTACCAGATGTTATCTGGCACTCCGCTCGAAGCGGTAGCTGTCAGGGTGATCGTGGTTCCCGCGTTCTGGGGTCCCGACGGGGTTGCGGTCAGAGACTGGAACTGGGGCGGAGGCGTCGGCGCGGGGTTGATGGTGACCGATGCGTCACCGTAGGAGTCCCACTGCTCCACAGCCCCGTAATCCTGGCCTGCGATCCAGACCCTGAACGTGTTCTCTCCAACATCTGCCGCCGTCGTCGTCCACGAGAAGGTATCTGTCTTGGTGTAGCCGGTCACGGGAGCCCACTGGTTATTCGTGGAAGGCCCCCTCATCCAGAACCTGTACCATATGTTCGCCGGGTCACCGCCGGATGCGGCAGCTTTGAGGCTGATCGTGGTTCCCGCGTTCTGGGGTCCCGACGGGGTTGCGGTCAGAGACTGGAACTGAGGCGGAGGCGTCGGCGCGGGGTTGATGGTGACCGATGCGTCACCGTAGGAGTCCCACTGCTCCGCAGTCCCGTAATCCTGGCCTGCGATCCAGACCCTGAACGTGTTCCCTCCGACGTCCGCCGCCGTCGTAGTCCACGAGAACGTCTGGTTCGTGGTGTATTCGGTCATGGGAGCCCACTGGTTATTCGTGGAAGGCCCCATGAGCCAGAACCTGTACCATATACTACCCGGGATTCCACCAGTCGTTTCAGCCGTCAGGGTGATCGTCGTTCCCGCGTTCTGGGGTCCTGACGGGTTTGCATTCAGAGACTGGAACTGGGGTGGGTCATCGGCCACCGCCCCGGAGATCGCGATGGCACCCAGAACCAGAAAAGTAAAAACCAACCGCGATAGACTCCTGCAATAGAGTCTTCCGAAATCACCGGGGCCGTAACTTGACCGTACCCCGGCTTTCTTCTTGAATGAGGGAGATTTCATCTCTAATACCTCTCAGCCTTCTACATCCACTTCAATTCAGATCGATTCGCTCTATGGCCTGATTTGTTGATCCATGATCTTAAGTATCTATTTTTCACATCAGATTTCTGTCGAAGAGAGATCCTTTTAGCAGCTTCATGTGAACTGGATGTAAGCTCTGTGTATATACGCAATTTACTACGTGTGTTTCTCATAACAATAAAGCCTGTCGGATGAAAGGGGTGCCGAGATGAAGAGATCCAGTTGACTCCCTTTTATCGAATTGAGAGCCGCTGAAATCTCCCGCGACGGCCGGGGCCCCCCTTCTATAGATGGTGATTTTGTATCGACTATGGGATCTTATTCAACCCAGATGGACGGAAAAAAAAGAGAAGATGATCAGGCGAAGGGGTGCTTCGCCGAGTCCTTCTTGGCCAGGGCCTCCTTCACCGTCGGCTCGCCTTTCATCGCCCTCTCTATGGCAAGCTTCGTCGCTCTGTAGTTGTAGTCGGCGACCTTCTTTTTGTCTTCGGCGTCCCACTGGATGAAGACCGAGACGATGATGAGCAGGTCCTCGGCCTCATCCTCGGGGATCGTCCCCTCCGCCACGCAGTCCATCACCGCTTTGGCCACCGCCGCCTGGGCGGGGCCGAATATGAGAAGGGCCTGGGTGGCGTTGGTGATCGTCACCTTGTTGACCATCAGGGTGGCGGGCTTGGTGATGAGGTTCGGCTCCAGGACCGCTAGAAGCGGGGTGTGGCCCATCCTCGGGGATGCGAGGGCGGCGACGAAGGCCTCCTCGACGGCGGTACCCTTCCTCCCAATGACGAGGTCGATGTGGGCGATCTCCGGCCCCTCTCCAGCGAGCGCCTCTCCTATGAGGGCGTTTTCGATATGATGAGTCATCTCTCTATCTCCCCGGGACTGATAACGGTCTACAATGGTCAGTCTCCCCTCGTAACTTCTACACTATGTTTTATATATTTTCTTGAGAGAAGGAGGTCTCGGATAGGTCAACGGGCCGGTCGAACTCAGAGACCGGAACCGAAAGCACCGTCACCTTGGAGGATGATTCGATCAATGAAGAACGTCGCCTGGGCCGTCACCGGGGCAGGCCACCACCTGGCCGAGAGCTTGGCGGCGATGAGGCTGGTCTCGCGAGATAACAGGGTCTGCACCTTCGTCTCCCGGGCCGGGGAGGAGGTCGCGAGGATGTACGGCCTCTTCGACCAGCTTTCGGAGATCTCGGGGGGAGGTTACCTCGAGGAGCTATTTCTCGAGCGGGAGGAGGGGGCGAGCAGCCCCAGGGCCGGGAGGTTCATGATGAAGAGGTTCGACCTATTGATCATCGCCCCCGCCACCGCCAACACCGTCGCCAAGATCGTCTGTGGGATCGCCGACACCCTGCCGACGAACGCCGCCGCCCTCGCCAACAAGGCGGGGGTCCCCGTCTACGTTCTACCCACCGACGTTTTGGATAGGTCCCAGACCGAGCCCCCCTATGCCATCGATAGGGATCTATGCGAGGGGTGCGAGGTATGTGAGCCCCGGAGGGGCTGTCCGGAGGGGGCGATCGGGGAGCAGATCGACCTTGTAATCTGCGACGGTTGCGGGGTCTGCGCGGATCTCTGCCCCAGGGGAGCCATCAGGAAGGCTGCGATCTCGGTGGTGACCCGGCCCCTGGACAGGGAGAATATTGAGCGTCTGAGGGCGATCCCGGGTTTTACCGTCCTCGAAGGGCCCGAGGAGATAGAGCGGCTCGTCTGAAAGGATAGACGGCCCGTTTTGACGAGGGGTCGACGGAACCGGGCGAGGACGGACCTACTCTTCGAAGGCTGGCCCAAGGTGTAAGGTTTATCATCTAAGGGCCAGATACGCCAGGGCAATAATGGAAGTTTTTGTAGTAAACAACCACGGTCAGTTCAACCACCTGATCCACCGGAGCATAAGGGAGATCGTCCCCGCCAGGATCATCTCCAACGAGACGCCGGCAGAAAAGATCGATGCCGACGGCCTGATCCTCGGGGGGGGCCCCACCCTCGCCAGGGCCGGTGAGTGCAGAGAGTACCTGACGAGGCTCGACGTCCCGATCCTGGGGATCTGCCTCGGCCTGCAGGTGATGGCCGAGACCTTCGGCGGACGGGTCGAGAAGGGAGCGGTAGGAGGCTACGCTCAGGTTGAAGTTGAGGTCATAGAGGAGGACGATATCCTGAAGGGGCTTGCCCCCAGGATCAGGACCTGGGCCTCCCACGCCGACCAGGTGGTCCTACTACCGCAGAAGTTTCGGGTTCTCGCGAGGTCACAGGTCTGCGAGATCGAGGCTATGCGCCACGAAACTCGCCCCCTCTACGGTGTCCAGTGGCACCCCGAGGTCGTCCATACCGAGGGGGGGATCAGGCTCCTGGAGAACTTCATCGAAGTCTGCCGGGAAGGGAGATAGGGACCTTTGGACCGAGCTATTAAGGCCGAGATCCTGGCCGACCTGGAGTCTCAGCTGGAGCGGGCCGAGTCTTTGGCAACAGACGATCTGGCTCGCAAGATAAAAGAGATAGGCTTTCGGTGCGAGATCTGCGGCGACTGCTGTCGGGGCGAGGATAACAGCGTCGCCGTCTTCCCCTTCGAGATCAGGGGGATCGCCGACGAGACAGGGGAGAGCTGGCTTGAAGTCGCCGGACCCCCCCTGGACGGGGAGTGGGACTGCGAGGGGAGCTTTCACACCCTGGAGTGGCGTTTGAGAAAAACGGGACGTGACTGCCGATATTTTTCGGATAAAGGCTGCAAAATCTACGAGGCGAGGCCGCTCCTCTGCACGACCTATCCCTTTTACCTGGAGGACTGCCGTCTCCGCTGGTCGGAGTGCCGGGGGCTCGGTGGGGAGATCGGGACCGGGGACTCTCTGATCCTGGCCGAGCTTCTCAAAAGAAGGCAGATCGTCGAGATCCGAGAGGCTGTAAAGCTGGTCAAGAGGTACGATGACTTTGAGAGGGGTGAACCCTCTCCTTATGGCAGATGCATCGTCCACGACAGCGCGGGGGAGCATTTGATCGGTTGGTCCGAGATTCCTGGGGCCCTCGGACGACGCCTCAGGCTTTCCAGGGGGAGATAGACCGCCCTCTCACCTGCCCTCATCCAGGGCCTCGTACTCCAGGGTCCCGATGGCGTGCTTGAAGACGATGATCTTCTTGCCCTTCCCCACGTCCAGGAGGAGCTCGTAGTTGTTGTGAGATTCAAGCTTGGCTATCAGGGGCCTTCCGTCCATAAGCCTAATCGTCACCTTCTGGCCGATGGCCTTGGGGATGAACTGTTTGGGCTTCGCCGTCTCCTTCTTCGTCTCTTCTTCTCCCTCTCTTTTGTTATCTATGAACATCACCATCAACTCCTAACGACCGCAGATCGTCCCTTCGAGGAGGGTCTTTCCCTCCTCCGACCGGAAGAGGGGCGGCTCCCATTCCTCGACGATCCTCCTCGTGATCCTCCTTTCGCCCTCAACCAATCCCCTGATCCGTCTTCTTCTCTCGCCCCTTTCTCCCCCTTTCTCCCCCTCTCTCTCATCCCCCATCTCCTTTTCCCTCGCCATCCTCACGCCCCCGGCCAAATCCTCTTCCTCGTCTCCCCCCTCGATCCGGTGGATCAGGATCCCACGCCTCTGCCATGGGGGACTCTTGGCGAGGTTTACACCCCTCTGGAAGAGCATCTCGTGGATATCGGCCTCCTTCATCCCTAGGAGGCGACCCATCGCATCGCGGGGGGCTAGGCCGTCGTCGATGAGGGCGTAGAAGCCGGAGGAGAAGACGTGGTTTCTCCAGGCCTCATCCTGCCTCTCGGCGAGGTATTCGCATATCTCGCCGGAGCAGAGGGGGATCGCCCGGGCGTCCATGGCTACCGCTCGCCCCAGGCCGATGGAGAGGTGGCCTGAGAGGGATGCCGCCACCACCGAGTCGATCTTCTCGAGCCGTCCGCGGAAGGGGGCCACCGCAAAGAGGAGGTTGATCTCGTCGGAGAAGGTGAAGGCGAGAGCTGGGGAGAGCCCCGACCCCTCGACGAAGATCCTGGAGGCCTCCGCCATCGCCGTCGCGAATTTGATATCGTAGGGCTTCTCGGCATCCCGGAGGAGCTTTCCAAACCCCCTGCCATCGGCCCTCACCACCAGAGGTCCCCGGACCCGCAGGTCGGCGTAGACCTCCCAGCTATCGGTCCTTCTTCTCATCGCTGTAAGGCATGGTGCCGAAGTGCTTGGTGATTATGATGTCCCCGACAGCGGTGACGCCACCATAGGGGATTATTATCCCCTTACCCTTCAGGTCGAGCAATGACCTGTTGACGTTGCCGAGAGCAAGGCCGCTCACCTCGCCCACATCCGAATCCAGGACCACGTCGTCGACCCTCCCAACATAGATCCCCTTCTGGGTGTAGACATCCTGGTCCAAAAGTGCAGTGATCTCGATGCGCATCTCGTCCCCTTATTCCCGGTTGGTCCTCTCATATCATAAATCTTCTGTTCATTTCCGCCAGGACCGAGGCGAAGAAGCTCGGCAGCGTTTCGGATCTTACGGAAGAGGGGGGAGATCATCCCAGACGGGATCACAGGTCACGTATATGCAGGAGAATGAGAGAATGGGTCGGATAAGGGAGATGATAAAATGAGTCGGAA
Organism: Candidatus Methanocrinis natronophilus; assembly: GCA_029167045.1. Classification (GTDB taxonomy): domain Archaea; phylum Halobacteriota; class Methanosarcinia; order Methanotrichales; family Methanotrichaceae; genus Methanocrinis; species Methanocrinis natronophilus. The sequence goes on from JARFPK010000013.1 coordinate 5,910, forward strand.
GATATCCGATCCAAACGATCATAATCGGCCGTTATGACGGACTGTTAAGTTGGGAAGGTCGATACCCCCCAACCCCCCTTCATATCGACCCTCCCTCTTGGGAGATGATATCATTATGATATTGAGGCCGGGAGGAGACGAGACGATCCTCCCAGCGGCGCGGAGTTGTACCATCGCGAACTTCTCGAGGGAGCTGGTCTGCCGGAGGATCTCTCCGGCGGGGAAAACCTCACCATATAATGGTGAAGTCCCTCACCTGATAGCTGTCCCAGCCGTCGGGACCGGCGTGCTTGCCGTCCCTTATCCAGACGTTCACCTGATTATTTCCAACGTCGGAGATGGTCGTATGCCAGGCCCAACGGTTGGTGCCCGTCCACCCGGTCACATCCTTCCAGGCGTTCCCGGTGGCGGGGCCCTTGAGCCAGAATCGGTAGAATATCTGGTCCCCGTCCGGGTCTATAGCCGTCGCAGTCCACGTTACAGAGGATCCTGCCGCCTGGGGGCTCCACCAGTCTGGAACCAGGGATGTAGCCGTCGGAGGGGCGTTGGGCCGGGGGGGAGTCACCTTGAACTCCCTGACCTGGTAGCTGTCCCAGCCGTCGGGACCGGCGTGCTTGCCGTCCCTTATCCAGACGTTCACCTGATTATTTCCGACGTCGGAGATGGTCGTATGCCAGGTCCAGCGGTTGCTGCCCGTCCACCCGGTCATATCCTTCCAGGCGTTCCCGGTGGAGGGGCCCTTGAGCCAAAACCGGTAATATATCCGGTCTCCGTCCGGGTCTACCGCCGTCGCAGTCCACGTTACGGAGGATCCCGCCACCTGGGGGCTCCCGCGGTTTGGCGCCAGGTCCGTCGCCGTCGGCGGGACGTTGGCCCTCGGGAGGGTTATGGTGTACTCTCTGGTGAGGCTGCTCTTCGAGCCGTCGGGGCCTGCATGCCTTCCATCCTTGACGCTGACGGAGATCTGGCTAGTTCCGGCGTCGGAGAAGGAAGTCTTCCAGGTCCACCGATGGCTCGTCGTCCATCCGGTCATATCCTGCCAGACCCAGCCGGTAGAGGGGCCCTTCAGCCAGAACTTGTAGAGGATGGGATCGCCGTCCGGATCGACAGCTTTCGCGGTCCAAGTGACCGCCGAACCCGCTATCATGGGGCCCGATCTCTCCGGGAATAGGTCGGTGGCCAATGGCGGCTGGTTGTACCAGCTCCGGCTGTACCTGGCGGGCCCTTTGTGGACTACGGACCAGGGACCGTATCCCACTGGAGGCTCTTGGAGCCAGATGCTGCGGTGGGAGATCCCATGATAGTAGTAGAACCCCTCCGGCTCGGTGGCCGGGACATCGGACCAGACGAAGGACGAGTACGTCATGGTGGTGACTGGTGTCTGAAATGTCGCTGTTCCGGAGGCGCTGGCCGACGAGACCGCCGCCGCCAGGATCATCACCAAGAGAGAGACGATCCCCATGATGTAAGGAAGGTTATCCCTGACGAAAGCCTCCCTCGCGAAGCTCTTAAGGGACTCCACCCCCGATCTAGTTGAAAACAACCCCCCAACCATACTCAAATCACCTTTAAAGTCTTACTGCATTCAAAGCGAAACTTTCCTGCGAAGGAAGCCTGGTCTGGGAAATTTAAATACCTATTTTTCATATTGGGTCCCTGTTAGTCGGTTTTACCCAATTTCCGGTTATGTGAATCAATTGTGAATCTCATATAGACGGGCGGTGGGCGGTGGGCTCTAAAAGAGGGGCTGGGATTATAGATCTTCCATGGGTCGGCATATTCAGCCAGCTCAAACAGATAATTTTTTATACTATAGTTAGGCCAGTTATAGCTGGATGAAACTTATAGCTATATTGGAATTAGTTGTACTGATTTCTTCCGCCCTAATTACGGCTTCTGGCTCCCCTGGTATAGACTACGGCCTTGGAAAATCCAAAGATGGCATAGCGATGATCTCGGACGAAAGCGCTTTTCATGGTCCGCATTCAGCAATGCTATCTGTATCAGAAAAAAAGAAGTATATCAGGCTTATGATATACCTGGATGATCCTCTTCCTTTAGAAGAAGTCGACGACTTTTGCATGCAGATCCTTCCACTAACCGGTGCTGGAGACATGGAGATAAGGTTGTTTCTTGACGTCAACGGTGACGGAAAATACACCGATAAGAAATCAGCGGGAGACAACTGGGTGAAGTCCAGGGCAAATATTTGGGACGAAGCCGACCTCTCGGGTTCTGATTGGGTGGAGCTCAACGCCTTCGATCGCCGGTTTGAGTTTCAGGACAGAAACGGCGTTAAAATAGGCGATCTGGTCGGATGTCAGGGTTATTTCGGCCCAGCTGGAGTTGTGAGGATATGGATAACTCTATACGGAATAGGCGACGGCGGTGGGTCTTGTCTCATCGATTACATAAAGCTCGGCAGTTATATTCTGAGCTTTGAACCTCTGGAAGATCAGGTGACGAAAAAGGGAAAGCCGAAGCGGATAAGCTATGGTGGCAAGATCACCTACACGATAACCTATGGGAACGATCTTCTCATCCCCATCACAAACCTGGTGATAGTCGAGCAGTTCGATCCGAGGATGTCCCTCATCTCAGCCGACCCGCCGCCGGACCCGGGGGCGAATAACGTCTGGACGATAGGGGCCCTCCTACCCGGAGAATACGGCCAGATCGTTCTGGTGATGAAGATGGAGAAGCAGAACTTCGTCGCGGATCTCGAGGGGCATGTCTCGGGGAACGGCTTCGTCTCCGTCAGGAGGAGGTTCACCACCGATAGGAGCCCCCAGCTCATAGTAAACCTGGTGAGGATAATCTGCGATCAGTTCGAGAAGCTGGGGCGGGTAGAGACTCCCGTCAGGTCGATCGTCGGGACTACCCTCAGCTTTGCGGAGCACGGTTCAGGTATATACGAGGCGGAAGAGCTCTCGAACTACAGGAGCAGCAGCATGAGGATGGAGAGGTCCTTCGACGCCTTCCAGGCTCCCGCGGCCCTGAGCCTCCCCTCTGGTCGGACCCTCGGCTACAACTCCAGCTGGCACGCAACCCACGTCTGCATGGACGATAAGAGGGGCTCCATCATAAGGGAGATTTACCTCTATGCCGAGAAGCTCAACTTATCTGGCCGGGCCGAGGTCCGGAGCACCAGGCTGAAGCTCGCCTCCGAGTCGAACTTCACGGGGATGGCGATATACGAGATAGAGAGCCGTACCAAAGAGAGGGACTCTGCCATCACCACCGTCTTTGAGGGGAGCTACTCCCTGAAAACGGGGAGCGATGTATATAAATGAATGAAAAGGCAGGAAGAGATCAGATCGCCAAATGAACAAGAGGGACGATCGGATGAGAGGGAGGAGGGATATACCCTCTCATCCGCATAGGAGGTCTGGCGATCTATTGTTTCCCACTCCCCTTCCCGCAATGACACCTACTACCCGCACCTTTAAATGACTATTTTTCACGTGCGTTTCACGTTGGGGTCATCTGAAATCAGGACCGCCCAGAACCGCAAGGCTATTATCCTCGAAACCGGCCAAAAGGTCTCCATGGGCCTGAACGTCCCCCAGTTCATCGACGAAGCGATAGCAGAGATCAGCCGCACGGTAGAGGGAAGGGCGGTGATAGGCCTCTCCGGCGGCGTGGACAGCTCTGTCTGCGCCTTTCTCGCCCGCAAGGCTATAGGAGACCGGCTCTTACCCGTCTACGTCGACAGCGGGCTGATGCGCCAGGGCGAGTCACAGAAGATAGAAGAGATGTTCAGAGACTTCAACCTCATCACCGTCCACGCCGAAGACCGATTTCTCGCCGCCCTGGCGGGGGTGACTGATCCAGAGGAGAAGAGGAAGGTGGTGGGGGAGACCTTCATCCGGGTCTTCGAAGAGGAGGCGAGGAGCGTCGGCGCCGAATACCTGATCCAGGGGACGATATACCCCGACCTGATCGAGTCGGAGGGGGGGATCAAGTCCCACCACAACGTAGGAGGCCTGCCCCGGGAGATGGAGTTTGCAGGGATAGTCGAGCCGCTCCGGGACCTATACAAGGACGAGGTGAGGGCTGTCGCCAGAGGGCTATCGATGCCCGTCGAGATATGCGAGAGGATGCCCTACCCTGGACCTGGCCTCTCCGTGCGGATACTGGGAGAGGTGACCCGAGAGAGGCTAGATGTGGTGAGGTCTGCCAACGCCATCGTAGAGGAGGAGCTGCAGGAGTTCATGCCGTGGCAGGCCTTTGCCGCGGTCCTGGGAAAGGCGACGGGGGTCAAGGGCGACATCAGAGCCTACGGCTACGTGGTGGCGGTGAGGGCGGTCTCCTCGAGGGACGCCATGACCGCCGACGTCCTGGAGCTCTCCTGGGACGTCCTGAGGCGTATATCTCATCGGATCGCTGGAGAGATCCCCGAGGTGTCGAGGGTCGTCTACGACCTGACGCCTAAGCCGCCGGGGACGATCGAGTTCGAATAAAAAAGCAGCTCGGTCTCCGGTCTTAAGTCCGCGGTCAGAGGACGCCCTTGGTGCTGAGGACCCGGGTCCCTTCTATCTTCTTCGCCTCTCTGAGGGCGAGCCCCAGGGCCTTGAAGACGCTCTCGGCCTTGTGGTGGTCGTTCTCCCCCTTGAATTCTACGTTCAGGGTGACCCTCCCACCCTCCACCAGGGCAGATAGGAGGGGCTTCACCTCCTGGGTGGAGAGATCTCCGATCATCTCGCCGGAGAACTCCCCTTCAATGACGAGATAGGCCCTCCCCGAGAGGTCCAGGGCCGCCTTGGCGAGAGCCTCGTCCATGGGGACCGCCGCCCAACCGTACCGTTTCGCCCCCTTTTTATCCCCCAGGGCCTCGGCGAGGGCGGATCCCAGGGCCAGGCCTGCAGCCCTCGACCTCTGGGGACCTATGCCCCCTTCCGCCTTCAACGATACGTCGATCTCTCCCATCCTCGCCAGGGCAGATATCATGTGGTCGAGAAAACCTGATCCGGAGTCGATATTCTGCTCCCCCGCCCCATCCAGGTCCAATTCGACCTTTGCCCGCGCCTCCCCTACCTCAGCTCTTCCCTCTCCCTTCCTCATACCATCACCTATACGGATCCTCCACGAATCCATTCAGACCTCTACGAGACCTATACAGAACCTACATGAAAGCTCGAATCAGGATCTTGTGGCCGAAAGGGCCTCCTTGAAGTCGAGCCTTCCCGTATATATCGCCGTCCCGACGACGGCCCCTGCCGCCCCCACCCCCCTCAGGGTGAGGATGTCCTCGATGGTGGTGACCCCCCCAGCGGCCACCACCGGGATCTCCACCGCCTCCACGAGCCTCCTCGTCGGGCCGGGGTCGATCCCCCGGACCTGCCCCTCGGTGTCGATGTTGGTGAAGAGGATCGACCCGGCGCCCCGCTCCTGGAATAGCAGCCCAAGTTCGACCGCCCCCTTCTCCAGGTCCCTCTGCCATCCCTCGGTGGTGACCTTCCCGCTCCTGACGTCCAGGGCGACCATAACCCTATCCTTCCCGAAGTCGGCGACGAGGTCGGTGACCATGGCGGGGTCTGCCAGGGCCGCCGTCCCTAGTATCACTCTGTCGACCCCCAGCTCGAGGAGGGAGGCCGCATCCTCCCGGGATCTGATGCCGCCCCCCACCTGGATGAAGAGGTCGAGGGTCTCGACGATCTCCATGAGGATGGGCGCGTTGACCCTCTCCCCCTGGATAGCTCCGTCCAGGTCGATGATGTGGAGGGTCGTCGACCCCATCAGAGCCCATCGGACCGCCTCAGCGATGGGATCATCGAGGGATACCACCTCTGAGCCTGGAACGCCACCGACGAGCTGAACGCATCTTCCACCGCGGAGGTCGACGGCCGGAAAGAGATCGAAAGTCATGAGAGGATGCTAGATCCTGGTAGACCTTAAATCTTGGGGCCCCTAGCTCCAGAACCTCTTCGTCCTGGCGTACTCCCTCTCAGCCTTGAGGATATCTCGATAGAAGTCGTCCTCGTCCCTCCTGAGGTTTCGCATCAGCCTTGCCGCCGTCTCGGGGCCGAGCCCCCGGCTCGCCAGGGCGACAGCGGCGCTCTTGCCGTAGGTGAGGACGAGGTTTGCGTTCCGATAGACCCTCTTGGTCCTCCGCCGGTCCTCGGGGGTCTTCATCTCCTCCGGCTTTCTGACGATACCTATCTCCTCCTCCTCCCAGGGCTTGAGGGCGGCCACCATCCGGGAGCCGCATTGGGGGCACTGGGGGACCTCCGGGACGTTCCTGACCGTCCGCAGCGACTTCCACCCCCTGCAGCTGACGCAGAAGAGGATCACCCGGTCGTTCATGATCCGGTCCCTCAGTAGCTCGATCACCGCGCCGTCCGCCCGCTGCGGAGTTGTTACGTCCCTTCCTCCCCGCCTCCCCTCAGCGCCTATGGGGCTTGGGTGGGAGGTCGTTATGGCGATCTCCCCCCTCCTCAGATCCTCCAGCGCCCTTCTACCCCGGTCGAGGTCGAGCCGATCCCAGAAGAGCTCGCGCATCGCCTCCTCCCCGATGGGGCCGTCTACGAAGAGCCCCAGGACCCTCTTGAGGCTGACCGTCGTCCTGTCCAAGTCCCGGCGGAGGGCACCGAACTTCCGGGCGACGTGGACCATCCTCCAGGTGAATAGCGACGTGTTCTTGACTGTCAGCTCCAGGATCGGCCCGATGTGGTCGGGGTCGGTATCTGCCAGAAGGGCCGCCACCTCCTCGGCGATCAGGGGCCGAGAGGTCTCCAGGCCGATCCTGTAGGGGTCGACGTCGAGGGCGACGGAGCCGCCAAGCCTCGCGGAGAGGAGGGCGGATAGGACCCGTCCCAGAGTCTCGTTCGCCTGGGTCCCAAGGCAGGCGTTCACCGTGATGTGGGTTCCGTCCCCCTCGACGGTGACGGTCCGGTGATCGGGGACGGGGAGATGGGCCGAGATCTGGGACTTTATCATCCCCAGAAAGAGCCTCGCCGCCTCCTCGTCGGCGGGGTATTCTTCCATCAGGAAGGCTCCAGCCGCCTCTTCTCCTCCGGCCCCGGCCCCGCTCCCATCGGGAACGTCCCTTTCTTCTCCACCTCCGCATCCACCACCTTTTCCACCAGTTTCTCCACCTCCACCTCCTGATGCTCTTCCTCCCTCCAGCAATCTGGCGACCCGGGCGCGGATCTCCCCCGCCTCCTGGGCGACGGTCCAGGGGACGGGGATCTCCTCCCCGGACCAGGTGGGGATCTCGCCCCCTCGGTTTATGGGGGCGACCCTGATCTCCTCTTCGTCCTCGAGGACCTCGACGATCTCCCAGATCTCGCCCCTGGCGACGAAGGTCGCCCCGGCCTCGGCGAAGTTGACGACGAAGGCCTCATCGAGGGTCCCCACCGCCTTCCTTCCGACGACGTCGTAGACGGTGTACCTCTTCTCGTCGGGGATCATCGAGAGGTTCTGGTAGTAGTACTCCCAGGATCTCCGCCTCCTCCGCAGGAAGCCGTCCTCGATATACACGAGCCGGTGGCCCTCGATCTCCCCGGCCACCACCTCCATCTCCCCCATGGAGAGGTCCCGGAAGGGGTAAGACCTGGTGATGATCTCAAAAGACCTTCCAAGGGGGATCTCGCCGAAGTCGAGGGCTAGCCCCACCAGCTGGTTTGCCAGGACGTCTTTTGGCTTTCTGTGGGGCCTCGTCTCCTCCAGCTCTTTCGCGTTCGCCCTCCTGGCGATGGCGAGGGCCTCGGCGACGTCGTCGGGGCTGGTGGCGATGATCGTCCCCAAAGAGATCCTCCCCATCCCGTGGCCGGCCCTTCCCACCCTCTGGACGAGGCGGGAGACCTCCCGGGGGGAGCTATACTGGATGACGTGGTCGACGTCGCCGATGTCGATCCCCAGCTCCATCGACGATGTACATACTAGCCCCCGAAGCCTTCCCGCCTTGAAGGCCTCCTCCGCCTCGATCCTCACCTCTTTGGAGAGGCTGCCGTGGTGGACGCCGATATCATCCCCGAGGCGGCGGAAGCTCGACCCCAGGACCTCGGCGGCCTGGCGGGTGTTGACGAAGATGAGGCACCTCTCCTCCTCCACCGCCTCCCGGATCATCCTGATCTGGGCTGCGAGCTGGGAATCGACCTCAAGCCTCCTGGCGAGGGCGAAGTCGCCGCCCTTCGGCTGGGGGGAGACGACCCGAAACTCTGCCGCCCGCTCGACGTCGGCCCGGACTATGCCGCAGCTTCGGTCCGGTCCCGCGAGAAACTCCGCCACCGTCTCCGGGGAGCCTACCGTCGCCGAGAGCCCCACCCTCTGGAAATCCCCTGCCACCTCCACCATCCTCTCCAGGACGACCGAGAGCTGCGAGCCTCGCTTCGAGGCGGCCAGCTCGTGGACCTCGTCGATGACGACGGTCTTGATACCTCGAAGGCTCCTCCGGAGCCTTTTGCCGGTCAGCATCACCTGGAGCGTCTCCGGGGTGGTGATGAGGAGGTCGGGGGGGCGCAAGGATTGGGCCCGCCGCTCCGCCTGGGTCGTGTCCCCGTGGCGGACGGCGACGGATATCCCCAGATCATTCCCCCAACCCTGGAGGCGGGAGAGCATGTCCCGGTTGAGGGCCCGCAGCGGCGTGACGTAGACGGCGGAGATCCGGCCGGATTCCTCGACGCCTCCTCCCGGACCGCCTCCACCGCCGCCCCTCCCCGTAGCGTCCTTTCCCCCGGCCCCTCCTTTCGGGGCGCCGGCCTTGCGGACCCCGACCCCGCCCTTATCCCTGAGGATCCTGTTGAAGAGGGGGAGGGCCGCAGCCTCCGTCTTCCCCGTCCCGGTGGGGGCGATGAGGAGGATGTTCTCTCCGGCTAGTATCCGGGGGATCGCCATCTTCTGGGGCGGCGTCGGCTCGGCTATCCCCTGGCGGGCGAGAAGCCCCCGGACCTCGGGGCGGAGCCTCGAAAAGACGGACACAAACCATAAGTTCACGGGGGGATAATAATAGCCTCGCGTGGAGGAGATCTTTTGCAGGTGGCGGTGGTAGGAGCAGGAGATTACGAGGAGAAGAGGTGCAGCCTCGCAAGGGAGCTGGGAAGAAGGATAGCGCAAACCGGCCACGTCCTCATCACCGGGGGCCTGGGCGGGGTGATGGAGGCGGCGAGCCAGGGGGCGAAGGAGGCAGGAGGGGTCGTCGTCGGGATCCTCCCCGGAGAGAGGGAGGCGGCAAACCCCTACGTCACCGTCGCCATCGGGACCGGGATGGGCCACGGGAGAAACGCCATAGTCGTGCGGTCCGCCGACGTCGTCATCGCCCTACCGGGGCTCTACGGGACCCTCTCGGAGATCGCCCTCGCCCTGAAGATGGATAAGCCTGTAATCGACCTCGGGGACTGGAACGTCGATGGGATGATCAAGGCCGAGAGCCTCGGAGAGGCGATGGAGATCGTGGAGGCGAAGGGGAAGACGGCGGCCCGGCGGAGGCGGGGCTGAAGGGATCGGGGGTATGAGGGGTGCAAGATGAAAGGGGCAAAATGGGGGCGAAGGGGCGAAAGTCGCGTCTCTGAGATATCCGTTCACCGTTCATCCGCCTCTGTCGCCCCCTCCCCGTCCTGCGCCTCCGGCCAGACCGCCTCCATCTCCAGGTCCCCGATCCTCTCCTCCGCGGCAGGGATCGCCTCCTCCAGATCGACCAGCCTCTCCATCCGGTGCTCCAGGTCCTTCAGCCTCGCCTCGAGGGAGACCCGGAAGGCGAGGCGGCAGAAGATGAGGGTCGCCAGAGCGCTGGCCATGGCTCCTGCCGCCGCCACCATCAGCGCCCCACCGTCGATCTCCACCGCCACTACAGATCATCATCGCCTTCTTCTTCGCCTTTCTTCTTCTTCTTCTTCATCTCACTTCTTCAAATCCCCATATCCGCCCGCCTCCTCCCGGTCTGCGTATCAGGAGGTGGTGGGGGGCCGAGCAACGGCTCATATTGGAATTGATCATATATCGGAACCTATATCGGAACCGTCCTCGCGGGGCGGAAGTAATGGAGGTGGAAATATTGGATAGGAGGCGGATGGTGAGGGATGGGGGATTGATATAGGATACCACGAGACGCCTTTTCGGCCTGCTGGAAGAAAGGGAGTATTCCGGGAGAGGCAATGAAGGGGGATTTCTCGGGACCTCTCCCGGCATCTTATCGATCATGGCAACGGGAGGCCGCCTTCTGGGGGGACCGCGGCCTTCCATCCTACACCATCTCCCCCGTCCTACAAAAGGTCGAGGCTCGCAGGGCGAAAGTATTCTCTGGCCGGCCCCCTAAGCCCCGAACCGCCAGATCATGCCGGTGGTGGGGGGGGGTGGCGGGGACGATAGAGAGAGAGAAAAGAGAGAGGGGCTGGAGAGAGATAGGCGGCCGCTGACCTCTCCTGATCATTCGCCGGATCCTGGAAGCCGGATAGTTTGATATATCAAAGGAGGAGAGAAAAGGAGAGAGCATAGAGCAGGTGAGCCGGAGCGGGGGTATAAAGCCTGAGAGATCATTTCAAAGACGCCCTTAAGGAGACGGTCCAGTCGGTAGCCCCGATCACCTTCATAGTCCTTCTGATCCAGATCCTCTTCATAGGATCCCCCCTTGAGAGCGTCGCCACCTTCGCCATCAGCGCCGTGATGGTGGGGATGGGCTTCACGCTATTTCTTATGGGAGTGAAGATCGGGATGCTACCGATGGGAGAGGGTATAGGCAGCGAGCTTTCGAGCCGCGGATCTATCCTATTCATCGTCGTCGTCATCTTCTCGATATCCTTTCTCGTCGTCGTCGCGGACCCGGTTGTTAGGGCCATGACGATCGTCATAAACGACGTATCAAGCGACTCGATCTCCAGAAGCGCCCTCCTATTTGCGATGGCTTTGGGGGCTGGCATATTCATGGTCCTATCGATGCTCCGGATAATATACAACGTCCCCATAAAATACCTATACGCTGGAAGCTACCTCCTCGTCATCCTCCTCTCCTTCTTCACCCCTGCCGAGTACCTCTCGATCTCCTTTGATGCAGGCGGGATGACGACGGGGCCGATGACCGTCCCCGTAATCCTCGCCCTGGGGATCGGGGCCTCGACGGTGATGGCCGGAAGGTCCCCGCTCGCCGACGGCTTCGGGCTGATCGGCTTTGCCACCATCGGCCCCATCCTGGGGGTCATGCTCCTGGGGGTGCTCCTCCATTGATGGCCACCGTGGTGGAGTCGATGAGAAATGCCATCATCGAAGTCGTCCAGGCGATAATACCCTTGGTGGTCTTCTTCCTCATATTCCAGGCCGCCTATCTCCGCTACCCTCTGAATTATTTTTTGAGACTTCTCTTAGGGATGGCGCTGGCGGCCGTCGGCCTCGTCCTCTTCATCGCCGGGGTCTTCATCGGGTTTCTACCCGCAGGAGAGGATATCGGCAGGTTCTTTGGGAGCTTCGAAGAGAAGTGGATGCTCATCGCCCTGGGAGTCCTCCTCGGATTTCTCGCCACCTACGCCGAGCCGGCGGTGCGGGTCCTCTGCTATCAGGTGGAGAAGGCCTCTACCGGCTACGTAAACTCCCGGCTGATGCTCTATACCCTCTCCATAGGGGTCGCGGTCCTGGTGGGGATCGGGATGGCGAGGATATCCTACGGTATACCCCTCGCCTACATAATCATCCCCGGATACCTCCTGGCCGTCCTCCTCCTCTTCGTGAGCGACAGGGATTTCATAGGGGTATCCTTCGATGCTGGGGGGGTCACCACGGGGCCGATGGCCGTCACCTTCCTGATGTCCGTCGCCGTGGGGGCGGCGGCGATGATAGAGGGGGGAGATCCCCTGATAGACGGCTTCGGCCTGATAGCCCTCATCGCCCTGGCGCCGATAATATTCGTCATGTCCCTGGGGGTCATAATCCGATTGAAGAAGGGTGGTGAATAATGAAGTTCGAGACCGATATGTCCCTGATCGTCACCATCGTCAAGAAGGGATGGGGTGACGAGGTCCTCTGCGCCACCAAGGACGCCGGCGCAGAAGGAGGCACGATCCTCTTCGGGAGGGGTGTGGGCGTCCACGAGCAGAAGAAGCTCCTGAACATCATGATCGAGCCGGAGAAGGAGGTGATCTTCACCGTCGTCTCTTCCTCGGAGGCCGATAAGATTATCGAGGCGGTGGTAAAGGCCGGAAGGCTGAACGAGCCGGGGAGGGGTATAGCCTTCATCCTCCCCATCGATAGGTTATTGGGGAGGGTCCATAAGACGGTGGCGGAGGGGGAAGGCGAGGAAGAGGAAGAGGGCGAGGATGCCCAGCCGACGGATGGGACCGACGAAGAGGAGAGTCAAGTGGCGATAAGTTGGGTTTACTGAACCCAATTATCTTGCGAAAAAAATAATATATTTATTAGGTATCGATGAGGGGAGGGGATACGCCGGCCTTCAGTATCCTCCGAACTTCCTCCTGATGGCCGCCCTCGCCAGGTCCGCCGTGATGTTGAGGACGGTGACGATTAACAGGAGGACGAACCCCACGGCGAAGAGGGAATGGTAGTGGAGGGAACCGTGAGCCACCTCCCCCATCTCCCCGGCGATGACGGAGGTGAATATGGCACCGGGGGAGAAGATGTCGAAGACCGGCGACGGGACCCTCGGCATGTTCCCCACCACCAGGAGGGCGGCCATCGTCTCGCCGATGATGTTTCCGACGTTGAGGACTACGGCGGCGATGATCCCCGAGGAGGCGGCGGGGAGGCTCACCCCCCGGACCGTCTGCCACTTGGTGGCGCCGAGGGCCAGGGACCCCTCCTTGAACTCCTGGGGGACGGCCCGGAGGGCGTCCTCGCAGATCGTCGTCAGCGCCGGTATGAACATGATCCCCAGGAGGATCGATGCCGCCAGGATCGACCTTCCTGTCAGCATATCGAAGCTCCTCTCCAGGAAGGAGACGAGGATCAGAACCCCAAGGAAGCCGTAGACGATGGAGGGGACCCCCGCCAGAAGCTCTATCGCCGGCTTCAGGATCGAGCGGGACCGGGGGCCTGCCAGCTCCGCCAGGTAGATCGCCAGGGGGACCCCCACGAAGATGTTTATCATGAGGGCGAGGAGGGTTACCATCACCGAACCGACGATGATGGGGGTCATACCGAAGACGTCCCCGGCGGAGTGCCACTTCATACCGAATAACAGGTCGAGGACCCCCACCTCAAGGAAGGCGACCCGGCTCTCCCGGATCAGAAAGAAGAAGATAAGGAGCATCACCAGGATCGAGGTGACGGCGGCGAATAAGAAGGACGACTCGATGATCCGCTCCCGAATCCGGCGATTCCGACGCCTTGAGCTCCCCGATGAGTCCATGAGAGCACTGGATCGTCCCATGATATAAACGGGTTGTCCATATTAATTATATAGTGAATATACCAGAAAATATTCTATTTAGATCCGTCCCAGCCCCTGAGTTACGATCCCTGGTTGAGGATCCACGATATGAAGGGCACGTTACGACAGGCTCGGCCTCAATCTATATAGAAAATTGACGATAAAAGAAATAATGGGTGCTATTTATTTTATTTGTGCAACGTTTAGATACGATCCTCTCGTCTGGTCTTCTGTGAACGCGTTGGTGCGCCCTACTGATCGGCACTATGAAAGCCGCACCAACTGAACATTAGAGGCATACGAATGAGACGACAGCTATTGGCCCTATGGGTCTTGACTGTATTCTTCCTTGACGGCTTCGGTTCCCATGACAGTTTAGAGAGCCGGGATGGGGGATGGCGCGGACGGCGGAGCAGAGAATGTCATCTTCATGACCGGTGACGAGATGGAATTAGCTCAGATGACGGCAGCGCGATGGGGGGAGATCGGCGGCGATCAGCCCGGCTACCAGCCCACCCTGGACAACTACCAGAACACCAGGCTGCACCTGGATAAAATGGAGCACGCTGGATACATCTCGACCCACTCCCTGGACAGCTGGATCACCGACTCTGCGGCGGTTGGGACGGGTCTGGCCACCGGCCATAAGACCTACAACGACGTAATAACCGTCACCAACATCACCGCTCATGGAGAGATCATCGGATACGAGAACGCCACATTGTACGCCGTTCCCCTAAAGACCATCCTGGAGATGGCCGATGAGGCCGGGAAGGCCACGGGCGTCGTCTCCACCTCCAGGATAACCCATGCCACCCCTGCCGCGTATTACGCCCATACCGCCTTTCGAGATTGGGGGTACGATATCCCTGAGCAGTGCATTAACAGGATGATGAATGTCGCCATGGGAGGCGGCGCCAGCAAGTTCTCCTTCGACAATAGAAGCCTTCTGGAGGAGGCTTCATCCCTCGGCTGGACCGTAGTGACGAACAAGAGCGGCCTTATGGCCCTCGACCCCACCGCCACCTCCAGGGTTCTTGGGATCTTCACCAGCTCTCACATGACCTACGAGGTTGACCGGGATCCTAGCGCCGAGCCGAGCCTAGCGGAGATGACCCAGTTTGCCATCGACCTCCTCTCCCAGGACGAGGACGGCTTCTTCCTGATGGTGGAGGGGGCGAGGATAGACCATGCCGGCCACTCCCGGGACTACAAGAGGATTGTCGTTGACACCCTGGCCTTCGACGACGCCGTCAAGGTCGCCCTCGACTACGCAGCCAATAATTCCGAGACCCTGGTGGTCGTCACCGCCGACCACGAGTGCGGCGGCCTGGTGATGGGAGCCGCTACGAGCGAATACGTGGAGGGCTGGGCTCCCAACTTCGGCTCCGGCGCCTACCCCGTCAGCGACACCTACTCGGACCTCACGATCCTGAAGGAGGCGTCCCACACCTCTGTAGATGTACCGCTCTTGGCCAGCGGCCCGATGGCGATCGAGTTTTCCCGGGGGCTCATCGACAACACTGAGGTCTTTGGTCTCGTCAAGAGGGCGATGGGGCTATAGAGCTCCACGCCGTTCCTCAACTTTTTGAAAAGAATGGTATTTCAGATAGAGGTTGATAAAAATGATCGACGGCATAATCATGGTTAAGATCTTTCCAGGCCACGAGAGGAGGATCCACAGAACCCTGAAATCCCTGGTGGGTATCAGGAAGATATACCTCCTATTCGGAGACTTCGACTTCTTCCTCAACGTCCAGGTGGACGGCCTTATGAACCTCAACGGGTTGGTCGAGACGATTCGGGGGACGGAGGGCGTCGTCACCACCAGGACGATCCTTGCCACGAGCTTCGATAAATTCGGTCCCCCGGGGACGGAGGCGTGCTGAAGGCTGCCTCTCCAAAATGAAGAAGGTCCAAAAGGTGATGATAATCGACGGCCAGGCTACGTCGAGATCGGCAGAAACCCCCAGCGTTCAGCGATGGCCTGACCTTCTTCTCCCATGACGAATTCGAGATAAGCCCTCTCGCCCTCGTCGGGCTCACCCCTGGTGTACATGTAGAGGGTCCTGGCCAGGGGGTAAGAGCCGTCCCTCACCGTCTCGGCCGATGGGACGGTCCCCTCGTAGGCGACGATCCCGAGATCGTCGTCGTAGGCGAGGCTGAGGCCGAGATAGCCTATGGCCCTGTCGCTTTCGG
This sequence comes from Candidatus Methanocrinis natronophilus, assembly GCA_029167045.1. Classification (GTDB taxonomy): domain Archaea; phylum Halobacteriota; class Methanosarcinia; order Methanotrichales; family Methanotrichaceae; genus Methanocrinis; species Methanocrinis natronophilus. The sequence continues at coordinate 21,421 of JARFPK010000013.1, forward strand.
CCACATACCTCCCCACTTCTTCGCTCGTCCCCATGTAGACGGAGACGCCGGGGGTCGCCACCTTCTCGCTGAAGATCTCGCCGGTCCCCGACCCCGGCGATCTCGATAAGGCGACGATACCTCTATCCGGACCGCCCAGCTCCTTCCAGTTGGATATGACGCCTCTGTATATGGCCGAAAGCTGCTCATGGCTGAGGTCATCGATTCCGGCATCCCAGATCGGTCGGCTCACGACTATGGATACCGCGTCTAGGGCGATGGGGTGCTCTTCGAGATGATAACCCAGAAGCTCCATCTCAAAGTCGCCGACCCTTCGCGATGCCATCGCTATATCTATCCCCCCTGCTTTCAAGAGGTCGATCCCGGCATCAGTCCCCCCTCCAGCGACCTTCACGGTGACACCCCTCTCACCTATATTGAACTCCTGGGCGCAGGCCTCGGCGAAGGGGAGGACAGTGGTGGAACCTCCCACCAGGAGGATCGAAGCCGTCTCTTTGGATGGGTCGCGATGGAAGAGGTCGACGCCGCCGAGGAGGTATAAGGCGGCAGCGGCTGATACGAATATCATCACCACCGCCCAGGTCATAACCGATTCAGGCCGCGCCATCCTTCTCAAACCCTCTCTTAAACCCTCTTTTAAAATAATATCAATCTTTCCCCGGAGGATAAATCGAGGTCTACCGATCCGATCCTAACGAGATCTCGACGGGAGAGAGTGGGCTCATCTCCTAAAACTATGCACCCTCCTCCTCATCGAGCTCGGCGACGGCTTCATCTCGCCTCGGCATCGAGGCGGGTTCGAATATTTGAAGTCACATCCGAAGTCACCACGGCGGAGGAGACCACGTGGCCAACCGAACCATGCTCTTTAGATGAGGGGATGGTCCAGGTAGAAGGGAGGTCCCGGAGCCCTTTTTAGGGGCACCGGGAAGGCTTTCATCGTCCATTCAGGCTCAGTTTATCGGTACGAAGGCCAGCTCATCGGCGATGGCCTGACCATCTCCTCCGGTGACAAACTCCAGGAAGGTGGCAGCCTCATCGTCCGGCTCGCCGTAGGTTACGAAAAAGAGCTCTCTAGCCAGGGGGTAAGATCCGTCCCTGACGGTCGAAACCGTAGGTACAACTCCATCTAAGGCGATGACCCCCAGGTTTCCGTCCTGGACGTAGTTGAGGCCCAGGTATCCGATGGCCTTGTCGCTCCTGGTGAGGGCGGTCTTAACCTCGGCGTTGCTGCCGTGGTTGGTGGTGACCCCGGGGGTCTCCGCCTTGTCGCTCCCCATCACCATCTCGTTGAAGGTGTCCCTCGTCCCCGACCCCACCTCTCGGGCCAGGACGTAGATATCCTTGTTCTCGCCTCCGAGCTGAGCCCAGTTCTTGATCTCGCCGTTGTAGATGGCGCGGACGTCCTCTATTGTCAGGTCGGTGACGCCGGCATCGTATACGGCCTTGCTGACGGCGATACAGATGGCGTCATACGCCACCAGGTGCTCGACGAACTCCTTATCGGGGTTTGCCTCCCTCTCGGAGTCCCTGACGTGCCTGGAGGCCATGGCTATGTCGCTGATCCCCGCTGCGACGTTCTTGATCCCGACGCCGGAGCCTCCACCGCTGACCGAGACGTGGATCCCGGACTGGGCGGCGTTGAACTCCTCGGCAGCGACGGAGCCGAAGGGGAGGACGGTGGTCGACCCCGATACCTTTAGAGCTGCAGCGCCCTGAGTGGCGATTAAAAATGCCACCAGCAGAACGCCTGCTATCGCAGATCTTGATTTGATGCTCATACAGACCACCCTCCCGCCGGTATAGGGTATAAAACTATCCGCAATAAAATAAATAGAGATAAAGGTCATACTTTTACATATATATGCTATATACAGAGACTTGTTCTATATACTGAGACTCCGAAAAGACCTGAGCTAATCGAAAGCTATAGGGGGGATAAAGGTCAATGAAATACTATCTGATCGATCAGAAAGAACGGCATTTGCCGGATCCATCGACGGATCTGATTAAGCTAGTATATAAAGTAAATAGGCATAAGTCGTGTAACCTTGTATATTTACAGAAATTGCGCCTATTTATATTATTGTGGCAAATTTTATACACGATATCTTCCATGGTGGGGGTCGCAGAAGAGAAAAATCGCCTTCTATAGGAGATATTTTGGGATGGGAAGGAAATGAGGGATATAGGGACGATGATGAAGATGTGGGGTGTGCTCCTCCTGATCTGGGCCGGGCTTATGGTGATGCTGATAGCCTCGACCCCGGCTTTCGCTCTGGTCAACCCGGAGGGGTATTACCTGAAGAACGAGCACAAGTTCGAGCAGGATGTGGAGGGTACCGGCTATTCGATGGTCTACCAGAAGGTCAATACCAAGACCCTCCAGCTGAAGAATTACATGCACGGCAGCGGCACCCTCGACCAGGCGACCCTGATAAGGTCCAACCAGACCGATACTAAGGTGCGGGCCCAGGACCGAAACACCCTCGACTACGGTCGGGAATTTACGACCCAAAACAGTGTCATCTCCTTCGTCGAGCAGAACGAGATGACCTACTCGCCGGTGGCCTTCGCCTACGGCACCGGATGGTACGAGAAGAACCCCATAGTCTACAACTCGAAGCTGAAGGAGAGGACCGAGGCGAAGAGCTACCAGGAGGGGGTATCGATGGTCCACCAGATCGAGTACGCCTCGGGCTTTGTGAAGGATATAGCCGTCGACCTGGAGTGCAGAGAGCCTAACCCTCCGTCGGGCTCTTTCAGCTCATCTGCCGTAAACGGATACGGCCTCGCCCGGATGAAGATCCAGGAGGAGGTGACGGAAGGGACCGTCCACATAGGCCAGCTCTTGACCAACCCCGATCCTGCGAAGGGGAAGAGGGGAGGGGCCAGCGGCTGGAAGAACCCGCTGATCGAGATCGACGAGAACTACGTCGGAAGCTTCAGGATCAGCAAGAATATGGAGGTGAAGGTGAGCAAGTCTGCCTCTAAGCCTAGAGGGGACTGGCTCTCCTGCTGCTTCGGCGGCTACACCGGGGTGGATGACGACGACAGGATGTGGGGCGAGAAGGAGGTCTTCGACTCCACCTGTCGCGACGTCGCCTGGGGGAAGTCCTGGGAGGATAAATCAAAAGCTCAGTCCCTTTGACGAGCCCGATCGAACTCTGAAATATAGCGATATAAACGATGAAAGAGTAGCGCTGGCACCCTTTACCGTCAGCGCCGCTCCCTCCAACTTCCACTTTTATCTCCTTACCGAGTGACCAGAAATACCGTCTCTGACGGCGATCAACGGACCGGAACAAAACCGGTCTCCAACACGATCTTCTGGCCTTCTTCGCTGAGGATGAAGTCTATGAAGGCTCTCGCCTCTGGGCTAGCCTCGCCGAAGGTGTAGAGGTGAAGCTCCCTGGATAGGGGGTAGGATCCCGCCTTCACCGCCTCGTCGGAGGGGGACACCCCCTGGTAGGCTATCGCCTGGAGGGCGCCGCCCTCGACGTAGTTCATCCCCAGATAGCCGATGGCCTTGTCGCTCCTCGTAACCGCCGTCTTAACCTCGGCGTTGCTTCCGTGGCTGGTGGTAACTCCGGGGGTCTCGGCCTCGGCCCTTCCCATCACCATCTCGTTGAAGGTGTCCCTCGTCCCGGAGCCGACCTCCCTCGACACCACGTATATCCTCTCATCGGGGCCGCCGACCTCCTTCCAGTTGGTGACCTCGCCGGCGTAGATCGCCTTCACCTCATCCCTGGAGAGGCCGGTGACCCCGGCGTCGGCGATCGGCTGGCTCACCACCACGGCTATGGCGTCGTAGGCGACGAGGGTCTCAACAAACCGGTTTCCGTAGGTGGCGATCTCTTCGGCTTTGACGTCCCGAGAGGCCATGGCGATATCGGCGAGCCCTTCGGCGACGTTCTTTATCCCGACGCCGGTGCCGCCGCCGCTGACCGATACCCTAGCCTGATCCTGGAGCCGGTTGAACTCCTCGGCAGAGGCCTCTACCAGGGGCATCACCGTCGTCGACCCGGCGACCTTCACGACGGTTGCCCTCGTGGAGGCGGAGCTGCCGTCCTCGCCCAAACAACCCGAGAAGGCGAGGACCGATCCGATCGCCAACGCGACGATCATTAAGTAAATTAACGATCTATTCATCAGAGACCACCTACTTACAGGCGTCTGTTATAAAATTGATGACAATAGGATAAATAGATGATCTTTCAAAAAATTACAGCCATTACCGCATATATTCTATATATTTTCTTATCAGCCTCCGGACTCTCTCCTCTTCCTGGCGCTCTCCAGGACCTCTCCGGGATCGTACCTTATCCTGACGATCCGGGACCGACCCCTCTGGCCGGGGCCGGTGAAGTCGGTATCTATGAGCCTGGCGGCGTCCAGCTTGTTTAAGATCTCGTGAAACCGGGTGTAGCCGGAGCCGGTCGAATCCTGAAATCGGCTGTAGAGGTCTCCCGCCTTCGAGGCACCCATCTCCGCCACCAGGGTGAGGAGGAGGATCTCGTCTTCCCGGAGGGGCTTCAAAGCGCTCGATAGGTGGACGAGCCTAGACCTCTCGCCCGCCCGGTCGACGTCCTCAGAGGATATCGACTTCGAGGCCCTCCTCTCCGCCTCCAGACCCGCCCTCTTGAGGAGGTCGATCCCCACCCGCAGGTCCCCGGCCCTCTCGGTGAACTCGGCGATCTTCTCGATCAGATCGCTGGAGACGACCCCGGGATAAAAGCCGATCTGGGCCCGTCGGTCGAGGATCTGCCTGATCTCCTCCTTCGAGTAGAGGGGAAACGGGACCTCCTCCGGCTGGAAGACCGACTCGACCCTAGGATCGAAGACGTAAGCCAGGGCCGGTTCGCTGAGGACGGCGATCACCCCGGCCCGAAAGCCAGGAAAGGTCTCATGGGCCCGCAGGAGGGTGTAGAGGACCCGGTCGATCTCCTTCTCGGGGAAGAGGTAATTGACGTCGTCGAGGGCCACCACCAGGGACCGGTTCTCCTTCACCATCGTCCGAGCGATCCTATCCAGGACCCTCTTGAAGGAGACGCCGCTCGCCGGGGGGGAGTGGCCGAGGAGCTTGCTGTAGATCCGCAGGAATATGGCGTGCCTCGTATGGTCCATCTGGCAGTTGACATGGACGGGGACGACCTTCGAGGAGTGGGCCTCGATCTCGCTGAATAGCTTGTATATGGCCGTCGTCTTCCCGGTCCCCGGGGGTCCGAGGCAGAGGGTGTTGACGGGGCGCCCCCCCGCGAAGGCGGGGCGGACGGAGAACTTCAGAGCCTCCATCTGGGACTCCCGGTGGGCGAAGTGCTCCGGCATGTGGTCGAACTCCAGGACCTCCCGGTCCTTGAAGATCGTCTCGTCCCAGAGGAGGATCTCTCGCTTCATACCTCGATCTCCCGACGGCCGGCCTATTATAGACAGAACGTCTCAACCGACTGGATGATAATTGGCCTGGCAGGAGATAAATATGGCACCCTCCCCCGACATTCGAGGGGATGCCAGACCTGCCGACGGTCATTGCGCCAAAATCCGATCTATCTCCCGCCTCAGGGCGGAGCTGACGAGAGCTCCGTCGGCCTTCCCCCGCAGCTCCTTCATGACGAGGCCCATGAGGGGGCCCATGGCCGCCTCGCCCCTCTCTCGGATGAACTCCTCCTTATCGGCGACGATCCTGGCCACCACCGCCTCCACATCCCCTTCGCCTACGCCCGCGAGGCCCGCGGCCTCCGCAGCCTGGGCCGCCGAGAGCTCTGGCCGATTAGCCATCGTCTCCAGAAGCTGAGGTACCCCTTCCTTCGCCACCCTACCCCCGGCGATGAGGGATAGGGCATCAAGATATCGGTCTTCCGTCAGGCTTGAGATCGGTATCCCATCCCGAGCCAGCTCCCTTGGTATCATCTCGAGGGTTCTCACCACCAGAGCTGGCGGAAGGGAGAGATCCCTCACAGCATCCGGGAATCCACGAATTCTCTCAGCTTCCTCGGCGAGGATATCCCTTTTGGCATCCTCAACGAAGGATCTAGGCCTCTCAGCTTCCTCTGCGAGTGAACCAGTAGAAAGCTTCATCGCGAACTTCTCAAAGAGCTGATAGTTCGGCGACGAGGCGATCAGCCCCGCAAACTCGCGGTTGAGGCCGTACTCATCCGAAAACCGCGCCGCCCTCTCGTCGAAGAGTTCGGGAAGCTTCAGGGAATTTACATAATCAGAGGTCACCACCACGGGAGGGACGTCAGTCTCGGGGTACATCCTGGCGGAACCCGGGAGCGGCCTCATGTACTCGCTCGTCCCGTCGGGGAGGGCCCGCCTCGTCTCCTCGGGGACCCCCGCCAGAGCCTCCTCCCCCCTCTCCAGGACCGCCTTCATGGCAGCCTCGGCCCGGTCCCGAGGAGCGGCCACCATCACCACCGAGTCCCCCTCCCCGGCCCCGAGCTCCGAGCGGACCGCCTCTACCTCCTTCTGAGTGATCCCGTAGGCGGGAAGCTCGTCGGAGTGGAAGATCCCGCCGACCCCCGCCCTCTTCGCCCGGTCCGACAGTTCGGAGCCGAGCCGCCGTCCCGGCTGGATCTCCCTGGCGAGGAGGCCGGAGAACCCCTCCAGCCTCACCGCCAGTACGACCCCCCCCTTCCTGAGGGCGGATTCTATCACCTTCGACCCGGTCCCGGCGAAGATCCCGGTGACCTCCGCCACCCGCCGGTGGACGATCGCACCGCGGGCGAGGAGCTCGCCACTTATCTTCAGGAGGAGCTTCTGCCTCTCTGCCTCCACCGCCACGATCGTCTCGATGAGGTTCAGCTCCTGGACCCCCTTGATCTCCACCCTCGCCCCGCCCCGGATGGAGACGTTGACGTCCTGGCGGATCGTCCCCAGGCCCCTCTTGACCCTCCCGGTCGACCGCAGGATCATACCGAGGCGCTGGGCCACCTCCCGGGCGTGGGAGGGGGAGATTATGTCGGGGGAGGTGCAGATCTCGACGAGGGGTATCCCCAGCCGGTCGAGGGAGTATATGACCTCGTCTCCCCGGTCGTCTACGATCCGGGCCGCCTCCTCCTCCAGGCAGATCGTCTCGATCCCGACCCTGCCGCGGGAGGTCTCGATACCGCCGTGAGAGGCTAGGTAGGCTGTCCTCTGGAAACCCGAGGTGTTGGAGCCGTCGATGACGATCTTTCTCATGGTGTGAACCTCGTCGGCGATCTGCATATTGAGGAGACGGGAGACTACGAGGCCGATCTCCAGCGCCTCGGGGTTCAGCTCGCTGGGCGGCTCATCGTCCGCCTCCACCAGGCAGGTGGTGTCGTAGGATCTGTAGATGAACTTTCGGGAGACGAGAACCTCTTCCAGGGCGGCCCGATCGATCTCCCCGAGCTCGCTTCGCGCCGGTCGCAGGTGCCTGAAGAACTGGTGGTCATGCTCCTCGGAATCTCGGATCCTGGTGGGACAGCCGCAGAAGAGCTTGGCTGCGGTATCGAGCTGCTGGTGTATCTCGATACCGCATACCAGACCCAGGGAGGTGTAATCTGAGCTTTCAGGCATATATGGACGACCTCACCGCCTTGCTTATATAATATCTGCCTCAGTCGGTCCCGGGGGCCCGGGGAGGTCTCACCCTCTTGACCGCCTCTTTTATGTCCTCGGCCTTCACCGTCTTCCTCTTGGCGTGGTTCGCCCATTCGACCGCCTCCTCGGCCACCTCCATGCCGTAGCTCTCCAAAATCTCTGCCAGGGCGTCGCGTGCGCCTTCGCTGACCCGTTTTGCTCCCGCCTCTCGGATGAGTCTGCTGACCGGTGCCACAGGAAGTATCGCCATTTGAGCTCCTCTCCTAAGATCTAATCCGGCTCATGCCGTCAGAAAAAAGGCTAAACCAGCTTCTTCTCCAACATAAGAGCCTATTTGATATCAGGTTGTCCATCAGATCTCTATATATAATTTTCGTAAACTTGTGGCCGATAATATACAGGAAAATCGAAGAAAAATGGATATATCTGCATTTTTGGCCAATCGTCCCATGACGACAGTTTATTTTGATTTAGAGATCCTCAAGCTCGATAGATGGGTCAAACGGTCCCGGTGCCGCCGGACTGTTGGGGCGATACCACCCCCATCAGCCCCTCCCCGCCCTCAGCCCCTTCAGGGGAGATGAGAAAGGTTATTTAGGCTTCCGGATGAGATAGAGGAGGAATTGGGGTGGCGGAATATGGACTATAAGATAGAGAAGGCCGTCGTCTACGACGGACCCGAGGATACCTACGGCCCCTGCGGTTGCGGCATGGACATGGCGATACTCCCGGTCCTCTTGCCGAAGATCTGGTTTGAGGACGAGTTCCCCGCGAGGGCCTCCGACCACGAGTTCTGCAGGGGGCTGGACTGCAGGCGGATCGTGGGGATGAGCTGCAACAACATCTTCGAGCACGAGATGGGGGGGGTGACCTACCTCGCTAACTTCTCCTGCTGCAGAGATTGCGCCGACAGGGCCATAGTTGAGCAGTACGCCGTCCGTTCGGAGAAGGGGTACCCGATGGTGCTGAGATGAGCCGAACTTTGAGATCGATCGATTCGGAGGAGATGGGGCTATGAGGTACGTCGTTTACGCCACCGCCAGCTGTCCAAAGTGCGAAGAGGTAAAGAGGGTCCTGAGGGGTTGGGGTGCCGACTTCGAGACGGTGGATATGGCCACCGCCGAGGCCCTGACGGAGCTTCGGGTCAACGGGGTATTCACCCTCAGCGCTCCGGTCCTCATGGCCGGGGACGAATTTTACACTGTCGAGGATATCTTCGATGGGGATGCGATCAGGGACCTGGAGGCGATGGGGCTTCGGGGCTGACCCCTTATCGAGGCTGATCCCGTATTGAGAGACCTATAATCTACGGCGGAAGGTCCCTGGGTGGCTCAGAACTCCATCCCCCTGACCCTGTTTATATCGAAGATCGCCGTCCTGGCGACGTGCATCACCGCGAAGGTCCCCGCCTGAATGGGGTCTGTCACCACCAGATCGGCGTAGCGGGGGACCGACCCCGCCATCTTGAGGGCGATCACCGGGATCCCTTCCTCCTGGAGCCTCTGGACCTCTTCGGATATCCTGCCGCCCATAAGCGCCCCCGCCAGAACCAGGACCGACGCCCTGTGGAGACGTCCGACGGCGTTGACGGCATCGGCTATAGGATCTTCCCCCACCAGGGGTATGGTGTCGACGCTGATCCTCTCCCCCCGGAGGTTGTGGCGGTCCGCCTCGTTGACGGCTCCCACGGCCGCCTGGGCGACCTGGGCTCCTCCCCCCATGATGATCACCCTGGAGCCGTAGATCTTGTCGAAGGACTGGTGGACGGATACCTCCAAGACCGCAGGGAGCCCCTCCAGATCCTTCAGCACCCCCTCAACCAGCCCGTCGATCTCCATGTAGACCGTCGCCTTGCCGGTGTTCACTCCCCGCTCCAGTACGAACTGCTGAGTATAAACTATGTTTCCGCCCCGGCCAGCGACGACCCCGGCGATGTCCCGCAGTACCCCCGGCCTGTTCTCGCAGATTACGTTCAACGCTGTGCTCATGATAACCTCAGAGATGGAGAGGGGTGGGAGAGCCACCCCATAATACAGTACCTTTACTCAACTGGTAAACTTTAATATGACGAGTGAGTACTCGTCATCTGATGGAGTTTTGTCCCGATTGTAAGAGCATAATGGTGCCGACGGAAGGGATGCTCGTCTGCAGAAGGTGCGGCAGGAAGGTCGAGATGACGAGGGGCGACCGCCACATCAGCAAGACCGAGCAGAAAGAGCGTCTGATGACGGTCATCGAGGACTGTGAGGCGGCGGGGCTTCCCACCACCAAGTCCAGGTGCCCTGAGTGCGGAAATGATATCGCCTACTGGTGGCTCCGGCAGCTCCGGTCCGCCGATGAGAGCGAGGTCCGCTTCTTCAGATGCACAAAGTGCGATTTTACTTGGAGAGAGTACGACTGAGGGGACAATCTATATTTGAGATAAAAAATGATATCTCTGATCTGTATAAAATGATCTCTCCGACGAGGGGGCTATGAGGATGTTCAAGGCAGTGATAAGCGCAGAAACCCTGCGAGATGCTGTGGAGGCGGTATCGTCTCTTGTCGACGAGGTGAAGTTCACCCTGTCAGAGAACGGCGTGGAGCTGAAGGCTGTGGACCCCGCCAACGTGGCCATGGTCTCCTTCCGGCTCAACTCCGAGGCCTTCGAGTACTTCAAGGCGACCTCCGCCGAGATCGGTGTCGACCTGGTGAGGCTCACCGACGTCCTCTCCATGGCCGACCGGGGCGAGAACGTCACCCTCGAGCTGGACGAGGAGAACCACAAGCTGAAGATAGGGGTGAGCTCCCTCTCGTATACCCTCAGCCTCATCGACCCGAGCGCCATAAGAAAAGAGCCCCGGGTCCCCGATCTGGACCTTCCGGCCCACGTCATCCTCCCCGGGGCGCACCTGCGAAAGGCGATCCGGGCCGCCGAGAAGGTTAGCGACCACGTCATCCTCGGGGTGACCGACGAACCCGAAGACCAGTTCTACATGGAGGCGAAGGGGGATATCGACTCTCTCAAGCTGAAGATGCCTGGGGCGGAGCTGCTGGGGCTCAAGCCCGGGAAGGCCCGGTCCCTCTTCTCTCTGGACTACCTGGCCGACATGAGCAAGGCGATCGGCAAAGCCTCGGAGGTGAAGCTGGAGCTGGGGGTCGACTATCCCCTGAGGATAGGCTTCCGCCTCGGCCAGGGGGTCGAGATTAACTACCTCCTAGCCCCGAGGATCGAACAGGAATGAGCCTCTCCGGCTACCCCTTCTCCGGAGAGGCAGCGGCCAGAGTGAAGGAGACGGGCTACTCCCTGGAGGGGCTCCTGGCAGATCCGAACCCGCAGCCGAGATTATCCCGCCTCGCACGGAAGAGGGGGCTCGCCCGGGTCGTAGGGGCGGTTCTTGGCGAGATCCCCGAAGGACCTGCCCACCCCCTGGCGGAGCTCTTATCCTACCCCATCGCCCGGGTGATCGTCTCCTGCGTCGACGACGACCTTCTGACCAGAAGGTACGCCCTCGCCGAGGCGAAGCTGGCCGGAAAGAAGATGGTCCGGGAGGATCTCGCCGACCTCATCCTCCTCGCCCGGGACCTCGGCGCAGACCCGGAGGTGGGCCTGGGCGGCATCCACCTCCCCTTCTCCGACTACCTGAAAGCGGCGGCGAGGATGAAGAGCCCCAGCTGGAAGCTCGTCAACAGATCCCTGGAGGCGGGGCGGGTCGCCATCACCGGCCAGGAGCTCGCCCGGATCCTGGAGGAGAGGGCGAGGGAGAGGGTCCAGAGGGGGCTGCCTCTGTTGGTCCCCCCGGAGATATGCGAGAAGCTCCGCCGGGAGATCTCCCAGGTCGAGGAGGAGCTTTCTGCCAGAAAGGAGGAAGAGAAGGTCGACCTGGGGGAGGTGACAGAGGAGGCCTTCCCACCCTGCATCCGGGTTGTCCTCGGAGAGGTGGCGGCCGGGACCAACCTCGCCCACACCGCCCGGTTCGCCCTCACCACCTTCCTCCTTCACGTTGGGATGGGGGTCGACGAGGTGGTAGCGGTCTTCGGCAGAAGCCCCGACTTCGACGATGAGAAGACCCGCTACCAGGTGGAGCATATCGCCGGGAGGGGCGGGACCGCCTACAGACCCCCCTCCTGCGCCACCATGGCCACCTACGGCAACTGCCCCGGGGAGGATCGGCTCTGCCGGTGGGTTAGCCACCCCTTGAGCTACTACGAGAGGAAGGTGAAGAAAGGCGGGTCCGGATGAGGGGTATGCAACCTCGTATCCCGAATCTTTGAGGATTTCGTAGCCGACGGATTGATCATAGGTATGATCGAGGTGAGGGAGGACGGCCACGTAGCCCTCTTCTTCCTGGAGGGCGAGCACCAGGGGATGGGGGTCGAAGGCGAGCTTTTTAGGAGGGGGATCGCTGCCGCCAGAATAATAAATCCTAGTATATCGAAGGCCACCGTCCGCTCCTCGCCGAACGCCGTCCCGATCTACGAGCGGCTCGGGTTTCGCCGCCTGGAAGGGTTAGAGGGCGAAGGGAGCATCCCTTCTATACCGATGGTCCTGGATCTGGGATGAAGGTGATGTCCGATCCAATTATCTTGCTTGCGATCCTCCGAGAGCCCCGGCGCTGAGATCCCCTATAAAAGCCCCGTAGCCTCCAAAAAGGTCAGGACCGCCTCCTGGTCCATCTTCTCCGGACGGACTAGATAGACCATCTCGTCCTCGGCGACCTTTCCCGCGGCTAGACCCGCCGCCTCCGCTGCCTCCCGGACGGCAAAGCCGATCTCGGCGCCTCGTGCCCCGACTCCGCCAGGACCCTCCTGAAGATCCGGTCCATCTCCGACTCCCGAGACCACCCGAGGACCCGGATCCCTTCCATCCTCTCCAGGTCGATCTCAAGGTTGAGGATGTCGGGATCCTTGGCCATGATCACCAGATCCCGCCGATATCCGGCTGCGGGCACCAGGGCTGCCTCGTCCCAGAACGGTTTCTCCCCATGATGCCGCGAGACTGCGGCGACGTCGGCGACCCCGTCTTCCGCGGAGGCGGCTCCTCGGCGGCTCCCGCTGGGGATGAACCGGACCGGGAAGGGGAGTGATGCGACGAGGGCTTCGAGCCGGGGGCAGTCTTCCCCCTCGAGGAGGAGGGCGGCCTGCGGGACGTTTCCGAATAGCTGAACCTCCAGCACCTCCCCCCGGTCGAGGAGCTCCACCCTCTCGGGGATCTCGATGACCCCGTCGGCGGCAGCGAGGGTGGTGATGGAGCCGCTCCCCTTGTCGACGGGAAGGACCCGGCCGCCAACGACGGCCACCGCCAGCATCTGCCGCCGACCTTCGGACCGGACGGGCCTCGCGAGCCTTCCGGCCGCCGAAGGGTTGAGGTGGCCGGTCCCCAAAGCCCTCCTGATGGCAGGAGCCGCCAGAAGGCCGAAGACGGTGAGGGCGCTAGTAGGGTACCCCGGAAGGCCGATGAAGGGCTTCTCGTCTACAAACCCAAAGAGGGTCGGCTTTCCGGGCTGGAGGTTTATGCCGTGAAATACGACCTCCCCCAGCTCCTCGACGACCCTGTAGACCATGTCCCCGATACCCGCAGAGGTGGAGCCGCTGACGAGGACGAGGTCAGACTCTTCTGCCATCGAGAGAAGCCCGTCAGCCATCCTATCGTGGTCGTCGGGCAAGATCCCATAGATCCGGGGCGTCCCTCCGCAATCCTCCACGGCCGCGGCTATCGAGTAGGAGTTTATATCGTAGATCTGGCCCGGGGCGAGGACCTCTCCTGGGGAGGCGAGCTCGTCGCCGGTGGAGGCGACGGCGACCCGGAGGTGCCGGACCCGGACCTCCTTTCTCCCCACCGCCGCCAGAAGGCCGATCTCCCGGGGGGAGAGGACCCTTCCGGGGAGGAGGACCGTCTCGCCGAAGCCGACGTCTCCCCCGGCCCCCTGGAGGTTCTCACCGATCCGGACCGGCCTTCTTATGAGGAGGGTTTCGTCGAGGAGTTCGGTGTGTTCCACCATGACGACGGCGTCAGCCCCCTCCGGGATCATGGAGCCGGTGGAGACCGCCGCCGCCTCCCCATCGCCCACCACCAGCCCCGTCTTCCTCCCCATGGGGACGGTGCCGATGAGGGCGAGGGGAAGGGGGCGGTCCTCCCTCGCCCCCAGGGAGTCGGCGGACCGGAGGGCGAAGCCGTCCATCGCCGCCCGGTCGAAGCCGGGGACGTCGGCGGCGGAGGCCACCTTCTCGGCTAGAACCCTGCCGAGGGCCTCCTCCAGGGGGACGGTCTCTTCCCCGGCCTTAGGCGCGGCATCGAGGACGATCTTCTTCGCCTCGTCGAGGGAGATGAGGGCGCGAAACTCCTTTTGCATATTCTTATCGCTCCCCTGATGGCCGATATAAGATTTGGCCTGGGAGTTTCAGACCCTCGCCACCCTTCGCCTCAGGAGGTGGTCGGCGAGAACGAGGGCGACCATCGCCTCCGCCACGGGGACGATCCGGGGAGGGATAGCCGGGTCGTGCCTACCCTTTATCTCGATCTCGACGGCCTCGCCGGTCGATAGGTCCACCGTCCTCTGGGGCCGCGATATGGAGGGGGTTGGCTTGACGGCGATCCTGATGATGATGGGCGAACCCGTCGATATCCCCCCGAGGATCCCGCCGGCGTTGTTCGTCTCGAAGTACGGCCTGCCGCTCCCGGGAAGGATGGGGTCGTTGCTCTCGCTTCCCCGCATCCGGGCCGCCTCCATCCCCGTACCTATCTCCACGGCCTTCACCGCCCCGATCCCCATGAGGGCGGAGGCGAGGTCCCCGTCGAGCTTATCGAAGACCGGCTCCCCCAGGCCGGCGGGAACGCCTGAGGCGACGATCTCGGCGACGCCGCCGAGGCTGTCGCCACCCTTCCGGACCTCCTCCAGCTTCGCTATCATCTCAGCTGCCGCTCTCTGATCGGGGCAGCGGACGGGGTTCTTCTCCGCCTCTTCTCGGAGGCGGTATACGTCAGCGCCTTCGGGGATGGTGGCCCGAACGCCCCCCAGCTCAGTGACGTATCCTGCCACCTCGATACCGCTCTCGGCCAGGAGCCTCTTGGCGACGGCTCCGGCGGCGACCCTCCCCACCGTCTCCCTCCCTGAGGAGCGACCTCCGCCCCGGTGGTCCCGGATACCGTACCGCGAGATGTACGTCAAATCGGCGTGGCCTGGCCTGGGTCTATCCCGGAGGAGGTCGTAGGCGCTCGACTGGGCGTCCCGGTTCCATACCAGGATCGATATGGGGGTTCCGGTCGTCTTCCCCTCAAAGAGGCCGCTGAGGATCTCCGCCCGGTCCTCCTCCTTCCGCTGGGTTGAGATGGTGCTCTGCCCAGGACGCCTCCGGTCCAGCTCCCTCTGGACCTCCACCTCGGAGAGGGCGAGCCCCGCGGGGCAGCCGTCGACTATCGCCCCCACAGCCCTGCCGTGGCTCTCCCCCCAGGTGGTGACCCTGAATAAGGTGCCAAAAGAGTTCCCTGCCATGACGGTATCCTCCGATCTCGTGGGATATCTCTCTTTGGCCTCGAAGGCGGTCGAAGAGATTTCATCGGGGAGCGGCTCAGAGATCTCACCAGAGATCTGGAAGGGAATATCACCAACCACCGGCCCGTTAATCGGCCCGGATATATGATAAATGATCCGTAACGCCGGACCTCTCCAAAAGGCTTATACAAACCGCTTTTTATCGGTATGAGGATAGAAATGGGCTACCTGGAAGATCTGAGAGAAAGAGGTCGCGAGGCAAACCCCTTCTTTGGCCTCATGGGGATCGAGGTCGTCTCCTTCGGCGGCGGAGAGGCGACCCTCGCCATGGAGGTCAGGACCGATATGCTCAACGGGGCGGGGTGGCTCCAGGGGGGGGTATACGCCGCCCTAGCCGACGAGGCTATGGCCCTCGCCCTCTTCACCCTCCTCGATGGAGAGGAGACGATCGCGACGATATCCGAGACTACATCCTACTTCTCGGGGATCTGCGAAGGGAGGATCTTCTCGACGGGGAAGGTCGCGAGGAGGGGGCGGCAGGTCGCCTTCACCGAGGGGAGGGTGATGGCAAAGTCGGCCGACGGCCCCGTCCTCTCCAAGACCACGGCGTCATTTTCCATCATCCGGAGAGGGTGATATCTGGGGACCGGTGGATATCCCGCTCAAGACCGTAAGGCTTCGGCTATCAGCCCCGCCACAGAGACGGTGCTGACCGCTTTTTCGAGGGTGTCGGTGGCGATGATCGCCTTGACTCCGGCTCTGCAGAGCTTCAGGACGGCGCTTCCCGTCAGGACGGGATGGACCGATCCGAGGTAGACCCTCCTCGCCCCGTTATCCCGGAGGATCGATATCGCCTGGGCCATGGTCCCCCCGGTGGCGATCATATCGTCGAGGACTACCACGTCCCTCCCCGAGGCGTCGATCTCCTTGGGGGCCATGGAGACGACGGTACCGCTGTGCCTCGTCTTCTCCAGATAGTCGTAATCGACCCCGATCCTCTCGGCGGCAGCCCTCGCCATCCTGATGGCCCCCTTGTCCGGAGATATGATGACGGGATCGTGGAGGCCCATCGACCTTATCTCGTCGGCGAGGAGGGGGGCAGCGTCCAGGTCCGTAGCCAGGTGGCGGAAGTTATTGAGGACCGACCGGTCGTGGATGTTGACGGTGTAGACCCTCGACCCCTCGGCGAGGAAGGCGTCGATGGCGACGGCCATCGCCCTCGCCGATAAGGGCTCTCCGGGTTTGAACTGCTTGTCCTGGCGGGCGTACCCGAAGTAGGGGACGACGAGATCGATCCTCCTCCCCCGGAGGACGTCCAGGATCTGGAGGAGCTGGATGATGTCCCGGTCCGACGGTGTGCTGCATACGACGGTGATCTCCTCCTCGAGGTCGGAGGAGATTTGAGTATAGGCCTCGCCGTCGGGAAAACTGCTGTACTCGCACAAGGCCAGCTCTTCATCGAGAGCTGCCGCCACTCTGCCCCCAAGAAGCTGGGAGGATGGTCCACCGATGATCATCAATAAACGCCTCTATATTCACGAGTTTTATTTGAGAGATTAATATATCAGGTCCCGAGATATCACCCTTCAACTTCCAACGACCTTCATCTCCGTCCTGACGGTGGGGACGACCGCCGATCCCACCATCCGGGGGTCTTCTCCGGCCTCCAAAGATCCCAGGAGGTCGAAGACGTTTCCTACCAGCATCAGGGAGCGGATCGGCTTATGAGAGGCGCCGTCTTCGATGGAGAAGACGTTCCTCGCCTCGACGGAGAAGTCGCCGGAGACGGGGTTTGCGGTATGAGCCCCGATGACCCCATTGACGAGATAGCCCCTCTCCGTCTCCGTCAGGAGGTCAGCCGGCCTATCTGAAGATAAGACCATGTTGGTAGTCCCGATCCTGGGGATCCCGGCGTACCCCGGTCGGTCGGCGTTCCCGGTGCTCTTCGCTTCCCCCCCTTCCCTCCCGGCGTAATAGGTGTCGTAGAGGAAACCCCGGAGGACTCCTCCCTCCACCAGAGCCGTCCTCTGGGATGGTACCCCCTCGCCGTCGAAGCCGGAGGTGGCCATCCCGCCCCGGAGGAGTCCGTCGTCGATGATGGAGATATCCTCTCCGGCAATCCTCTCCCCGACCCTTCCTGTGAGGGATGACCTCCCCTTCTGGACGTGGTCTGCGAATACCGAGGGGACGAAGGCGTTACCGAGAATATCGGCGATAGCCATGGGTCCCAAGAGGACCTGGAATATGCCGTCCGATCCCCTGACCCCTCCGACGGACCTCCGGGCCAGGTCTGATGCAGACCGTCCCAGCTCCGAGAGGTCTTTAGGAGCGGTCCTGGAGTTGGCAAAATCATATCCTGTGGCCACGGTGCCGTCGGAGCCCTTGGCCACCGTCTCGAGGTAGGCGGTGAAGACCGTCCCCCTCTCTTCGAGGTCGACGCCGTGGGAGTTCAATATCAGATCCCTTCCGGATATCGCAGAAACCCCCCCGGATACCGGATCTGTCCCCCCGACGGAGGCTGCCCCCTCGATGAGGGTCGCCGCCAGGTCGAGGCAGTCTTCCGGCCCCATACCGGCCAGGGTGGGGTCGTAGACCCCTCCGGGGACCACCGCCTTCAGGGGATGGGGGAGGGACCGCCACCACCGGTCAGGCCCCCGGGCCCTGGCTGCCCTTATGGCGCTCTCTGCCACCATCTCCAGCTTCGAGAGGTCGCTGGTGCTGGAGAAGCCGACGGCACCCTTAACAACGGCCCGGAGGCCCAGGCCCCGGGAGAGGCTCTCGGAGGCCATCTCCGCCCGGTCTCTCCGGAGATCGACGTCGATGGATCTGGATTCGAGGCCGAAGACCTCGACCTCCTCCGCACCCGCCTCCTCGGCGAGGTTGAGGAGACGGCGGCCGCTCTCGGAGAGATCCTCGGTCATGATGAGATCATCCGATGTAGCGGAGGTCTTCTTCGCCGCTGGTGTCGTAGGGCATCTGGGCCTTCTCCATCTCCCGGAGCTTTCCTACGATCCTCTCCATCTCCTTGGCCCTATCCTCCAGCGCCTGCATATCCACCTCGACATCGAGGGCCCTGGACAAGACCCGGAGGACCTCCTGGGCGCTCTTGGGGTCGACGAGGTAGCCGCTGGTCGTCCCCATCAGACAGACGGCGTCCATATCCCGGAGCCTGCCGAGACCGAGGAGGAGGCCGCTGACGCCGACGATCCCCCCTCCAGGCTCGTTCTCCTGGAAGACGACGCCGTACCCCTTCATCTCCTCCACCAGGGCCAGGCTGTTGGCAGCCCCCAGGACCTGGGGCTTCTCGACGAACTGGCCTGTCCCATACCCTCCGAGGGTGTAGATCCTCCTGACCCCGAACTCCTCGCAGAGATCGAGGAATACGCCGGTGAGATCGTAATGCCCTTCATTGGTGGCGCTCTGATAATCCCCCACCAGAAGGAGAAGATCCCGATCCTTTCCCCGGTAGGCGTAGATCTCGTTTCTGACCTGCTTGACCGTCCCGTCGTCGAGGACGATGACCTGAGGGGGGAGGTGGGGGGAGTAGACCTCGATCACCTTCTCGGCATTCAGCTCCTCGATGAGGTGCTCGGCCACCAGCTTCCCGACGTGGCCGACGCCGGGGAGGCCTTCGATAAGAACGGGGTTTTTGAGGTCGGGATCCTTAATCTTGTGAACGGTAGTCTCTCTCATGGGGCCTCCTGGCGGAGCGCCCGCCTGAACCTCCCGTAACGGTCCTCGGGCGAGAACCTGGGGGGCTTCGTCTGGACGGCGGGAGCGCCACATATGGGGCAGTTGTCCTTCAGGGTGTACAGGTCACAGGTCCTGCACCTCTTTATCTTCGACCTCATGTCTGCCTGTGGAACGTACCTTCTCCACCATGGGTCTCGATGAACTTTATGGCGGCTTGCGCCGCCTTGCGCAGCTCCACCTCCGCCAGCTTGTAGTCGGGGGCGGTGACGTGGATCCTGTAGCGGGGCGCGCCTACGTACCTGACATCCAGAGAGACGTCCTCCACCTTGGTCTTGGACGCCTTCTTAAGAGCCTTTTTGATCTGCTCCACCCCGTCGGGGGCGGGGCTGGCCAGGTCGACGTAACCTGTGATCTCGACGTAGGGGATCTTGACGTTCTCCTGTGATATGGCCAGGACCTTTCCGGCGTCCTCGGCGCTGAGCCCCGCCTCGGTGAGGGAGTCGATCCCGCTGACGACGGCGTCTTCCAGGGCCATGTAGAGACTGTCGTAGCCTCTGACAAGAGATGTAGCTACCTTGGCCATATGATCCTCATCTCCCTCATAGGCCATCTGGAGCCACTTCCAGGCCTTCTGATCAGCCTTCCACGCCTGGATCTTGTCCCGCCTCTGGTGCTCGTTGACGTCCTTGAAAGAGAGGTCGATGTGATGCCTCGACGGATCGACGTTGAGGACCTTGCAGACGATCTTCTGGCCTTCCCGGACGTGATCCCTGATGTACTTGATCCAGCCGCTGGCTACCTCAGAGATGTGGATGAGGCCTCTCTTATCCTTGTACTCGTCCAGGATGACGAAAGCGCCGAAGTCCACCACCTGGTCTACGGTGCAGACCACCAACTCGCCGGGTTCGGGCCAACCCTCACGCTCCATATTGATCACTCTAACACTTCTAATATCTGGGTTTTGATCTCCGCCTTTCCGCCCATCGGCTCGGCCATGGTCCTTCCGCAGACTAGGCACTTGACGACGGTGGCGGCGTTGCCGAAGATCACCTGCTCGTTCTCGCAGTCGTTGCACTTGACTTTCAAAAATTTAGACAAGATTAACCCTCCACCAGATCGAACTTTGAGACCCTGAAGCCCTTGCGGTTATGAGCCTTCTTGCAGTCGTGGCATCGGTACCTGATATTCACCCGCTTGGTGGGCTTGTCGCCGCCCGGAACCTTCGAGAACTTTCCAGAGTTTCCTATGCCCTGGGCTCGGCGCTTCTGTCTGTCAATGTGGGCCATCGAGGTGGCCCTCCCCTTTCGCACCCTCTCCACCATGTGGTTGGTGTGCTTTTTACAGAAAGGACAATGAGCTTTAAACTCCTTTGGCATCTTCATCGGATCACACCTGCTTTGCATTCGCGAGCTAAATTTTTATTGCATAAGTTCTTGGCATGTAAAGCCGGAAGCATCACCAGATCTCCCCGTTCCAGGGAGTAACGCCTCCCATCTACGCCCGCGAAGGTCGGAACGCTCTCCATCAAGATCACGAGGGCGTATTCCTGGGTGATACCCCTCTTGGGCGTTAAAGCCCTTTCGGTGGTCGAGGCCTCCAACCGGTTCACCTGGGCGAGGATCGCCTCCCTCCCCGCGGTGAGGGCGGAGAGGGTCTCCCGGTATATCCTCTCTTCTTCGGGGGTCATCCCCTTTATGGCCACGTCCCTGGATGCGGAGCCTGCCCGCTGAACCTTCTTTGTGATCTTCTTGATCCGCAGGTCGATGAGCCTGCCTATGGACCCCCGGGCCGCCTTCAGCTCGTCTTCGACTATCTGGGCCTCGACGGAGTAGGGGTCCTTCACCTCAGTGCGATCTCGCTCCAGCTCCGCCAGGTATTCGCCCACCTCCTTGTAGAAGCCGGGGCCCAGGGGCAACAGCTCCGCTGCCTTTCGCTCTTTTCGCAGGAGGTTCACCAGGTCCAGTTCGCTCATATAGGCCACCGTCGGGGTTACAGGTCGCGGGTAGATCCCGGATAAGGATTTCGCAGTCGGGTATCAGAGAGGGGTATCAGAGAGGGGTATTAGTTCATCTCATCGGTCTAAAGCCTTCCGCAGACCTCCGCCACCTTCCTGCCTGCGAGGAAGACGGCGGCGTACTGGGGGACGACCGCCGGCCCCTCGTCGAGGTCGAAGCTCTCGCCTCCCATCTCGATGGAGTACGGGGCGCGGAGGGAGACCTCGACGGGGCGGTCGCCGAAGACGACGGCATCGCGGAGGGGGTCGAAGGCGTCGAGCCCCGAGATGGTCAGGGGGGTCACCCGCAGCCCCGTCCCCCCGTGGAGGCTGAGGGGGTACCTTATCAGCCTTTTGACGTCTGTCGTCACCGGCTCGTCGGTCTCGCCGCTCTCGAGGTCCCGGGAGAAGCCGAGATGGACCCCCACCTCGTCGAGGTACCCCTCGATCAGGGGCCTCCAGACCGTGGAGCTTCCCCGGAAGAGGTCGAGGCTATCGCCATTTTTTATCCTCTCTATTATATCATCCCTCATGAGGCTCTGGCGAAATCTCGATGCGTTCTTCTTTCCCACCCCGTCTACGGAGGAGAGGATCTTCACCGCCTCCTCCTCCTCGAAGCTCCTGATCTGCTCGACGAAGGTGATCATCGACCTGTTGACCCTCTTGCCCCATCCCGGCGATCCCGCCGGAGCGCACCGGATGACCTCCGCGGTCTCGACGCCGTACTCCCCCTCGGCCTTCGTCGCCGATATGAACCGACCCACCTCAAGCCCCCTCCCCGTGAGGTAGTCGACGACCTCCCGCCGCTCGCCGCTTCCAAGGTCGAAGACCCGGGGGTCCCTCACGTGGATGTGGTAGCCCCTCCCCCCGGAGAAGACGACCTGGATGGACTGGGCGGTAAAGCCGAAGTCGTCGGTGAGAAAGTCCAGGAGCTTGAAGGTCTCGGCCTTGACGAACTCGAGCATCTCGGGATAGGACGACGGCGCATTCCGCAGGTGGTCGGCGTCGAGGTCGAAGATGAGGTCTGCTCCGAGCCACCCTTTCTCCTTCATGGTGGGGGCGGCCGGCCTCTCGTAGACGGCGGCGGAGTGGTAGACGTGGGCAGGGACCGATGTTCGGATGTAGTCGACGAGCTGCGACCTCCTCGGGAAGGACTTGTGCCTCCGCATAACGAACTTGGGCATGTCGTCGAAGAGGATGAAGCCCCACTCCCGCCCTTCCATCGAGGGAGGCTCCTCCAGGGAGACCTCCAGGTAGTACTCCCGAAACCTCGCCCAGAGGAACTTCACCGTCTCGGGGTTCATATCAGATCCACCGTCCCCTTAAGCCGTCCTTCATTCGTCTCTCCCTTCGTATCTCCTCTTCGTCTCCTCTACCACCTGTAGATTTCGGGGCGCCGGTCCCCGAGGGCCGGGATCTCCCGCCGGGCCCGGTCCCGGTCCGCCAGATCGATCTTTTCGACGATCCAACCCTCTTCGGCCCCCATCTCGGCGATCGCCCTCCCCCAGGGATCGATGATGGCGGACCTGCCGCAGAATTCGGGGCCGGCGCCGTTGGAGGAGATATGGTGGATCTGGTTCTCCATCGCCCGGGCCCGGGAGAGGGTCTCCCAGACCACCCCACGAGCAGCCGGGAACTCCCCGATGGTGACGAGGAGGTCGGCGCCGGAGAGGGCGAGGGACCTGGCCACCTCCGGGAACCGCAGGTCGTAGCATATCGAGAGGCCTATCCTCCCCTTCGAGGTCTCCACCGGCGATATGGAGACTCCGCCGTCGAAGTGATCCTTCTCCGTCCCGAAGGGGTGGATCTTATCCTGAAACCCGATCCCCCTTTCATCGAGGCAGAAGCCCCGGTTCAGCCTTCCATCCACCAGGGACCCCACCACGAGGCAGCCGTGCTCTGCGACGAAGGACCGGAGGGGGTCGAGGGAGGGGTAGGGCTCTCCATCCGAGAGGTCCTGGCTATAGCAGAAGCCGGTGAGGAAGAGCTCAGGGAAGACGAGGATCTCCGCCCCCTCTCCGGCGGCCCCGGCGGCGAGGGCGAGGGCGCGGCGGAGGTTCTCTTTTCTGTCGCAGAGGCGGATCTGGGGCTGGATGGTGGCGGCGATCATCGTCTATAAAAAAGAGGGCGAAGTATATTAAGATGATTCGAGAAGATCCGTCCCCCCACCCCGGTCCAGTCCCTATCCCCTCCCCCCCCTCTCTACCCTAATACTCTCCACCCCCTCTCGTGGCCGCGCCACCGCCCCCCATCCCCCTGAAGAAGAGAGAAATACCTGGGACCTCTAACTCTGATGGGTGGAAGCTTGAGCGAGAAGGTCGAGGAGGAGATAAAGGAAGTCGATGCCGGCGAGGAGCTACGGGTCTGCGCCGCCTGCGGTTACGAGAGGGGGTTTCACGCCTCCCTCCTTCGCGACGGTGCCGACTACAGGATAGTTCTGATCTGCCCGAACTGCGGGGCGAGGTATGACGTGGGATGGCGGGGGAAGGTTTAGTTTATTAGAAGGAGAATAAGCCTATTTCGAAGTTTCAAGTTTTATTTATAATCAGTTCACACTTTTAACCGCAAAATTCATATAAAATGAGCCCCATCTATCCCTCCAGAGGTGATAACTCGTGCCAGATAAAGCAACTCCGAGAAGGAAGAAGATGGTGATATCCGACGCCGCCGTTCCCTTCGTCGCCCGGGGCGGCCGGGTATTCGGCCAACAGATCGTCTCCGCCGACCGGGACATATCCGACGGCGAGGAGGTCCTGGTGGTGGACAGAAACGACCGGGTGATAACGACGGCCCAGGCCGTCCTCTGAAGGGCTCCCCTGTCACCACCCCATTTTTTGCCGGCTTCATGCGGCGGATCGAAAGGGATATTTCCGGCCGCGCCGACGGTTCTTCCGTATTCGAGCCGATCCGTCTCCTTCGGCCGATATCGAGAGGCTTCTCCCATGGAATCCCCTTTCAACCTCATCCTCCTCCGCCACGGCCAGTCCGTCTATAACCAAGAGCAGAGGTTCACCGGCTGGGCCGACGTCCCCCTCTCCCCCGAGGGGGAGGCGGAGGCTTCCCGGGCCGGCCGGCTCCTCCTCGCCGAGGGGCTGGAGTTCGATATCGCCTTTACGTCGCTCCTCAAGAGGGCGATCAGGACCCTCGAGATCGTCTGCGAGGAGATGGACCTCGAATGGGTCCCTGTCGTCAAGGCGGTGGAGCTGAACGAGCGCCACTACGGGGCGCTTCAGGGCCGGACCAGAGAAGAGGTGGCGGCAGAGGTGGGAGAGGATCAGGTCCGCATCTGGCGTCGCGGTTATTTGGAGAGGCCGCCGTCCCTGGATTACGACGATCCCCGCCACCCCCGCTTCGACGAGCGCTACCGCTTCTTGGCGCCTGATAGGCTTCCATCCGCCGAGTCCCTCGCCGACGTCAGCGACCGGGTCGTCCCCTTCTGGGAGGATGAGATCGGGCCCGAGATCAGATCAGGCCGCAGGGTCCTCGTCGTCTCCCACGGAAACACCCTCCGCGCCCTGGTCAAGCATCTGGAGGGGATCAGCGACGACGGGATCGACGCCGTCGAGATCCCGACGGGGGTCCCCCTCGTCTACCACCTCGGCCCGGATCTGCGGCCGCGATCCCGGCGGATCCTCTCTGGCGAAGGGACGGGACGGATCTGATCCGGGCGGCCCGGCGGGGCGAGATCAGAGGTTCTCATTCTGGTAGGCCCCCTCGTACCCCTTATCCGAGATGGCGGATAGGCGGTAGAAGGCGAGCTGGATCAGCCGGGCGTTCCTCTTGACCCGCAGGCCCGCCGGGTTGAAGACGACGAGGAGGGACTGGCTGCGCCCCCGATACCCCGGATCCCAGAGGGCGGTCTCGACCGTCGCACCGCTTCGCAGGAGGCTCGACCGGGGCCTCGCCAGGGCGGCGATATCCTTCGGTATCGAGACCGCCTCGTTGAAGGTGATGAGGTAGCACCCCGGCTCGAGGCTCGCCCAGCCAGCGGCGTCGAAGTCGTTCTTTTCGGTCTTTGAGACCTCTCGCTCCCGGTTGTCGAAGTCCACCGCCCCGGCCGTTTCGAACCGTTCGATCGACCGCAGGGTGAGATCGACGCCGCAGATCTGTACCTGGACCTGCGGGTCTACCATATCCACGACGCCGCCTCGCTCCAGAAGCCCTCGAAGCTCTATTCCCGCAATTATAGCCATATCGTAACCCCTCCATCAGCTCTCTATCGACTCTCTATCTCAAGGGAGGCCTTCCTCAATGAAGATCCCCCTTTCGGTAGATGCCTATGGAAGGCTCTCTGGAAGAGTATATTAACGCCACCGACAAAACAGGTCCAGGGTGTTGAAGTTGTTCGAATGGCTCGCGATCCCCATCACTCTCGCCCTCCTCCTCCTCGCCCTCGCCGCCCCCCTCATCGTCGTCTACCTCTTCCTGAGGCTGACGGCGGAGGCCTTCTACCAGGTCGGCTTCAGCTACTGGCACGCCCTTCTGATGGTCTTCGGAAGCTTTGTAGGAAGCTCCGTCAACATCCCCCTCCACGCCGGGATCATCACCTCTTACCCCCCCATATTCATCGAGGCCGCGGGGCTCCTGTCGCCGCCCTTCGACCTCTCCTTCCCCGCACCCTTCCATCCGATCGTCCTGGTGGTGAACCTCGGCGGCTGCATAATACCGATCGTCGTCTCCCTGGCGATCCTCGTCAGGTGCGGAGTATCGACGAAGAGGGCGATCCTGGGGACGCTCATCGTCGCAGCGATCACTTATCGGATGGCGATGCCGGTGGCAAACCTGGGGATCCTCCTACCCGTCTACGTCGCCCCGACCCTGGCCGCCTTCTGCGGCCTCCTCCTGGCGAGAAGGCTCCAGGCCGCGCCGGCCTTAGCCTACATCAGCGGGACGATGGGGACGCTCCTGGGGGCGGATATCTTCAACCTCCTCACCCCCGGAGTCCTGGCGGAGCTCGCCCCCCCGGCTACGTCTGCGGAGATGGCGGGAAGGCCCCTGGTCCTCTCCATAGGCGGTGCCGGGGTCTTCGACGGGATCTTCCTCACCGGGATCATCGCCGTCCTCCTGGCGTCCTTCGTCGTCCACTACTTCCACAGGTCGGGGAAGATCGGCTCAAAGAGCTGCATCGTCCGGTGACATTAGCCGCTGACAGGCTCGGCGGATGATCTGGTGACTAGCCTGCCGATCAGGAGAGCGGCTCCGCTTCAATATGGCATCTATGGAGAGCCGGATCCCGCCCCTGGGACCGCCCCCCATCCCACGAGGGCCGCCGACCTCCTGACCATTGACCTCAGAACCCGAGTCCTAAGAGGTTCAGTATGATGACGGCGATCGCCCCCGGCGCCCCCAGGACGGCGCAGACGAGGAGGACCGGCGGGCTGTAGGGTATGGCCAGCCCCGCGAAGGCGTTGGCGAGGTATAGGATGACCAGGCCGAAGAGGGCGTTGACGGCCAGATACTTCACCGACCTCATGACGAGACTGATGGCGCCAGCGATGGCGACCAGCAGAAGCAATCCCAGGATCAATATCTCTGCCTGTACCATGGACTATCACCAGCCGACCTCTCATTATCTCTTTTCGTCTCCTATGGGAAGGATCTCCATCTCGCTCTTGAGCCTGTGGAGCTCCTTGGTGTCAAGGGCCAGGGGGTCGATGTGGATGATCAATATCCCCTTCTTCAGGGAGACCTCGTCCCTCTGGGACTGGATGAACCGGAGGACCGACTCGTAGTTGCTCTGAGTTATTAGGTAGCCGAGGCCCTCCAGGAGGACGAGGGGCTCTTCAGATCGGGAGAGGAAATCTGAGATCATGCTGGAGAGCCTCGGGAAGTTGGTGGGATCGACCTGCCTGTAATGGGGCTTCGCCCCCGACGCCTGGGTGAGCCATATCACCCCCTCGGGGGAGAGGCCGTACCGCTCCATCAGCTTCTCAGGATGGTACCTGCTTATGCAGAGCCCCTCCACCCCCCGGTCGACGAGGTCGCTGTAGACCCCGAGGCTCTTGGCCGGCTTATCCTCCTCGATGACGTAGGTCGTCCCCGGGACGAGGCGGAGTTCGATGGGGTTGAGGCTGTACTTGGCCATGAGAGGTTTGGCGGCGGAAGCGAGGTCAAAGGTGGGATCGGACCGCTGGACCGCCTTTGCGAGGAGCCTGAGGGCAGCGAAGAACTCCCAGCGGCTGAGCCTTGCGGCAGGGTCGATCTTCAGCCCGGACCTGCCAAACTCCGGTCCGATCTCGCCCATCTCCGGGTCGCAACCCACCCCCTCAGAAGGCCGCCTCATCCCGGTGAATGCCTTCTCCGTCCCCATCATATCCTCCAGATCCCTCATGACCATCGCCCTCGAAGACGGATCGAGCCTCCTCATGATGGAGTCGGCGAAGACCTTGAAGAGATAGGCCGATATGGGCCCCAGAAGGAAGATCAGCTCCTCCGCCTCGTTGATCTCGGCGGCGACCCTTCTGTTGACGAACTCGGGCCTCGCCAGGAGGACGAGCCTCGTCCTCCCCTTCTCCGAGAGGCTGTCGAGGGCGTGGACGAAGTCGAGGACCTCCGACTCGGGGACCGAGGAGGCGTTCTCTTCGATCAGCTCTTCAATGCAGTCCAGGAGGATGATGCTGTTCTTGCTGCTCTCGACGAAGGACTTGATGGTGACGAAGAGGAGGGGGAGGTTGTTTTTGGGTATGTATCTCTCACCGCGCCCCTTCTCACCGCTGAGCCTGATGATGGGGGTCTCTGTGAAATGCCACCGGGATCTGATCTCGTCGGGGTCTGAAGTGGTTATGCAGAGCCCCTCGATCCCATGAGTAATCTGATCTGTGAATACCTCGTAGGCCATCTCGGGGATGATGTAGGCCTTTCCCGGATCGAGGGTGTATATCGCCCTCGTCTCCTTCATCACCTCGACGGCCGGCTTCACCGCCACCTCCTCTTCGACGATCATCCTCGTAGCCGAGGGTCCGAGGGATCCCGTGAGGGTCTTTTCGAGCCTGTCCCTCAGCTCGAAGAGATCCCTCGCATCGATACCCTCCCGGGTCGTCTTCAGGTCCGCGAGGTTCATCTCGACGATGGACTTCGCCCTATCGGCTCCGATGTACCTGGCCACCGTCCCCTCCAGCTCGTCGACGGTCCCGACCCTTATCACCATTCCGTCCCCCAGGGGGATGACGGGGGCGGGCTCGGCCCGCGGGAAGGTCCTGTAGACGTCCACAAAACCCTCCGCTATGGTCTTCTCCTCCTCGCTCGGCTCGTGGATCAGGGAGAAGAAGACGTAAAGCGTGAAGTTGATGAGGATCGACCAGAAGAAGGCGTGGGTCCAGAGGTCTAGCTCCAGGCCGAAGAGGGCTGTAGGCCGGAGGAGGGCGATCCCGAAGGGGCCGGTGGCCATCAACCCTTCTGAGACCCATCCGGCGTCTGCGAGGGTCGGAAGGAGGGCGGTGTAGGCCCAGATGAGAAATCCGGCAACTAGCCCCGCGATCGCCCCCTGTCTGGACCCTTTCTTCCAGTAGAGCCCCCCCAGGGCCGCCGGGGCTAGCTGGCATACGGCCAGGAAGGAGAGGAGGCCTATGTCCACTAGGGCCGGAAAGCCGACCAGGAGGGAGTAGAGGTAGCCGAGGGCGATGACGAGGAGGATGTTCAGCCGCTTGAGGTTTAGGATGAGGGAGGGGAGGTTTCTTCCCTTGCCGATCTTTCTTACGATGTAGGGCATCTCCAGGTCGTTTAGGATCATAGTCCCCACCGTCACCGCCGAGACGAGGACCATGGCTGTGGCCGCCGAAGTCCCTCCTATGAATACCAGAAGAGCCAGCATCTCCTGCCCCTGGGACATGGGGATCGAGACCATCCACATATCCGCTCTCCCTGGAGCCCCCAGGAGGATTCCGCCCCAGGCGACGGCCGGGACGAAGAGGTTTATGAGCAAGAGGTAGAGGGGGAAGAGCCACATCGCCTTCTTCAGATGTTCCTCCCTGGAGTTCTCCACCACCATGACGTGAAACATCCTGGGAAGGAAGAGGATCGCCAGGGATGACATCATCATGAGGGTGAACCAGGAGACGTAGTTGACCTCCAGAAGATGGGAGTGATCGGGGCTTGAGGCTATGGCGCCGACGATCTCGCCGTAGCCGCCGAAGAGGCCGTAGGTTATGTAGAGGCCGGCGGCGAGGAAGGCGACGAGCTTGACCACCGACTCGAAGGCGACGACGGCGATGAGCCCCTCATGCCGCTCCAGGGGGTCGAGGTACCTCGCTCCGAAGATGATGGCGAAGGCCCCCAGAAGGACGGCGACGAGGAGCCTCCTCGCCCCGAGCCCTTCGTGAAACGGTCCGCTTATTACCGTCATCGACTCGGATATGGCTATCAGCTGGAGGGCGATATAGGGGGTAATCACCACCAGCATCGCTATAGTGACGAGGGCTCCGATGACGTAGCTCCTCCCGTACCGGAAGCTTATGAAGTCGCTTATGGTGGCGAGACGGTGCTCTTTGGAGATCGTTATCATCTTTCTCAGGACCGTCCAGGAGAGGAGCATAATCAGGATGGGTCCCAGGTATATCGGGAGAAAACCCAGGCCGTCGGTGGCGCTCCTCCCGACGGCCCCGTAGAAGGTCCAGGCGGTGACGTAGACGGAGAAGGATAGGGCGTAGACGTAGGGGTTTGAGACGATGCTCAACCCAAGATCCCGCTTCCTTTCGGCGTAGTGGGCTACGCCGAAGAGGAGGAGGAGGTACAGCAGCATAGCCCCCAGGGCGAAGGCCGGATTCATCAAGGGGAGGTCCACCTGTCGAAGAGATAACCTGATAGGATGATCAGAAGCCAGACCACGGTTATGTAGACTGGAGTTGAATAATTACCGAAGGCTCCGTCTCCCCCCTTGAAGAGGGACAGCATCGGCCAGTTGAGCAGGACGCTGCCGAGGATGAAGAGCAGGATCCAGAGATCTCTCTGCTCCATCAGATCTTTCCTTGATATCGTCATGGTAGCTGGAGGCCTTATAGGGACCTTCGCCTCCTTTTGAGATATATCTGACGCGCCTTACGCTCCCGCAGAGAAGGAAGGGATCGAAGAAGACCCCATCGCAGAGCCTCTCATGAAGGAGGTACTGAGGCGATCTCCCCCCTCCCCCCGGGGCTATCGGCCTCCCGCAGAACGGATCGGCCTAATATTATCTTAATGAATATCTAATCCTATTTGGCCCTGTTGGACAGGACCTGATCCCCGGCCAGGCCCCCATCCCGGGGGGTTCGGACTCCTTTTATATCAGAACCCTATTCTCCCATCGGTGACGTTATTTGGTCCTCAGAACTCATTATTCAGGTGATATAATCCCGGAGATGGACGGGACCGAGGTGACGCTCGCGGGATGGGCCCACGAGGTTCGTGACCTCGGAGGGATCTGCTTCCTCGTCCTGAGGGACCGGGAGGGTCTGGCCCAGGTGACCCTCGTCGCGAAAAAAGTTGACCGAGACCTCCTGGAGAAGGTGAGGCACCTCAGCCGGGAGAGCGTCCTCCTCGTCAGGGGAAGGGTGAAGCAGGAGGCGAAAGCCCCCCGGGGCTACGAGATCATCCCCTCACAGATCGAGGTTCTGAACGTGGCGGCTTCACCCCTCCCCATGGACCCCACAGGAAAGGTGGGGGCCGACCTGGACACCAGGCTCGACTCCCGGTTCATAGACCTGAGAAGGGCCCCGGTTCTGGCGGTCTTCAGGATCGAAGGCGAGGTACTCCGGTCCTTCCGGGAGTTCTTCGGTGAGAACGGCTTTCTTGAGGTATGCACCCCCAAGGTGGTGGCGACGGCGACGGAAGGGGGAACGGCCCTATTTCCCATCACCTACTTCGAGAGGGAGGCGTTCCTCAACCAGAGCCCCCAGCTATACAAACAGATGCTGATGTCGGCGGGGCTCGACCGGGTCTTCGAGATAGGGCCGATCTTTCGGGCCGAGGAGCACGACACCAGGCGCCACCTGAACGAGGCCATATCCATAGACGTCGAGGTGAGCTTCGCCGACGAGGCCGACGTGATGGCGCTCCTGGAGGAGGCGGTGGCCAAGGCCTACCGAGACGTCGCAGAAAGGTGCGAAAAGGACCTGGTGGCCCTGGGTATCGACCTCACCGTCCCCAAAACCCCCTTCAAGAGGGTGACCTACACCGAGGCGCTGAAGATCGCCAACGACGGCCGGGCCGTCGAGATCGAGTGGGGAGACGACCTCGACACCGAGGCGGAGAAGGCGGTAGGCTCTGCCATCGGCGAGCACTACTTCATGACGGAGTGGCCCACCGCCATAAAGCCCTACTACACCCTCCCCTTCGAGGACCGGCCCGAGATCAGCCGGGGGTTCGACCTGATGCACCCCTCGATGGAGCTGGCGAGCGGTGCCCAGCGGGTCCACGACCCCGACCTCCTCGCCGAGAAGATAAGGCGGCAGGGGCTCGACCCCGATGGGTTCGAGTTCTACCTCAAAGCTTTCCGGTTCGGGATGCCCCCCCATGCTGGGTGGGGGCTGGGCCTCGGTAGGGTCGTCTTGACGATGCTCGGCCTGGAGAACATCCGGGACGCCGTCCTCTTCCCCAGGGATCGAAGGAGGCTCGTACCTTAGAGATCCTGCCTCGAAGGTCCTCCATCAGAGTCCCACATCAAAGGCGGCGGGCTCATTCCAATGCCCGCCGTCCAGGCCCCCACGATCGTTCGGGCGAAGAGGGGGGAAAATAAAGAGCCGATGCCGATGCCGCCCCACTCTTCTCAATTCCGAAACCGATCGATATCCTCCGGCCGTTCAAAAACATTATTATGTAACTTGCAGATATCTTGCGCTATGTCTTCCAGCCAGATCTATGGTGGTGGGACGGGGCGGGCTTCGATCCTCCTCGTCCTTGCCGTCCTATCCCTCTCTGCCGCCTCCTCTGCCCAGAGCGATATCTTCATCGGTGGGTTCTCCCTGGCTTTCCGCATCAACCCTCCAATCCGTAGTATTTTTCACAATCCCGTCCTAATAGTCGAATAATCTTAATAAGATTATCATTCAGATTCGCTATCCTCAGATGCGTTTCACCTTTTATCCACACTGTAACTTCAGCAACCCCCATGAACAGAAAAGCTATCCACTTGAACGTTGGTTTTTGGGTCGGTTTCTTCAGCTGGTTAGGCACGGTCTCTCCCGTCTCTCGCATCCGTTTTCTTATCAGCCACTCCGCGATAGAATATATCATGAGAGTCAGGACCATTATCATGGCAAGAGCTTCAATCCGCTCTTCTTTTTTGAGATAGACCTCCGCCACGCGGAAGCTCTTATCTTTGAGGAATCTGAACCCTCTTTCAACCTTTTGCTGCCCTTTATAGTAGCTTAGAATGGTATCAGGATCTATATTGAGGTCATTAGAGGCTAAAATGAACCTTCCTAGCTTTGATTTCTTTTTTAATACCTTATCATAATCCAATTCTATCTCGGCCTCGATTAGATGGACCTCGATGAGCTTTTCTCCATTCTTAGGCCGACCCCTTTTCTTTTCCGCCTTTTTGAACACTGATTTTACCGATAAATCCTTGAATCTGTGTAACGGAAGCTTAGCTATCCATAATTCAGCTTCTTTTATCGCATCTGCCTCACATGCGAACTCGCGACGTCCAAGTTTTGCGAGGTCTTTCCCCGCTTGCCGATCTTCTTTTTCGAGCCGTTTTTCAAATGTCTTCTCCATCCTCGCCTGCATCGGCTCAGACTGATAAACGACCCACTTTTGGAGTATATCTCCATAGTTTGAAGATGTCGAGAAACACTTGTACCTGGGATCGAAACATTCGACCATATCAAGATCGCTATCTATCAGCTGTTTGCACTCGTTCAGCGTTGCAGGCACGCGAGTTATCCATAGAGTTTCAGTTCCAAGCTGCCGGATATTTTTCTCGCTGTAGACCGCACTATCTGCTATGTAATAGGCGGCATCGTCCAGATGTAGCCCGTTCTTGATCTTCAGGAACGACTCCATGATAGTGTTTTTATCTGACGCATTGCCCGAATGGGCCTTGGCAAAAAGAGGTATGCCGTCCTGGTTTGTCACCAATCCCAGTACGAACTGTTTCAGGTCCATCCGGCCGTCTTTGGAATGGCCAAGGGTTATCTCGATAGCGTTTCGACCGCTTGGCCCCTCGTAATCCCCCTGGACGCTGAAGCTCGTAGTATCAGCATGAAGCCGTTGAACTCCGAGATCCAGCTGGCTCATGACCTTCAGAGCGATTTCGTTGAAGAGTTCGGTCGGACCGTAAGCGTAAATCGCATCAAGGGTCCTGCCGAGGCCATCATCGTTCACGTCTGCGGCGGTGACACCTTCACCGAGCAACCTCTCGACGGGAAGCTTCTCGTAAAACTCAGGAAACAAATACAGTCTCTGGCCAACGTAACCTA
>JARFPK010000088.1 GCA_029167045.1 Candidatus Methanocrinis natronophilus
CGACCGTAGCCTTCCTCGCCGCCCGGGCCCTGGGGCCGGACCGGGTCTTCGCCCTCCTCCTCCCCGAGGCGGGGGTGACCCCGCCAGAAGACGTGGAGGACGCAAGAGAGGTCGCATCGATCCTGGGGGTCGAGTCGGCGGAGATGGATATATCGGGGGTCTTGGGAGGGTACTTCGAGGCTCTCCCGGCTGCCGGGGCTCCGCGGGTGGTGAACGGTAACCTCAAGGCGAGGGTGAGGATGACGATCCTATACTGGCACGCCAACCTCCTCCACCGCCTCGTCCTAGGCACAGGAAACAGGACTGAGATCATGCTCGGCTACTCGACGAAGTTCGGCGACGGCGCAGCCGACCTCCTCCCCATAGCAGGCCTCTTCAAGGACGAGGTGAAGGATCTCGCGAGGAGCCTGGGCGTCCCCGACCGGATCCTCGAGAAGGCGCCGACCGCTGGCCTCTGGCCCGGCCAGACCGACGAGGAGGAGCTCGGTATCACCTACCAGGACGCCGACGCCATCCTCCGGTCCTTGGAGGAAGGGAGGGGGAGCGAGGATCTGGCGGCGGAGTTCGGGGAAGATAAGCTCGCCTTGATCCTGAGAAGGATCGAGGGCGCAAAGCATAAGAGGGAGCTTCCTCCCACCCCCGAGGGCTGATCCGATCTTCCCGCCCCCCCTCTCTTCGACGGCTTCAAAGCTACGGGAAACTCTTTTCTCCTCCCAGGCCAGTAACGGCTCCATGGAGAGCGGCGGCGAGTTTGAGATGGTCGATGAGATGGTCCTGACCCCGGTGACGAAGATCGATATCCGGGAGCTGGCAGAGCTTCGCAACGAGAGGGACGTATACCTCTCCGTCTACCTCCCCACCTCCTCGGGGGAGGATCGGGACGAAAACCGCACCTTCGTCGCAAGGAGGGCGAAGGCGATGGAGGAAGCCCTCTCTGGGGATCTGAAAGAGTCTTTTCGAGAGACGATGGAAGTCGTCGAAGACCGACTATTGTGGAAACCCGTCCCCGGTGAGAGGGGGAGGATCGTCTTCGCCTCGGCCCCCGCCTCCCTCCTTCAAGTCTACAGGATCGGGGTCGAGCCCGATCGGACGATGGTCCTGGACACCTCCTCCTTCCTCCTCCCCCTGGCGAAGCTGCGGGACGACTATCTGGACTACGGCCTCCTCCTCCTCGACTCCCGGGAGGCCCGGTTCTTCTGCGTCCGATCCGACGTCCCGGAGGCCGTTGGAAGACTCTCCTCCGACCTGATGAACAAGCACAAGAAGGGGGGCTGGTCCCAGATGAGGTTCAACCGCCTCCGGAAGGGGGCGATAAAGTCCTTCCTCTCGGAGGTGGCCGAGGACCTCCTGGAGTCATGCACCGGCCAGGAGACGAGGGGGCTGGTGGTGGCGGGGCCGGGCACCGCCAAGAGCCAGCTTTTGGAGATCCTCCCCGCCGATATGGGCAAGAGGGTCCTGGGGGTCGTCGACCTCTCCATCGACGCCACCAAGAGGGAGCTGCTCGAGGCGGGAAACGAGATCGCCCTCGCCGACGAGAGGGAGAGGTCGGAAGAACGGGCGGAGGAGCTCCGCTCCGAGATCCTGAGGGGCGGTCTGGCGGTCCGGGGGATCGAGGCGACGAAGTCGGCCCTGGCGGAAGGAAGGGTGAGCGTCCTCGTCCTCCTCAAGGACGCCTCCGTCCCGGGCTGGATCTGCGAGAGGTGCGAGGCCCTGGAGGCGAAGAAGAGGCCGCCGGAATGCCCTATTTGCGGGGGCCCCACCTCGACCGTCGACGTCATCAATGAGCTCTACGAGCTGGCGGAGAGGACCGACGCCGAGGTGGAGTTCGTCGAGGAGGACCCCTGCCTCGCCTCGGGAGAGGGGGTGGGGGCGCTATTGAGGTATTAAGTCCAAAAAGGGTTAAAAAGGTCCAAAAAGGTCCAAAGCGGTGAAGACTTATCCAACGGTCAGCCAACGGTCGCCGATAGCATATCCAGCCGATCGGGAGGTTTCAAAGCCCCGTTCTCGTCAATAAGCTTATATTCAATCGTTGTAAACATAATCTCATGTCAACATCAGTTTACAGCATCCGTCTGGAGAGCGACGTCCGGCGGATGATGGACGAGATGAGGGAGGTTGACTGGCAGGCCGAGATCAGAGAGATGGTGGAGGCGATGGTCCGGGATAAAAAGAAGAAGAGCCTCCTGGACCGCGCAGAGGCCCGCTGGAATGAGCAGATCGAGTGCCGCCAGGGCGCAGCATCGATGATAAGAGAGGACAGAGATGCGAGATAGGGCGGTCTTCGACTCCAGCGTCATCGCAGCCATCTTCTTCAAAGAGGAGGCCTCCCCTCGGTCCCTGAAGATCGCGGCCGAGTACGACCCGATAACTCTGGACCTGGCGGTCGCCGAGGTGGGGAACGTCGCCTGGAAGAGGGTCACCTTCTCCGGCGAGGATAAAGAGACGGCTCTGGACGCTCTCCGGGACTTTCGTGAGTTCATCGCCACCACTTCCACCATCCTCAACTCCTCCGACCTTCTGGTCGAGGCCTTCGAAATCGCAGTCACCGATGAGATATCCTTCTATGATTCCCTCTTTCTCGCGGCGGCGGAGCGGGAGCGTCTGCCGCTTCTCACCCTCGACAAGAGGCTCCATGATCGGGTGAAGGATAAGCGGGAGGTCCGTCTCGTCTAGCTTCGCCGTCCGGAAGATCGGTATCACTTCTTCGCAGTGAGGCGTTGGCTTTCGAGGGCTGCAGAAGAGAGCGAAGAGGTAAACAAAGCTCTCATGAAGGAGATAGTCGTCTCAAAGGTCGAGCTTGACGAGCTTTGGACCTTTGTAAAAAAACAAGTACCGCGAATGGAAGCGTATGAAGACGATGGGACCTGGGTCTGGGTAGGCTTTGCATCAGAATCCTGTCTTGTGGTCGCTCATGCGTTAGGGGAACGTAAGTGGTACATGATCGATGCCGCTCTTTGTTTCTGATGGTTTGAAGTTCTACACCAGGGCGTTGCTGAAATCATATGGAAAGGTGGTCGCCTTTCCAAAGACGGGAAGGAGAGGACGGCCAAGAAAGCCAAAGTTGGTGCCAGATGCTGATCTGAGGTACGCTCAGGTTATAAAGTACAAAGCAAGAGAAGCTATCAGGAAAGTCAAAAAGAAGGTGATATACCATCGGCTTCTCAAAGAAGATTTCTGAGCTTGATAACAAATGACACTCTACTTTGCCCATTTTAACTTTTGCAGAGGGCATTGGTCCCTGCTAAGCTTGGATCCCTTGGGAAGGAAAAGAAAGAACACCCCCTGCGAAGAGATGTGGTTTGACCGACCATGATTGGTCGTTTGGGGGGCGGTTGACTTATCAGTATCAAAGAATATCAACCAATTGAGGTTGCAGTGCCGACGAATTCAAAGAGGTCAGAAAGAAGCTAACCGAGTAAATGAAATCGCCGATATCAACCATCTTCCTCGTCCTTACCAGGAAGATAATCCAATGATGGACCGAGCCGCGCCCACGGGGCG
>JARFPK010000089.1 GCA_029167045.1 Candidatus Methanocrinis natronophilus
GATCGTAGACGACAGATCCGTCAGGATCGAAGGTCGGTTTGATCGATTTATCTCTCTTGTAGGCTTCGCAGGTCTTAGAGATAGCTCTGACCGCCATCTGAGCGGAGAGGTTAAATTGTTCCCGAATCGGATA
Organism: Candidatus Methanocrinis natronophilus; assembly: GCA_029167045.1. Lineage (GTDB taxonomy): Archaea > Halobacteriota > Methanosarcinia > Methanotrichales > Methanotrichaceae > Methanocrinis > Methanocrinis natronophilus. The sequence goes on from JARFPK010000089.1 coordinate 134, forward strand.
ATAGACGACCTTCTGAAGCTTGATCTTATTGGCGGTATGAAGCTCAAACGCTTTGTCAGCCACGAAGTTGCAGGCGGTGTTAAACTGATGCATCGTCTCGCGAATAGCTTGAACCTGTTCTGGGGTCGGTTCAAGTTTGACCTTGAGCATCTGCATCACGTGTATAGACATATAAAATCTGTGGATATGAACATTTAGGTGCCAAGGAGAAGCGGGAGTAGGCGCGCTATTCCTCCCCCGACTGAAGTCGGGGGCATCCTGCTGATATTTTCGTGACATCTCTTCGGATCGTCGCCGCCGCCATCTTACCCCTCCAGGCCCCCTCTAATCCGTCCCCTCCATCTCCGAAACCTTCTCCAGAGCCGCGAGAAGGAATCTGTAGAACTCCGCCACCGCCGAGATCTTCACCCTCTCCGCCGGGGAGTGGGGATGCTCGATAGTCGTCCCTAATGAGACCATATCCATCTCGGGGAACTTCTCCCCGAGGATCCCCATCTCTAGGCCGGCGTGGATCGATTTCACCTCCGGCTCCCGGCCGAAGAGGTCCCGATGGGCCGCATTGCAGGCAGAAAGAAGCGCCGAGTCGAGGTCTGGGAGCCGCCCAGGATACCGATCCCCCCTCTCGACTCGGGCGCCAGCCAGGGCCGCGGCCGCCCGGATGGTGGCCGTCGTCGCCTCGAGGCCTACCTTCGACGACGACCGGGAGGCTGCTTGGAGGAAGATCTCCTCCTCTCCGGCGGAAGCGACGGAGAGGTTAGTCGAGGTCTCGACGAGGTCGGGGATCTCGGGGCTCCACCGGAGGATGCCGCTGGGGAGGGCGACGACGAGGCCGATCGCCCTCCTCGACCCCTCCGGCGTTGCGACCTTCGCCGGCATCTCCCCGGGCGTGATCGCCACCGAGAGCCCCGGATCGGTCCTGCGATACTCGTCGCTGAGGGCGCGGCCCATCTCCTCGACCAGGGAGCGGAAGGCCTCCGCCGCATCCCCAGGGACGACGACGACCGCCTCCGCCTCCCTCGGGATGGCGTTATGCTTTTCCCCGCCCCTGAGGGAGGAGAGGCCCAAGGGAGTCCTCTCCCCGGCGACCCAGAGGAGGTGGCCGAGGAGCTTGATGGCGTTACCCCGCTCCAGGTGGATGTCGACGCCGGAATGGCCTCCCGCGAGCCCCCGGAAGGAGACCTCGAAGGCCACCGATCCGGCCTGGTCGGGCCGGACCCATCCGGCGGGAAGGCGCAGGTTAGAGGTCTCACCGCCGGCGCAGCCGACGTAGACGGCGTGGGGGTCATCGGTGTCCAGGTTGATCATCATCTTCGCCGAGATCTGCCCCACCTCCAGCCCCTTCGCTCCAGACATCCCGTCCTCCTCATCGACGGTGAAGAGGAGCTCTAGGGGTCCGTGGACCGCTTCGGAGTCTTCGAGGACGGCGAGGGCGGCGGCGACCCCGATCCCGTTGTCGGCGCCCAGGGTCGTCCCGACGGCTGAGACGAAACCTCCTTCGACGATGACATCTATGGGGTCGGTCAAAAAATCGTGATCGGTGTCCCTGTTCTTCTCGCAGACCATGTCGAGGTGGGCCTGGAGGAGGACTCCTGGGGAGGCCTCCCTCCCGGGGGTAGCGGCCTTTCTTATGACGACGTTTCCGGCGCTGTCCATTTCAGAATCGAAGCGAAGCCGCCTCCCAAAGGAGAGGACGTACTCCGCCGCCTTCCCCTCGTCCTTGGAACATCGGGGTATCTTCCTAAGTTCATTGAAGTGACCCCAGAGTATCCGGGGCTCTATTCCGCTGAGATCGTCTACCATCTGCTCACCCTCACCATTTTTGTACAAAAACGCGACTATAGATAAATGGTGATCGGGTGAATCTTGGAAAGCTGGGGGCAGACGACCCCGTGAAGATCGGCGAGGTCACCCTCGTCCCCATCTGGGAGTTCCATTCATCCTCGATGGTCAGAGGGGATGGGGGCTCCTTCGTCGGGATGAAGAGGGCGAAGGCGGTCGTCGCCCTGGGGCCCCGGGGTGCCCTCGCCCTGGACCTCGATGGAGAGGTTCTATCCTTGGAAGAGCTTCTCGACGAGGTCCCGAGGCTCAGAGGGATGGTGACGGGGGCCGGACGGTACGGGGCTGCGGAGAAAGGGTAGATGCTACCGACAAAAAGAAGGAGAGGCATGAGGGTCGGGGTCTTATAAATAGGCGGGAAAGCCCGACCTGCGGGAGAGGAGATCTTAGGCCCACCAAGGATAGACCTGCACCACCGGCATCGTCCAGGACACCCAAGCTGAAGGAGACCATCCTCCCCAGAGCCGGCTACATCGTCAGGGACGCCGACGAGGATCCGATCGGAAGGGCCGGGAGGGGGGAGCCGCGGGGCTCGGAGACCTTCTCAGGATCTGGCAGGGCGAAGGTCGGAGGATGAGGGTCCAGGGAGTAGGGGCCGGAGACGAGAGTCGGAGGGCGGTCCTCTAAACGGAAGCCGGTCGGGTTATCTTCCCGAAAGGCGCCCTCCTTTCCCGCCCTCCGTCTAAACTCAATCTGACTTGACGAAAGATTTTTAGATCAACAACTCCAGTTGATCCTAGTAAATAAGTTTTAATCAAGTTGGTTTAATTCTTGGCTTGATTTTTCTGATTTTAGGCTTAATTCAGGGAATAACCATAAATTATATCTAGTTTAAGCCCACGTTATTATCAAAGAGCGTAATTGAGGTGATGGCTCGTGATGGACAAATTTGTATCTGAGCATCTCTACAACAAGGAGATCGAGGTCTACTTCGGAGGAGAGGGAAACCAGCGCCTCCGGGGCAGGGTCGTCGGCTCAGCCGACGGCGTCCTGGTGCTGGAGACGAAGGGAAGAAGAGACTATATAAACATCGAGAAGGTTATAGCGGCCTGGGAGATCTGACCTCCTGGGCCGCCGAATCCGTCTCTTGATCCTCCCATTGCCCTCCATAATCTCCCTCCTTTTTTCGTCCGTTCCACCTGCTCCTTCCCCTCCTCCATATCCGTTTATGCGAGAGAGATCGTTGCAGAGCCCATAGATCCCGAATATATCGAATATTTATAGCGGCGGGGTGCAGGGGTAGAGAAAACCCCGGTCTTTAGGCCGGGGATGAATCGTACCCCGCCTTAAGCCGCGAATCTTTAAATACTATAGCAGCATAAGTGAGTATAATGCTTAAAGCCTTCAAATATAGGATCTATCCGACAAAAGCACAGCGGTCTAAGATGGAAGAGACCTTGGAGCTGTGCAGATGGACCTATAACGAGACTTTAGCATACCGGAAAAACTCTTTCGAACAAGAAGGTAAATCCATATCTAAGTATGAGACTCACTACTTGCTGCCAGAGTGGAAGAAAAA
>JARFPK010000090.1 GCA_029167045.1 Candidatus Methanocrinis natronophilus
CAGTTGGGGCAGAGGGGCGAGCGGGCCTTGCAGACCGCTCTTCCGTGGCGTATCAGGTTGACGTGAAAGGAGCACCTCTTATCCTGGGGTGTGATCTCCTCCAGGACCCTCTCCGCCTCATCGATGGTGGCGTCCTCCGGGATAAGCGGTTGACGTGGGTGTCGACGGGGATGAAGGGCATGGAAAAGCCGAAGAGGAGAAGGACGGCGGCGGTCTTGGGGCCGACCCCGGGGAGGGTGAGGAGGTATTTGCGGGCCTCCTGGGGGTCCAGGCCCGCCGGGAAGTCTAGCTCAATGGGATCGGCCGTCCTGGTCGCGTCATATCCGGCCGCCTCTCCGCCCTCCTCCTTCCTTTCCCCAGCCTCCTCGATCTCCCTCCCGCCTTTCATCTCCCTTATCTTATCCAGCGCCTCTTTGATCCTCCGGGTCTTTATGTTGGCGAGCCCTCCGCAGCGGATCAGTCCAGCGACCTCCTCATCGGAGGCGGCGAGGAGCGGACCGTAGTCGGGGTACTTCCTCTTGAGGTTATCGAAGGCCCGATGTGCGTTGGCGGAGGTGGTATTCTGGTAAGGATCGTCTGGACGAGGATGTCGATGGGACCCAGCCCCCGGCTCTGGGGGACCCCGTATTCCTCCTCCAGGATCTCGATGGACCGGCAGAGGCGGCGGATCTCAGGCTCACCGTCTCTGCCGCCCCCAGGGTTCTGATGGGCTTTCTGGTCTGCAAGGATCATCCTTCCTCCCTGTCGCCTCCGAAGTTGAGCAACATCATCGAGATCAAGAAGCTGCGGAAGGTATACGGAGACGGCATCGAGCTGGTGGCCCTGGACGACGTCGACCTGACGATTTCGAGGAGGGGAGATCCTATCGATCGTGGGCCCCAGCGGCAGCGGCAGGTCGTCCCTTCTGAACATGATCGGCCTTTTGGACACCCCCACCTCCAGGGAGATCTGGCTGAAGGGGGGAACATATATCTAAGGCGACCCCGGCGGAGAGGGCGAGGCTCATATTCCAGTTTCACCACCTACTCCCGGAGTTTAACGCCGTCGAGAACGTCATGATGCCCCTTCTGATCGCGGGGGTCGACAGGAAAGAGGCGAGGGATAGGGCGATAGCCCTCCTCCAGGAGGTGGGGCTATCGGCGACAGGCTCCAAAACAGGCCCAACCAGCTCTCCGGAGACCAGAACCAGAGGGTGGCGGTGGCCAGGGAATTGGCCGGCGATCCGTCGATCGTCATCGGGAACGAGCCGACAAGTAACCTGGACACCAAGAGATCCGAGATGATCTATGAGCATTGTCTGCGAGATGCGCAGGGAGGGGGGGAAAGCTCGTATCCAGCGAGATCTCCCACCGGGGACCGGGGATAGGTTTAAATAAACCCTGGTCGTTCTCAGCCACCGTGCGAGGCTGTTTTCACGGTTTTTCGCAAAATGGATGTGAAGTTTGTGTACGGAGATAATCGAGGTTCTTATAGCAGCGGCGGCTTTTCAAGCTCTGCGCCCGTTGAAGCTGGAAAGACGTATGAAGTTGAGATCGAGGATATATCGAGGCAGGGAGACGGCATAGCTAGGGTTGAGGGCTTTGTGATCTTCGTCCCAGAAACGAAGGTCGGAGACAAAGTCAGCATAACTATCGACAGGGTTATGCGAAAGTTCGCCATAGCCCACAAGGTCTGAAATCTTATCTATCTCTGATCGCCAGAATGGTCGGCGCAGCTCTCCGCTGCGCCGGGACGTTTTATTAGACCGATTATTTTAGATTAATTATTTTAGGCCAATATCCCGCATTCTATCCTGTCATAATTATCTTAATTGCCATAAGGTCGAAACCATGACTTTTTTCATCAGTCCTTCTGCCGTTCCCGGCCCTGAGGCGCTGGGCGAAAGGTGGGCGAGAAATCCTCCGGGCTGGAACAGGGGGGCGAATTAGAACATCGATAAAAAAAAGTGGCGGGGATGGGTATAGGCAGGCATCCCCGGTTCATATGGGCGTCAGGACCTTCTGGACTGGTGCGGTCGGTATGGTCGCGAGCCGCAGGTAGCTTGCCGCCGTCGGCCTGCTCCCGGCGGCTTCTCTCCTCTCCTTGAAGCCTACGTCGGAGAGCCAGACCCTGGCGGGGTTGGTGTAGTAGAGGGTCCTCGTGCCGCTCGCGGGGTCGAGGCGGTAGATGTTCTGGCGCCAGTCGGCGTAGTAGAGGCGGCCGTCCCGGTAGACGAGGCCGGCTATGGAGCTATCCCTCGATTCGAAGATCCTGGTCACCGCTCCCGTCCCGGCAGCGACCTGGTATATGCTGGCTGGAACCCGGTTTCCCGAGCTGAGGTAGAGGTTTCCCTCGTAGTCGAAGGCGAAGTGCCCGGACCAGAAGCCATCGACGTCGGCGAGCCTGACGGTGTAGAAGGGGGTGGCGGAGGCGCCGTCTATTCTATAGATCGTCCCGTCGCCGCCGGCGCCCGTCGCCTCGCTGAAGTATAGGCCGAGCTCGCCTCTCCGGTCGAAGGCGAAGGCTATATCCCGGACGTAAGTCCTGTGGGTGAAGAAGACCGATTCAGCGGACCAACCGGAGCCGGTCTCGTCAGACCTGTAGATGTTATATTCGTTGGCGTTGGCGTAGTAGAGCTTCTCGGGGACCCCCGGATGGAAGGCGAAGCTGTAGAGCCTCTCCGAAGGCCTCGTATAGATTACGTTGTCAGGAGAAGTGCTGCTGGCGGCGTGGTATATCGATCCCTTTGGATCGCCCCCGTCGGCGTAGTATATCGGCAAGAACCTCTCCATGACCTCCATCGTCCCAGGCTTCATCTCCAGAACGGGCATCTTTTGGGCTGAGGCGGCGTCGGCCGCAAAGATCGGCGATGCCAGTAAAAATAGGGCGAGGATCGCCGCGGTTAAGGGTCTATTCATAATATCCAAACCTCCTCATCCGGACGGAGATCCGAAGAAGATTCCCTACCGGGATCTTTTGCCAGGACCGCCCCAAACCATCTCCAAGAAGATGGTATGTAAATAGGGCCTGTTTATGGATCTGTTGTCCGTCCGCGATACAGAACTGAAAAACTATTTTGGTCTGCATGTTATTTAAAATCTTTTCCTGCTGGTAGAATTTGCCGAGACGGAGAATTAGCATGATTATAAATCATTTTGTATAAGAATTGATAAATGCCAAGATTTATGCCGATTATAATCCTATTTTTGTCCCATGAAACTCCAATTTCATGCCGTATATCCCTGTAGCCTGCATCGGGACGGTGAAGAAAAATTGACCATTATATCGAAGATTTCCTGCGATGCTCCAGAACGCTGATATAAGATCAGGCAGAATAGATGATCGAGATCTCAGGGCCGTTCCCTGGCGAGGTGGAGGAGACGATGACGGATCCTGGAGAGGTGGATGCAGAGGCCCGGGCCTGCCCCTTCGTGGCGCGGTCCTGCCTGGGCGCCGGTTGCATGGCCTGGGACTGTC
>JARFPK010000091.1 GCA_029167045.1 Candidatus Methanocrinis natronophilus
TGAGATCCGTTATTGAGGCCGGAACGAAGGCTCCGCCTTAGAGACCCGGGACCAATAGACGAGAGTCGGCGACCACCGATACCTGAGTTGCTGGAGGGGACTGCTAATATCGCGATCCTGCGCCACCTGGATAAGGGGCGGGACCGGCGGGCAGGGCCCCTCCACCTCCCCTTCGTCCATGGGATCGAAAAGGTCTGCGCCGATTCTTCCGAGGACGGCAACCTACCCGGCTTCGACGACGACCGGCTACCCTTCGACCCTCCTTCAGATGCGGCCACGCCCCCGCCACCGTTCGATACCCCTTCGAAGACAACCCCATCGCCCCTTATGGTGATCAAAATGCCCAACAAAGATATACCGAAATTATCCTCTCCTTTATTCTACCTCGCCATGGTCTTCCTGGCCCTCCTCCTCCTCTTACCAACAGCCTTCGGGGACGGGGACGCCAAATGCGCCAAACTGACGACAAACTACTCCGACCAGGCCGTCGACGTTGATGGCGACGGCCTCTACGACCTTCTGGTCGTCGAAGCGGAGGTCATGGTATCGGCTCCCGGAGAGTACAGCCTCATGGGCTTTCTCTATACCCAGGAGGGCGAAGAGGTGGTCTGGTCGATAGATCATGGTATATTCGAGCCCGGCCTTCACAATATGATCCTCGAGTTCGACGGCAAGACGATCGAGAGGAGCGGCCACGACGGCCCTTACCTCTTGAAGAAGGTCGTCCTCTCCTCGGGCTCCGCCGAATCGGGCCAGACGATATGCGAATACGTGGCCACGGCCTACAGGACCCAAGCCTACAACTTCTCTGACTTTTCGTATCTATCTCCTTCCGAGAAGATCATCTCGGGGACCGGCCGCGGCGAGCTTCTCGTCACCTTCACCATCAGGGACCAAATTCCTGTCACCTCCGGCAGGTACAGCTACGACATCGTGGATATCAACATCCCGCCGATATCAACACCTTTGACCGTCAAAGCCTCGAAGACCGGCTACTCCTTCGACCTTCCCGGGATCTTCATGCCCAATAAGCCAAACAACTTCACCGTCACCGCCGAAGGGGTTAAAAATCTCAACATCGGCCTCAAAAAGCCCCAGGGAGAACGGATAAGAACCTGGGTCACCACCCAGGTCCAGGCCGGAGACGACGGCCAGGCGACGGCCGAGACCGACCTCATCTCGCCGGGGAGCTACCACGCCAAGATCTTCGGAGACGTCGCAGAAGATGCGACCTTCGTCGACCTGACGATGACGATGGAAAAGAAGCTGATCATCGACGGCAAGTTCAGCCTCGCCATCGACACCACCGGATTTCCCTCCGGCGACTACTCGATAAAGGCCAAAGCGGTCAGCGGATCCTTCGCCCTCGACGAGATCAGCTTAGGGGGGCTATCGATGGGCGAAGAGAAATAAGGCAGGGCAAAATCAAGATTTGGTGCATAGGAAAAAATAAATTGGAGGGAGTGGCGCCGGCGATAATGGCCATGCGCCGCTCTACTTTAGACCATCGTGAAACTAGAGAGGCTGCTCTTTGGACTTATCCTCCCAAGCCTTCCCCCAAGCGACGTCCCGACAAGTAGAGTCGAAGACCTCCTTCTCAAGCCCCATCTTATCGTCGGCGTGGATGGAGTCATAGCCGCCGAAGCAGCAGGAGAGCCAGTCCTTGGCTATGGAGGGCCTGCCCTTATCAATACGAACCTCCATATTTTTGACGATCCTGAAGGTTCCGTGGTAGTTCTCGTCGATCTCGATGAGGGGGTTCTTCCAGCCGTGCTCCCAGCTTCGTTTCTCGGGGTCAGGTTCAGTCAAAAGCTGGCCGATGTGGACGACACCCTCCACAACCTCTTCTTCGATCTTCATCCGCGCAAGGCCGTAACCTCTAGGTCCGTCTGCTCTGGTCGATTCTACACATTCGAGGTCGACTCCGATATCCTTCCTAAAGGCGGAGGCGTACTCAATCTGGTGGACCATAGAAACCCCTTCCTGGTAGCTCTTCGCCTCGGTCCTCTCCTTCAGCTTGGAGTTGTATACGATGGGGTTTCTCTCATACCATCCGGTCCCGTAGACCATCGTCATCGGAGAGTATGTCATCTCGTTCTGCTCTACGAAGGATATATTCCCCGATTCTTTCGTTTCTTTCTCCCATCCCTTTGCTTTTGTATATTTCCAAGCAGTGCCACTACTCTGTCTGGAGTTTATCAGAGTCGCGGCGTCCATGGTACCGCTGCCGCGCATGAAATTTTTCAGCTGGAGGGTTTTAGTGTTCACCTTCTGATATACCATGGCGAACCCCTCGCCCTCCACGTCCTGCTCGAACGTATGCTCGTTCTTCAGGTAATATCCCCTGGGATTATCGGCGGCGACCGCTGTCGCCGTTATGAAGACCCCTATAATCAAGACTCCTAAAATCTCCCTCAAATGACTCATAGGAATACCTTCCAAGTCCTTTCAATCCTGGAGGGCGGAAAAGTACTTATACATTATGATCAAAATTAGACCAGCTAGGACTTCCAAAGGAAGCCGAACGGTAGTCGAGGGAAGCTAAGCGGAGGAGCTAAAATAATGATCTCATCGATGATGTCGTCTACGATGTCTTCGTCCATGTCGTCGGCGATGTCTTCAACGGTATCCATGTTCAGCACCGTCGGGTTAGCGGAGATAAGCGTAGCCTCGGTCATCTGTCTTATCATCCTTCTCAGCGCCTCTGAGATACTCTCAGCCTCGAAGCTCTGGAACGAGCGTCTGAAGTTGTCCTTCAACCTGGCGATATTTCCCCTGGTAGTGGCTTTCTGCGCCGTAGTCCTCTACAAGGTAACTGAGATCCTTTAACCGTCCTTTATAGCCCAGAGATTCGACCCTATTGGCGTGGCCTTCAGGGCTAGGCCTCCCAGCACTCTTATATTACGTCCCAAGTCTTTATAGTACCGAATTTTGGTGCTCTCGAAAGTTAGTATGAAGAGCTGGGGGTTTTCTAGAAATCGAGCATTTTTTGGGCAGAAATTTTGCTGGGGGCTTCCTCTGTAGCCTGCTTTCCAGCTCCTCTAACTCAATCAAAATGACTGCGGGAGTTGTAGATCTCTCCATCCCCCTGTCGTAACCGGTCGGCTTAGTCTATCGGTTTCGCTTCCCGATCCCAAGGCGGCTTCATGGCGAGAGCGAAGAGGATCGCAGATCATCGAGCCGGAAGGGAGGGCCGGATTCGAGTGATCAAAATCGTAGAAACAGCTCCAGCCCGTCGATCCCCGCAAAACCGCCCGACCGATAGGGAGGGCGGCGCCGTCAGGTCGAAAACCCCGGCCCCCACCCGGAGGATCGAGGGACGCGGGCAGGTTTCCCCCCCCCCGACCTACCACCTCTAT
>JARFPK010000014.1 GCA_029167045.1 Candidatus Methanocrinis natronophilus
CCGGCATTTCGCAGGTAGGCTATGGAAAATCTAGAATATTAAGCTTATCTAAATGTGCATGAAATCAAATTTGCTTCTCAATTATTGTTAATAATAATTTCTGTTGAATCTGTTAACATCGTGTTAACAATTTGATTTCTTATAAAAAAGCGCTTATTATATTCTAAGTCTTTATGGCGCTAGCCTGATCCGACCATGATAATGCGTCGAATGATATCGATTCTCAAAAAATCGATAGCGGGAAAATTAATGAGCGTTCAAACCGTTAATGCGAAATGCCGGCTTTATAATCGAGAATCTTGCTCTCAGTAACTTGGTTTTCTAGTAAATTCTGTAAATCGCTTTCTTCGACCGATTCCAACGGCTTTTTGTCGATCGCCATAACAATTCCTCAGACCAAGTTTAAATTTCGGACATTTATTACTTGCGGAGCTGATGCGCAATAATAGAATCGTCGCCCGTATACCACCGCCCAATTCCCAGCCAGGAAGCCCCTAAGCCTCAGCGCCGCAGGGAGTATATTTCAAAAGTAATAATATTGGGGCAAAAATTAGGGCGTCCCCAGCCGCCCCCTCACCCTCTCCTCACCGTCTGCTCCCTTCCGGGCCCCAGCGATACGATGGTGATCCTGACCCCCAGGAGCGCCTCGATCCTCTCCACGTAATCCCGGACGGCTCCCGGCAGCGCCCCGTAGGACTTCGCTCCGGTGATATCCTCGGTCCAGCCTTTGACCTCTCATATACCGGCTTGCAGCGTGCGAACTCGACAGTGCTCTCCGGCGGGTACGACAGGGTTTGGCCGTCCAGCTCGTAGCCTATGCAGATCTTGATGGGGTCCAGGCCCCCCAGGACGTCCAGCTTCGTTATGGCAAGCTTGGTGTAGCCGTTGAGGTACATCGACTTCTTGGCCAGGACCGCATCGAACCACCCGCACCTCCTCGGCCGGCCGGTGGTGGTGCCAAACTCTTAGCCGATCTTGCTGAGGTGAGCGCCGACCTCGTCTTTCAGCTCCGTGGGCATGGCCGCCCCCCCTACCACCCGGGCCATGTACGCCTTGACGACCCCGACGACGTCGTCGACCCTGGGGGGGCCGACGCCCGGGTTGGCACAAGCGCTCCCCGCTGTGGTGAAAGGCGAGGTGACGAACTTCTGGGTCCCGTGGATGACGTCGAGGTCAAGTTCGGGCATGGGATCAAGACATGGTATCTCAATCTTACTCAAGAGATGAGTTCTACATTGAAGGACATCGCCAAGAAAGAACTGTTCAAGGAGGCGGTCAGGCTCACCGAGCCCTAGAGTGTAGGTGGCATATCTGCGCTAAGCAGGTAAAGAATCTGCAAAGGATCCCAGATGAGCGATGGCCGAAATCTCTTTTGAGTCGGCCACCCAGATCGAGGTCTGGAGAGAGGCGGATGGAAAGATCACAATGGTTGGCCTACGGTGAACTCGCCTGGACGGATACGGTGGTCTCATCTCCCGAGGACGCCAGGGAAGAGACCGAGTATTTCTGTGAGCTGATCCGCTCAAACTCCCGGGTCGAGGTGAAGACGCTCCTTCATCTCGGCTGTGGGGCGGGGTTCAATGATTTTACATTCAAGAGGGAGTTTGTTGTGACGGGCGTCGACGTCAGCGAGGGGATGCTAGAGATAGCGCGGAAGCTCAACCCCGAGGTTCGATACATCCAGGGCGACATGCGAAATTTATCGCTGAATGAGACCTTCGACGCCGTCGCCATCCCCGACAGCATCGGATATATGACGACGGAAGAAGACCTCCAAAGGGCGATCTCGACGGCGAACAGACACCTCAGGCCGGGCGGGGTCCTCCTCATCGTAGCCCTCGTCGGCGAAGAGTTCATGGAGAACAACTTCGCATATGCCGGGTCGGAGGGGGATCTGCAGGTGACCATATTTGAGAAGAATCAAAGGTCCTGGTCTGATCCGGCGATCTATGAAGCCGTCCTCGTCTATCTGATCCGCCGCAAGGACGAGCTGGAGGTGATCTGCGACCTCCACAGACAGGGCCTCTTTCCATCGACGGTCTGGTTATCTCTACTGGAAGATCTCGGACTTGAACTCCGCCAGAAGTGGATGGAAGACTCCTACGATGACTTCCTCATCGGAGGAGGACGATACCGTCTAAGGGCGTTTTTATGCAGAAAGCCGCTCTGATATCCCCGCCGCCTCCCTCCCATGAGGGTGGGTGGCGGGACCGCCGACGATGAGGGACGTCGGATCGATCCGGCCCTCATCGCCCTTTTGCCTCCACCGGGGGCTATCAGACCAGGACCTATCCCGGAGGCCTCATCCCCCGGTCGCCAGCGTCAGATCCCCATGGGGCATGACGATCGTCCTGGCGTCTTTCCCCTGCCTCTCCCTGGCCATGGCGAGGGCCTCCGCGAGGCTCCTGGCATGACGGAAGAAGACCATCTCTGCCAGGGCGGGGCCCAGGGAGGAGACGAGGATCAGATCCTTATCCAGGGAGTCTCTCGCGATCAGGGCCGCCTTATGCCCCCCGAACTCGTACTCCCGACCGAACCGCTCGACGCAATCCTCGGCGCATCTGGCCTCTCTAGCCCACCGCTCGAAGACCGGATGGCCGAACCCCTCGGCGCACTCGGCGACGAGGATGAGGCTTCCCCCCGGCAGGACCGCGTCCCTCGCGTTCTCCATCGCCTTCTGGGCCTGGAAGAGGTTTATGTCCTTGGGCCTTCCTCCGGCGCAGGCGACGACGATCTCGGCGGGGCTGACGACCCTCCTGTACATCTCGTCGACCGCTGTCGCCCCCCTCCTGTGAGCCTCGACGAAGTCGCCGGCCACAGCCCTGACGACCTCCTTTCGACTGTTCATGACGGCGTTGAGGATGAGGTCAAGACCGGCTATCTCCGCCGCCTCCTCCATGTCGAGGCGGACCGGACCGTCGAGCCGTCCGGACTTCGACCGGGGGTCGACCATCATGGCGTGATTTTTGTTGATCGACCGCTCGGAGCTGATGCCGGGGAGGACGGCCTTGGCGCCGCCGCTGTAGCCGGCGTAGTAGTGGTACTCGATATTCCCGGCCCCGATCAAAAGGTCGGAGCCTGCCACCTCTTCCAGGATCTCGACGGGGGTTCCCCTGGAGGTCTCCCCGATGCCGACGCACCGATCTACATCGTGCTGGATGGTGGGGAGAGTGGTGGAGGGGCCTAGGAGCCGGGCCACCTCCTCTGCCGTCATCCTCCGGTGGGTCCCAAGGCCGAAGACGATCAGTATATCGGATATCCCTATCCCTTCAAGCCGCCTCACCAGGGGCGGGAGGAATCTGGACGTCGGCGCAGGCCTCGTTATGTCGCTCGCCATGACGACGGCGCTCTTGCACCCTTCAAAATCCTGAAGGGAAGGGCCGATGGGCTCGTCGAGGGCCCTTTCGATCTCCGCCTCCTCATCGGGGGCTCCCGCCATCTCCTTGGGGAGGACGACCTCGAATTCAAAGTCTCCCACCATCGCGAGGCTTATGCTGCCGGCGCCGTATCCCAGATTCATCTCAACTCCTCCACACCTTCGCCCGGCGGTGGACGTCGTTGAAGGCTTCGAATATCGGCGTATCTGTAGAATAAGTGAAGAAGTCGGCTCCGACGGCGCTGCATGCCTCCCGGATCCTGGCACCATGTTCCCTCATCCTCTCGACGTAATCTTCCCTCACCTCCGGGGTGACCCTCGTCATCACCGACTCTTCAGACTCCATGTCGATGAACCGCAAGTCTCCCTCGAAGTCGAGGGCCATCTCCGCCGGGTCCAGGATCTGGATCAGGATCAGATCGTGGGTTGATAGCTTATAGATCCCAGCGATGAGCTTCTCGACGTCGTCGAGGAAGTCCGAGACCACCACTACCAGGCTCGTCGACCTGATGTATAGATCGAACTGCTCTGCCATCCTCTTGAAGTCCGTCCCCCCCGAGGGGGCGGTCCGATCGAGATCATCCATGGCGAGGAAGAGGTTCCTCCTCCCCCCCTTCGTCTCGCCCGGATCCAGCATCTCTCCAAACTTCGATATCGAAAACTTCTCGTTCTCCTTTATCGCCATGTAGGCGAACCCCACCGAGACCATCGAGGCGAAGGCGAACTTCTCCCCAAATCCCATGCTTGAACTCGCATCCAGGAGGATGTGGACGGAGAGGCTCCTCTCCTCCTCGTGCTCCCGGACGTAGAGCTTCTCGGTCCTGCCGTAGACCTTCCAGTCGACGAACTTGAAGTCGTCCCCCTTCCTGTACTCCCGGTATCCTACGGTGCTTATGCCCCGCCCCACCTTCACAGACCTCCGGGCCCCGGTGTAGGTCGTCGATACCCTCTTTCGGACGAGGAGGGTGAACCGGTCGAGCTCTGCGAGAAAATCTGTGTCCATCGGCTGCCTCTATATCGATTTCAGAATATCCGATATGATCTGGTCGCAAGAGACGCCCCTCCTCTCGGAGTCGAAGGTGAGGATTACCCTGTGTCTGAGGATCGGATGGGCCATAGCCACCAGGTCTTCTTTATCGACGTAATCTCTCCCCCTTAGGAGAGCTCTCGCCTTGGAGGCGAGGATCAGGCCGATCGAAGCCCTGGGGCTCGCCCCGTACTCGACTCCCTCCCAGCTCCTGGTGGAGATGACGACCTTTATCGCCCACCTCTTCAGGTCATCGGAGATGGGAACTTCCCTCGTCAGCTGCTGCAGCGAGAGAAGCTCTCTCCTGGTGATCACCCTCTCAACCCGGGGCTCGGCGTGGCCGGTATACCTCTCCATGATCTCATGCTCCTCCTCGGAACTCGGGTAGTCGATGAAGACCTTCAACAGAAACCTATCGAGCTGGGCCTCCGGCAAGGGGAACGTCCCCTCCATCTCGATGGGGTTCTGGGTGGCAAGGACGAAGAAGGGCTCTTCGAGCCTGTAGGTGTTCTTACCGACGGTCACCTGCTTCTCCTGCATCGCCTCCAGCATGGCGCTCTGGGTCCTGGGAGACGCCCTGTTGATCTCGTCGGCGAGGACGATGTTGGCGAAGATCGGCCCCTCCTCGAACCTGAAAGCCTTACCCCCGTCGACCTCCTCGATGAGGGTCGTCCCCGTTATATCTGCGGGCATCAGGTCGGGGGTGCACTGGACCCTGCTGAATTTGAGGCCTGTGGTCCCCGCGATGGTCTTCACCAAGAGCGTCTTTCCCAGGCCCGGATTGCTCTCCAGAAGTACGTGCCCCCCTGCCAGGAGGCCCACCAGAATCTGCTCGACCACCGGCTTTTGTCCGACCACCACTTTGCTGATCTCGCCCCTTATCGTCTCGAAGATGGCCGGAGCATCCTTATAAATGTTGATCAGATCTTCTCTCATCTCTCCATCCTCGGTGAGGTCTCTCCTTCTTCACCTTCAGTCTTCCATCCCATCCCTATTCAGCCTCTTGCCAGGTTCTCGAAATACCTTTTGATTATCTCTCGGTGCTGGGGCGGGAGGCTCTCAATATAAAGATCCGTCGCGACCGCCACCCCTTCCCCAGGCTCCGAGGATAGGAAGATCCCCTCCATCGGACTCGTCTCTCTGGCCCTGAAGCCGGCCGCCGATCCCGGGTAGAGGACCAGTTCCAGGTTCACCTCCTCCAAGATCGCCAGGGATGGCTTCCCGTAGATCTCCCCTGAGATCCCCCGCCCTGGGGATGCCTCGTCAGCCGGCACCTCCTCTTCGAAGAGCGCCATGGCTCGGTCTCTCAGATCTGAGAGGGGCCTGAAGGGCTGGGGGGGGACCTCCTCTCCAGCAAGCCCCTGGCTATAGACAGCCGTGAACGCGAGGAGGAGGAGGAGCCCTCCGGCCTTGGCCTGGAAGATGGGGACGCTTCTATCGCCGAATTTAATACGCCTGTTATTTACGAGGTCAGCGGCTCTCACCTTCGAGAGGCTTCGCTTTACGTCCACCGCCAGGCTCTCCATCACCACCGAGTCGGAATCGCGGTTGTCGTAGGCTGCCTTCGTCTTCTCGGAGATATCGTCCAGATGGGCGAAGAGGTCCGATCTCGAGGATCTACCCAGAAGCTTCGCGACCAATAGGCCAATTATGATGGAAAAGAGCGCGGGAACGAGGGAAAAAAGAGATTCCTCCCAATAAAAGTTGAAGAAGGCGGAAAGACCCATGAAAAGGGATCCTATGTAGGCTAATGTTCCTATTAAGGCGGCGTTGAGGATATAGAGAAAGATCTCGAGCCGTCTGAACGCCACCATAAGCCTCTTCAGGTCGACAAGAAACTCGTATGAACCGTCCACGAGATCCCTCCAGAGCCCTTAATGATAAGTAGTTTCCGAGGAGGATTAAATTAGGTTTATACCTTTGGAGACCAAGTAGACCCTCGAAGACCTGGCCGTAAGGCCGACGACGATCCACGGGAATGTGGGGGCAGAACTGGACGATCGATTTGGTAGAGGCTCCAGCCGGAGCCGGCCTATCAGCATAACCAAGGAAAAATGAACCATATTTCACGCTGCAAGGCGCTGAGCTCAAAGCTCATGGTGCTGATCCTCCTAGCGACAGTGGTATTGCTCTGCGAGGTCGGAGCCGCTTCCATCTCTGGAATGGGAGGGGTGACTGGTGGAGAACGGATGACGACCGCGGAGGGAGTGACAGAGGCGATCGAGGCCGGGGTCTGGATCGCCCCGGATGGTGGAGACGAGATCTCTATAGACGCTGAAGAGACCCTTCTATACCTGTCTGGACCTTCCAGGATATTGAAGATCATGGTCCAGGGGGAGGAGACCGCAGAAATCGGGTACATCGGAACCTCTGACGGCGTCCTCGTCCTCTGGCCCGACGTCACAGAGACCCTACATCTCATCGCCCCCTTCGACCACAGGGAGCGCCCCTGGTACCTAGAGGCGGGAAGGGCTAAGGATACCATCTGGACGAAGCCTTACCTAAGCCAGAGCAGCGGGGGTTTGGCCATCACATGCGCGACCCCCATATCCATCAATTCGACCCTCATGGGGGTGGTGGGGATGGACGTCTCCCTCGCGAAGATAGATCAAGATCTTGGGAACATCTCCGCTGGCTACCCCTTCCTCCTGGATGGTCAGGGGGTAGTGGTGATCCGCCCCCCAGTTCCAGAAGGATTCCTCTGGGAGGAGATCCTCGCCCCCGGAAGCCTCCTCGACTCCAAAAATACTGAGCTCGCCGACCTCGCCGAGGCGATGGTCCGGGGAGAGTGGGGAACCTCCGTCGTCCGTCTCGAAAGAGGGAACACCAGGATATCCTATGCCCCCCTCCCTTCCGTGGGCTGGAGCCTGGCCCTCACATCCATAGATATCGATCTCGTCGCCGCCAAAGCATCCCAGTATGATCAGCTCTTCCGCCGGATCTCAGGCCAGACCGAGGTCCTAGCCCTGGAGACGGGGATGGTCCTCGAAGGGCGCGGCAGGTGGATGATGATGCCGCCTTCAAGCCCTCTGGCAATTGAAGGAGAGGCTGACGAGGCCACACCTTTGATATTCCTTTACGTCCTTGCTGTCGCCATCTCATCCGCCCTTCTAGCCGGGGTGATCGGGCTATGGAGAGGCAGGAAGGTCGTCGCCTCCATGGTCGACGCGGTCACGAGGGCCCTAGAAGGGTTGGGGGGTGGCAACCTCAACGTCAAGATCGAGGGGGACGGCTCGAAGGGCATGAGAGATATCAGGGAGGCCTTCGATAAGATGACCAACGACCTCAAAGACCAGATCTCTCTCGTAGAGAAGGGCTCCTTCGAGGCGGGGTGGTCCGAGAAGGAGGAGGAGGTCTCAGAAGAAGTAGCTAGGTTTCTCCAGCCCGAGAGGATCCCCCAGATCGAAGGCTACCAGGCGGCAGCCCTCACCTTTGCCGATGGTCAGAGATGCTGCCACTTCTACGACGTCTTCGAGGCGGAGGGGTCGAAGGCGGTGGTGGTGATCTCCGAGGTATCGGGAAAGGGGCTATCCGCCGCCATGGTCGCCGCCCTCACCAGAAGCCTCACCAGAGCTGGGGTCAGGAGGTCGGGAGATCCCGCGAAGGCGCTCCGGGAGACGAACCTTCATCTCAGCGATAACCTGAGAAACGGCATTATGGTCTCCTGTTTCTGCGGGATCCTCGACATCTCCAGCCACTCCATGAACTACGCCAACGCCGGCCACATCCCACCCTTCATAGTCAGCTCCGACGGGTTTGTGGACACCTTGGTGGGGGGGGGTATATCCATGGGCGCCCTCGACCACATCGACCTCGAGGCGGAGGGGTGGATGATAGATCCGGGGGACGTCCTGGTCATCTACAACGACGACCTCGTGGAGGTCGAGGATGAGAAGAGGGAGCGGTTCGGGACCGAGAGGCTCATCTCCCTGGTAAAGAATAACAGGGAGAGGTCGGCCCAGGACATCATGAAGGAGCTGGAGACTGCGATAGCAGAACACCTGGGAGGGAGAAGCCGCGGATCTGATCCCGCGGTCCTGATAGTCAAAAGGTCGGTATGATGGAGGAAGGTCGGTATGATGGAGGAAGGGAGATAGGAAAAAATGCCCTTTCGCCAAAGATCTCCTCCTTCAGAAACGCCGCACCTTCCTGAGATCTCCTCCGGCGGCTCTCTTGACACCGGTGACGATATCTTCTATCCCGAGCCCCTCCATGGAGATCCGATCCCCTCCTCCGAAGATCTCCTCCTTCACCCTGATGCCGATCAGGTCGTCGCATCCTGCAGAGACCTCTATCACCACGCTCCCCTTTGGCGCCGCCGTCCTTTCGCAGAGATGGTCCAAATCGCCGTCTACGACGCCGACTATTGGAATCCCGAGCCTCGATAGGATATCTCCGGCGATGGCGGTGGTGTCGTCGCCAACTGTTACGGCCACCATCGCCCCGTCGGCCCTCTCGAAGGCCTCCTCCGCGGCATGATCGATGAGGACCGCATCCACGCCCCGTTTCGATGCCGACCTCGGGACTTTCCTCGTCCTCCTAATCTCTCCGGTCCTCAGAATAGCCTTCTCGAGATCTAAGGATGGTAATTTCTCGACGCCGTGGAGCTTTAACTGAGCCCCGGAGATGTCCACTATCTTACCGTCCTCGGTCGATATCTCCACCTTCTCCTGGAGGGCGGTGCCGACGACCATCCCATTGACAGTTATCTTCTCTCCCGGGACCGCCCCCTCCATCCGCCTCCTGACCGTCCCCCCCGAGGTATCCAACCTGGAGGGCGGCCTGGGCGGATCCACCAGCTCCAGCTCAAGAACGGCGGCTAGCTTCTCGGCGATCCCGGCCCCCTCCCCTGCCAGGTGGGTGATATACCCTCCCCCATAGTCTGCGATGAGGAGGGGCTTATTAGGCCTCGCCCTCGCCGCCACCATAGCGCCGAAGGCGAGGCCCGTCTCCCTCGTCTTGGCATAGTTGAGGAGGAGGACGAAGTCGCACGCCCCCTCGAGCCTCTTCACCGACCGGCTAGGCAGCTCCCTGCTGGATATCTCGATCCGGTCCTCCAGGGACCCGTCGATGACGGCAGCCCTCCCCATCGTCCCTCCCAGGACGGCGGTGACGGTGCCGAGGTCAGAGAGACGGTCTATCGCCATCTCTGCAAACCCCAAGTCCACCACCTCGGGACCGTGGACGACGACCCCGATCTCATCCACCGCTTTCGACGCTCTCATCCTCCATCTTCACCGATCTCATCCTCTCCTCTTCAGCCTTCATCCTATCTTCCATCTCCTCCAGGCTCCGGCCTCCGATCTCCCTCCTCTCGGGCAGCCTATCGATCGGCTCCAGCCGGGAGAGGTGGTAGTAGAGCCCCGTCGAATCGAGGAGCGCCCACCTCTCACCATCATCCTCGGTCTTGAGGACCCTGACCGTCCCTACCGTCCCGGTGCCGGAGTACCTGACGATCGACCCTTCCCTGATCTCCTCTGACATCGTCGCGCACCACCTCACAATAGCTTCTCCGTCATCACTTCCCCTGTGAAGTTCTTAACCTCTGCCCCCCCGGGGGCGGAGAGGATCTCGACCCCTTCGAGATCTCTGGTCCCGCAAAGGACATCCTGCTCGGGGTGGGTCCCGGGCTGGACGTCGCACCTTATCCTCGTCCTCTCCCCCACGGAGACGACGATCTTCAGCCTAGACGAAGCGGGATGGCCCTTCCTCAGAACGATCAGGGGTGAGCTCATCTCCCTGATCAAAAAAAGGGTGCATTTTAGACCCCTCCTGGCCTTCTCCCCCACCTCGAAGGTGGAGGCGACGAGGAGGTCGTGATCATCGGTGAAGATCACGATCTCTTCCTCCTCCTTATCGAGATAAAAGGAGTGGCCGAGGGTCCTCACCAGGGCTAAAGTCCCCCTCCACCCGGAGAGATAGGCGATCTCGTCGTCTCTCAGAGGGATCTTCATATTCTCATCACTCAGCAGCCTTCACGTCTCTTGATTGACAGGAAGGACATCGCGGCTTTCTGCCCATGCCCTTGAACTTGTTTCCGCAGTCCTGGCATATGTAGCCCTTTGACGCGATCGATTCTACGTCGCCGATTTCAGGTCCGCCTCCAACGGTACACATGGGACTATCACCTCCTTATATTCTATTCCCAGCGGCTCTTATTTAAAAGAGGTGGATGCGAGGGAGAAATCGATCATTTATCAGACTATTGCGGCCAGCCCCTCCGGGATCGCGGATCTGCTCTTCTCCGCCATATTGATAAAGTTTCTGCAATATCCTACATCTTATATCAGACTATCCCCAGAAGGAGGAGATCTATCATGGATTCGGATAGGGTAAGGGTATTAAAAGAGGGTCGCGATAAGGAGGGGCCGGTCGTCTACTGGATGAGCCGGGACCAGAGGGCGAGGGAGAACTGGGCCCTCTCCTTCGCCCAGGATCTGGCAATAAAGAGGAGGTCGCCCCTGGCGGTGGTCTTCTCCGTAGCAGAGGAGTTCCTCGGAGCCGCCATCCGGCAGTACGGTTTCATGCTCCGGGGGCTTCAGGAGGTGGAGACGGCCCTGGAAGAGAAGGGGATACCATTTATCCTCATCCGAGGCGACCCCGGGGAGGCGGTCTGCAGATTTGCCGAGGAGGAGGCGGTCTCGGACCTGGTCACCGACTTCTCGCCCCTGGCTACCAAGAGGGTGTGGACCGAGAAGGTCGTCGAGAGGCTGGACGCCTCCATCTTCGAGGTGGACGCTCATAACATCGTACCCTGCTGGCGGGCGTCGCCGAAGCAGGAGTACGCCGCCAGGACCTTCCGGCCGAAGCTGAAACGGCTTCTCTCCCAGTTCTGCGGCGAGATCCCCGAGATCCGGGTTCATCCCCATCCCGGGAAGATCGGCGAAGGGGCGGAGTGGGACCGTCTCCTCCAAGACCTGAACCTCGACCGGTCCGTCCCCGAGGTGGAATGGATAACGCCCGGAGAGAGGGCCGCCATGGTGGCCCTGGACGGATTTCTCAGAGAGAAGCTCCCCCTTTACGATCGGGACCGTAACGATCCGACCCTCGACGGCCAGTCGAACCTCTCGCCTTACCTCCACTTCGGCCAGATCTCGGCCGCGAGGGTCGCCCTTGAGGTCTATCGGGCCGACGCCGATCCGAGATCCAGGGCCGCCTTCCTGGAGGAGCTGGTGGTTAGAAGGGAGCTGTCGGATAACTTCTGTCTTTATAATTCGAGATATGACTCCTTTGAGGCCTTCCCCGACTGGGCGAAGAAGACCCTCAACGATCACCGCGCCGACCCCCGGGAATACCTCTACCACCGGGAGGATCTGGAGAGGGCGGCTACTCACGACGACCTCTGGAACGCCGCCCAGAAGGAGATGGTCCTCCGGGGGAAGATGCACGGCTATATGAGGATGTACTGGGCGAAGAAGATTCTGGAGTGGACCGAGTCTCCCGAGGAGGCCCTGAGGACCGCCATATATCTCAACGACAGGTACGAGCTGGATGGAAGAGACCCAAACGGCTACACGGGGATAGCCTGGTCGATCGGAGGGGTCCACGACCGGGCCTGGGGTGAGAGGGAGGTCTTCGGGAAGGTGAGGTACATGAGCTATAGAGGGGCGAGGTCGAAGTTCGATGTCGATTCTTATGTCGAACGGGTCGCCTCTCTGGGCTGATCCATCTCCCATATGCTTCCCAAGGCGTATTTTTGATGGAGAGTGATAAAGGCGAAGACCCATTATAACATTTGAAAGAGGGGGGCCTTCAGCAGGCTTGAAGGACCACCTCAGAGTAGAAAAAGACCGCATCGCCCATGGAATCGACCCCCGAGATGGAGACGTGGTTGGACGGGGGGACCGATATATCCGTCTCAGGGAGGATGCCTTCCCTTGTGAGGTTCAGGCTCTCCTTTGGCATGAGGGTTGCGTTGATGGCGAGGGGACCGCCGATGGAGTCGTTCAGGTGAAGCACTTCTATCAAAAAGTCTCCGACGTTCTCGATCTGGTAGATGAAGGCTACGACTTCACCCGCCTCGGCGCATTCCTGCTGGGGTATTACTTCAAGGGAGAGCCCCCGGGAGGAGATGAGGTTGACGTTCGCGGCTGCCGATGCGATGGCGGTCTTCCCCTGGAAGTCTGAGCCTGTTACCCGGACGGTGTCTTTCAGGGGTCCGGGGAGGTGTTCATCTCCGACGGCGAAGCTCGCGACCGCCGAGGCGACCTCCCCGGGGTTGAGAGAGGACTTATCGAGGGGGACGGTCCCGACCCTCGAATCGACGAGGACGAGCCCCTGGATAGGTACTTTCCCCACGTTGGCGACCCGGTAGCTCCTCGTCACCAGGGCCCCCACCTCGGCGAAGCAATCCTGGGGGAGGACGGCGAGGGCGAGGGAGGGGGTCCGGTCAGCGAGGCCGCCGAAGGTGATCTGTTGCTGGATATCAAAATTGCCGGTGAAGACCCTCTGAGATGAGATATCCGATGCGAAGATCTGGTGGGATTTGGAGGTAGTTATGTAGGTGCCGTTGAAGCTGAGTTTGGTATCGGTCCCGACGAGCTGAGACCCCATGGAGGTCGTCTCCACCTTCTCCATCTGGTGAGCGCTGAAGGCCTCCTGGATTGTAATCTTTCCCCCGTCTAAGGAAGACCCCTTCTCGATACGCTTCACCCCGACCAGCGGGACCTCCCCGGTGTAGGAGAGGCTGAACGTCCGAGGAGAGACTCCCCTCTCAAGGTCCGGGCTTCCTCTTCCGGGACGGCCCATCTCGAGGCTTCCGTCCCCTGCCAGGGTGGTGTGATGTTCAAACTCGTTGATCCGATCGACGACGGACCTACTGATATCGATGGCTCCGGTGCCGGATACCCATCCGGCGACGGGGCCGGAAGAGACAAACAGTACGACTCCCAGGATTAAGAATACAAGACCCCTTCCCTTCATGCCCAATTCTTCTTCTCTGATTCCTTAATATGATGACGGTATGGGTCATCGAGATCGGATTCAGCTGAAGAATAAAGAGTTAAGGAGTTCAGGAGATCTTCCTCTGAAGAGATCTCCTGAGTTAATGGCGGTCCTCTCATCCCATTCCGCCAAATAAGTAAACGGCGGTGCCGGGCTCCACCTGCAGTATGTGAGTAGAGCGCCGCTCGTAGAACTTGGGCTTCACGTAGTTGAACTCCCCGTCCCAGACCCTAATGGTGTGCCACTGGCCTCCGGCGACATTCAGCTTGAATATCCCGTCGAGGGCGTCGCCGCCCTGCCCGTCGGTCCCGACATAGTTGTCGTTGAGGTAGACGTCGTAGCCCCTCATCCTCTGGGACTGGATGGTGATGGAGACGTCACCGCTCGTCGGTATAGGTATCCTGGGTTCAGGGGCAACCGTCCCCATCGGCGGGATGGTGGGGGATGTAGCGGGGGCGGCATAGGGGAGCCATTCTGGCCCGACGTCGATGACCACGACATTGCTTGGCAGGTTGTCGGCGACGAAGAACAAGACGTATCTGCCCACCTCACCGGCGAAGAAGCCCAATCTGTTATATTTTCCGAAGGCATGTTGGGTGACCCTTGCGCCGCTGGAGGGGGAGATTTCGTAGAAATCGGCCGCCCCACCTGCAGGAGTGCTGACGACGATCTGAAGCCAGGTCCCAACGGGGCAGGCCGCATACCTGGTCCAGGCCATCTCGCCTTCGATCCAGAGCTCGTTAGACCCGGCATATATCCCGGAGGCGATGTACTCGGAGTAAGGCAACGTCTGCCATCCGAAGTTGAGGACCGATGGTTCGTTTCCAGTTATCGCGAAGGCAGCAGGACCCCGGTCAGGAGTTAGAACCTCCTCCTCGGTGAAGTAGTACTGGAGATATTGGCTGTATATAAACCCGGAGCCCGAGCTGGAGCCGTAGGCTACGGAGGATCCGGATCTCCCTAGGGAACCGCCGAGGGCGTAGTTGAGGTAGTCCTGGCCCCAGGTCTCGTCTACGTAAGGGCCTTCGTCGGAGCTCCCGACAGCCTGAGATAAGCCCAGGCATAGAAATATAGCAATTAAGGCTATTGCCCCACTCCTCTGTTTCATGAATAACACCTGGGTTTGGAGAGGATCTGGAGGATAGTAAAGATTTTGGTGGTGAAACTCCATCCTCATCTCATGCCAGCTCCCCTATACCCTCAACAGAAGCGCCTGGATGGTGGTGGTCGAAAGGAGGATCTCCTCGCCTGGGACCGACAGTATGGGGAGAAAGGGAGGATCTGGCGGGGCGCTCCGGCGAAGATACCAGACCTTCCAGCGGGCTCCAGGGTCCTGGAGCTGGGCTGCGGAAACGGGAAGACCCTGGCGGCGATGCTGAGACGGCCCTGGCGGGTGACGGCCCTGGACATTTCGACTCTGGCTTTGAGGCTGGGAAGGGATTCTTCAAAAGATCGGCACCACCCTGCTGGCCCCGATTTCGTCGCGGCGGATGCGGTCCACCTCCCCTTCCGGGATGGGGGCTTCGACGCCGTCATCGCCTTCCACGTCCTCGGCCACCTCCGAGAGATAGATCGGCGCAGGGCTGCGGCGGAGGCGGCCCGGGTCCTGAGGGGAGGAGGGCAGCTCTTCTTCCTCGAGTTCGGGGTCGATGACATGAGGGCGGGGAAAGGGGAGGTGGTGGAGGCGATGACCTTTCGGCGGGGCGGGGGGGTCGTCACCCACTACTTCTCCGAGGGTGAGGTCATCGAGCTCTTCGATATCCTCAGACTCACCTCCATGATTACCGATAGGCGGCTCACCAGAATAAGGGGTGTCGATCACCTCCGATCTGAGGTGGCAGCGGAGTTCATTAAGCAGGAGGGCTGAGGAGGGATCATGAGCCGCACCCTCTCTGAGATCCAGGCTAAGGTGGACCGGGGCGAGGCGGTCGTCCTCACAGCCAAAGAGGTGGGAGAGATCCTCGACGGCGAAGTAGTCCTCACCCTCGAGGATGTGGACGTGGTGACCTGCGCCACCAGGGCTGTCATGAGCGGGACCTACGCCGTCTTCTCCTTCCCCGTGGCCCCTCCCGGCACCTTCCGGCGGGCTACGGGGGTATGGCTCAACGGCGTCCCAGCGGTGGTCGGTCCCTGCCCCAACGAGCGGCTGGGAGTCCTGGACCTGATCGTCTTCGGGACGGCGGCGAGCCGGGAGGAGTCTAGGGACGGCGGAGGCCACCTCTTCCGGGACCTGGTGGAGGGCGAAGAGGTGCGGGTCGAGGTGGAGACGGAGGGAGGTGGCGACCTCGATCTGGATCTCTCCCTCGCCGATATGCCTACGGCGAGGCTCTTTGGGACCCGCCACTCTTTCAAGAACTACTCCGCCTTCGTCAACCCCAGCGAGGAGAGGGTCGCCACCATCTTCCACGCCACCACCTTCGATCCCTGCTGGCGCGGCGCCTCCGTCTCGGGGTGCGGCCGCCTAAACCCCCTGGAGAACGACCCCCTCCTGGATACGATAGGGGTCGGGACGAGGGTCCTGATCAACGGCGCTGAGGGGTTCGTCCTGGGGAGGGGGACGAGATCCTCTCCCGATCGGCCGAACCTCTCGGGGTACGCGGATATGCACGGGATGGACCCCGAGTACATGGGGGGCTTCAGAACATCCGCCGGCCCCGAGTGCATATCGTCGTGGGCGGTCGCCATACCGGTATTGAGGGAGGAGATCCTGGAGAGGGTGGCCGCCCCCGAGGAGGCGATACCCCTCCCGGTGATGGACGTCGTCGCGAGGAAGGAGATCGGCCAAGCAACCTACGCCGACGTCTGGGAGGGGACGGACCTGGCGGTCAGCTTCGAACCCGGGGAGTGCAAGAGGTGCACCGCCTGCCGCCCCGAGGCGATCTGCCCGACGGGGGCTATCGGCTTCAAAGATTGGAGACCCACCCTCGACAGGAGGAGGTGCTTCAACTGTGGCCTCTGTGCCACCTCCTGTGCCGGAGACGTCTTCAGAGCCCGCCTCGGATCCCTCCGCTTCGCGGGGCGGGAGGTCCCGATCGTCGTGCGGCAGTCCGACCGGCTTCGGGCCGAGAGGCTCGCCGAGGAGCTGAAGAGGAGGATAGTGGACGGCAGCTTCAGGATGACGGAGATGGCGGAGCGGATATCGCCATGAACTTCCCCATGATCTCCTCCGGGGATAGAGGAATCACACCAACCTCGGCGTTCCCTATCTCGACCTTGATGACGAGGACGCCCTTACCTTTCATGCAGCTTTGAACCTCGGAGGCTGTGGTGGCGACCTTCACCTCGGAGACTCCCGCCCCCGACGCCACCGCCGCCAGGTCACTCCTCCGGGAGGTACAGGTCGGCTGAGATCCCGTCGATCCGTAGCATCCGTTGTCGAGGATGACTAGGAGGTAGTTCTCGTTCGCCTGGTCGGCGATGGTGGCGAGGCTCCCCAGGTTCATCAAGACGGAGCCGTCGCCGTCTATGGCGATCACCCGCCTCTTGGGCAGGGCGAGAGCGAGGCCCAGGCCGATGGAGGAGGCGAGGCCCATCGACCCCAGCATGTAAAAGTTGTTGGGGCGATCGCCGACGGCGTACAGCTCCCTCGACGGATAACCAATATTTCCCACCAAAAGGGCGCCCTGAGATTCGGCCTCCCGGGTGATGATGGTGATCGCCTCGATCCTTCTCATAATACCGGCTCCTGATGGCTCAAATTGACTTCTGAAGACCTGGAGGCTGACATCCGTCTAAGGCTATCGTTTCAGATGATTCCTCGCGCTCTCATCGCGGCTTTCAGCTCCGCGAGATCGGTCTCGATCCGTTCGAACCTCTGTTTCATGTAGCCCTTCATATCGAACCTGAGCCCCTGAATCTCACCAAGGGTCGAATCCTGTCTCTCGAACATAGTATCCTGCTTATCGAGCACCGTTTCCATCTTCCCGCCCAGATCGCAAAAGCCGTCTTTTAAGGTTACCAATATCTCCTTCAGGTTCCCGACCCCCTCATCCAGACGGCATCCCACCTCTTCGGGGTCTATTTACCTTGCGAAATCCGGGAAAAGATCCGGACGCCTCGCAGTAAGCCGTCTCCACATCGTCGACCCGGATGAGATAGTTCTCCATCTTCAGCGCCGATGCGAACCTCAAAAGGTCAGACCTCTCTCCTTCGGCCACCACCTCAACCCGGCCGTCGGGGATTTTCTGGAAGAAGCCGACCAACCCGAGGACCTGGCGAGGTCGACTACTATCGCCCTGTACCCCGCCATCTGGACCCTGCTGGAGACGCGCGCCGTCAGCCTCATCATCAGTAGAAATATTCCCTCATTAAATATAAAGTCCATCGTCGGAGATCTCCGTCGATCCGGGCCGGGAGTGGAAGCCTCCTCCCCTGGCCTCACCGGAGAGATCTCCAGAACTCGATGTCCAGGAGGACCGCTGTAGGCGTTCTCCCGCCATGGGCCAGCTCCCAGGCTCTGGCCACTATCTCTTCGGCCTCCTCCGGCGAGGGCGAGAATCGGGGGATATCCATGACGTCGAGGAGCTTCGGAGTCAGCCTCCCCATGGGGACCTGGCCTGCTATCGTCTCCCCCTCACCACCCCGATGGCTGATGATCATCAGGAGCGGTATTTTATACAAGCCGTTCAGGGAGGCGAGGGCGTTGATGCTGTTGCCGAGACCCGAGTTCTGCATCAGGAGGGCAGCCCTTTTTCCGCCCATGTACGCCCCGGCAGCTATCCCGACCCCTTCCTCCTCCCGGGTGACTGGGACGTGACCGATCTTTGGATCTAAATCCACGAGATGGATCAGCTCCTGGAGGTTGACGCAAGGGACGCTGACGACGAAGTCTATCCCCGCGCCCTTCATCCCATTGTAAACCGCCTCCGAGGGGCTCATCTCCTTCATCAGATTCTGGTATAGATGCCATCACATTTAAATTTTGATCTATTCTGGATTATTCTGGATATATCTATAGCCGCTGAGGGAAAAGGGAGGCTCAAAGGTGATGCCGGGGGATAGGATATCCCAGAAGGATAAAAAGTATGGCCGGTCTTAAGGCCGGCCTAATCTATCTTCAAAACGATAGCCTCTTTCCGAACCTGGCCTCAAACAGATCAACGGCTTGTTGCTTCTCTGCTTCCATCTTTGCTATATCGAAGACGGGGCCGGGCTGTACCGCCTGCTCGGGCTGGACTGGCTGCTCGAGCTGGACGACCCCGGTTGCCGGTTGAGCGGGAGGCTCCCTCGCAGCCTGGATGCCAGCGCAGTACTCAGGATATAGGGGGGTTATGGCTTCGTTGACGGTTATCTGAAGAGACGGTACGAAGTAGTCCAGGGCTTCGGGGTTGATCTTCTCGTCGATGAATATCACTGAAACGGTCAGATCCGAAGGCTGATATACCATGATCAACTGGTCTTCGAGCTGTCCCACGTATGCCTGCCGGCCACTGATATTGATAGGGTCTTCGCTGTAGATCGCTTGCTCATAGGCTTTATTGAACCCGTTTAAAGCGGATACTAAGGCGAAGGCGTCCAGCTCCTCCCCGGTAAGCCCACACGGGTATAGAAGCAGCATAAAGACCCTGCTGTCATCGAAGAGAAGAGAGGCCACCACGTATTTACCTTCTGAGTAATCCCCCTCGTCAAGGGATTCGGCCTGGACCATATCATCAAACTCTGCCGGGATGGCAAAGCTCACCTCAGCATATTCCTTCAAACCAAACCCATACCATTCAATGTCTTCTAGCTGCTCTTCCTGAGCCGACCCCAAAACGCCGGCAAAAGAGATCAAGACCAGAGACCCTAAGAGGATCAGAAGCCCTCCCGATCCGGATCTATTCGCAGATTTCATGCTACTCCACCTCGTAACTATATTCAACTTTGTCTAAGAGTGATTTAAATCCATCAGGGCAGCTCGGTCCTGCAGGACCGACCGGCTACCTTCATCCAAGATCTCCCCATACCATTCCCCAGGGCAGCGCCATCCAGCGAGGAGACCACCTCTAATCAAGCGCTTGCCTCACCTTCAGGTTCGACGCAGAAGGTCCGGTTAGAGGCGATAGCCCGCGCCTGGCATTTCTTTACCCATTTTTTATCTCGTAATAACTCAGTATTATAATTAACGGCTATTTTGGCGAGTCGTCCGCCTCACCAGACCTTCAGGTCGACCCCTTCGATCCTGACCGTCTTCCCCTCGGAGTGGACTATCACCCCGGAGTGGACCTTCTGCATCATGCAGTGCTCGGGAAGAAATCTCACCGTCTCGCCCACCTCGGGGATCCGGCCCCGGCTCACCATCCCTTCAAAGGCCGCCACCATGCAGACCCCCACCTCCTTGGGGGCGAAATCCTCGTCACCCAGGAGGTGGCGGGGCCCCACCATATGGACGGTCAAGAGGCCGTGATCGATCTTGATGATCTCGCCAAAATGAGTTATGGGGCAGCCGAGGGGACGGTAGCGGAGGACGTCGCCCACCTCGAACTCGGCGTCCCGGTCGATGACGAGGAGATCCTCCCGGCAGGCCGGCTCCCCTGGAAGAGGAGCGAGGGCGAAATCGGCGGCGAGGCCGTCGATCACCCCCCGGATCTCTCCTTCTTCATCGACCTCTCTCTCAGCCCAAAGGCTTCTGATCTCCGGAAGCTTCTCCTCGATCTGCGTCCTCTTTTCAAGATGCCTCTCTCGGCTCAGGAAGGGGCAGAGGTCGAGGTGGACGTCGGTTTCCAGATCCCGCGCCCCCAACAGAGCCCGGGCGAACTCCCGGCAGCCCCTGAAGCCGCACTCGCCACAGTTGTAGCCGGGGAGGAGAACTTCAATCTCCTTCATCTCACGAACACCTTCCCCTTCTCAGAGATCCGCGAGGCATATCCGTCCATCTCTCCATCCATCACCATAGCCACGCATCTTTATCACCGTTCTACTCTCCGGAGTACTCCATGAACCCGTCGAGGTGGCGGAGGACCCCTCGGTGGTGTCTCTTAGAAACCCGCAGCTCTCCGGTGCAGAGGGTGCATATGGCGAGGGGGGGGTTGTGGCGCAGGCGCATATCCCCCCCGACCTCTGGACCGTCCCTTACGAGCTCCGCCAGCTCTGCCGCCCCCTTCCCGGTGAGGCCGTTCGCCTCGACGATCCTGCAGCCCGGGTTCGCCTCCAGGATCCTCTCCCGGAAGACCTCCCTCTCCGCCTGGGAGACCATATCCCCCTTGGTGACGACGACGACATCGGCGGTGGTGAGGAGGGGGCCGACCTTCAGGGGGGCGTTCGGCCCCGTGGTGACGTCGATGACGCAGACCGCCAGGGCCGAGTCGGGGTAAGGGGCGCACCGGAGGCATAGCCCCGCCGTCTCGTTGAGGAGGACATCGGCCTGCTGAGATCGCGCCCATTCGAGCATCTCGTCGACGTTGTAGATGGAGTAGTGGTCTGGGCACATGT
This sequence comes from Candidatus Methanocrinis natronophilus, assembly GCA_029167045.1. Taxonomy (GTDB): domain Archaea; phylum Halobacteriota; class Methanosarcinia; order Methanotrichales; family Methanotrichaceae; genus Methanocrinis; species Methanocrinis natronophilus. The sequence continues at coordinate 20,757 of JARFPK010000014.1, forward strand.
CCTTGGCCAGGCCCACGGCGACGGGAACGCCGAGCCTCTCAAACCTCCTGTCGTCCTCGGTCCAGAGACAGTCGATCTTGACTACGGCGGGTCGCAGGCCGTACCTCAGGAGGGTCCTTCCCGCATGGATCAGAACAGAAGTCTTCCCGGAGCCGGGAGTTCCGGCGATGACCGCGAGCTTCAAGTCGCGGCCCCCACCACCTCGCCCCGCCTGATCGTCTCCCGGAGGTTCATAAGCCAGCTGTCGACCTTCGCCAGATCTTCGCATACCTTCTCCTCATCGACTGAGGTCTCGATCACCCTGACCATCCCGCCGTTCTTCATCACCACCCTCCGGGATGTCATGAGGGCGAGCATAGGGTCGTGGGTCACGACGACGACGATCTTACCTTCGCCCGTCAGGAGGTCCAGAGCCTCCCTCTTCTTGATCCCGGCGTTCTCGATCTCGTCGATGAGGACGATGGGAGAATCGCTGATGACGGCTATGTCGGCGACCATGAGAGCCCTCGACTGGCCGCCGCTCAGGATCGTCAGGTGGTGGTCGGGATGGACCGGCTCTCCGGTGAGGGTGTTGGCGAGCTCTATCACCCGCTCCGCCAGATCGGGGGACCGGCCCCTGCTCTTGGCGTGCATCCTGAGGAACTCTCCGACGGTCATATCGGCGAGGAAGTGCATATTCTGGGAGAGCTGGGCTATCAGCTTCTTTCGAGGGTCTGACCTCGTCTCGGACCGGGGCTCGCAGCCGTCGATCAGGATCTTGCGGCCCGAAGGGGTATCTCCTGCGGCGAACTGCTCTATGTCGGCTATCAGGGAGCTCTTTCCCGATCCCGTCGGCCCCACGATCCCTATCACCTCGCCCCGGCGCATCTCCAGCCGCCCCACCCTTTCAAGAGATCCGTCTTTATCGACCCCACCGATTATGGTGAGGGTGCAGGTCCCGTCCTGGGCCATGATCTCAGCCCCTCCTGCCCAGGATCTCGTCGATCTCGACCAGAAGGCCGTCGTAAGATGCAGATCCGGATTCAGATGTGAGGGCTTCTGGTCCGGCCTCGATGTCACATTTTAGATAGGTCATCTGTAGTTCCTCCTTCGCCCGGGAAACGCCGCCCCCGGTGATGTTCAGCAGGGTGAGATCCCCCTTTCCTACGGCGCCAGATCTCGCGGCCCTCAGAAGGGCGGCGACGGCCACCGCCGCTGCCGGGAGGATGTCGATATCCTCAGACTCCTCGAAGATCGTCTGGGCCTCTTCTGCCTCCTGGTTTGTTACCCCGTAGACGACGCCCCCCGTCTCCTCCAACGCCTCCCGGACGCCGCCCCTGACGGCGTAGGGCGGCTTTCGGTTGTAGAGGACGTCGTCGTACATCCCTTCGGGGCATCGGCCCATCTCCAGCCCCGACCCCCGCCATGCGGCGTAGACGGGGGCGCAGGGGACGTTCTGAGCGAGGTGAAGTTTTGGGAGGCGGCTGCCGAAGCGGCCGTCTCCGATCAGCCGGAGGGAGGCCTCCCAGGCTGCGATCCCGCCGGTCCCCGAGCCTATCGCCTGGAAGTAATGCTCTGGGAGGGCTTCCATCGAGAGGGCGGCGTCGAGGACGACGACCCCCATCCCGTCCCGCCGGGCGACGTTCCTCGCCCCTCCCTCCCCGACGAAGCGGGGGTGAGCCTCGAGGCGGCCGGCGAGGTCGATGGCGTCGGTGTAGTCTCCATTCACCGACACCACCATTACGGTGTCGGATAGATCCCCATCGATCCAGAGCCGATGGAGCCCTCCCTTCGGCACCACCAGGATCAGGGGAAGATCGACGAAAGATGCCGCCCGGGCGAAGGCCCTGGCGGTATTCCCCGCCGAGGCTACCACCAGGACCCTCCCGTCCTCCGCCTCCATCATCCTCTCCACCGTCGGTGGAGCCTCCAGGTCCTTGAAGCTGCAGGTGGTCATCTCCGCCCCCCTCTCGGGCCAGTAGCCGCTGAAGCTGATCCAGAGGTTCTCCAGGCCCAACCCCCTGGCGAGGCCCTCGCTTCTGTATGTGACCGGCGCCGACCCGGACCCGTGGAGGGGCTCCTTCACCGGGAGCCAGTCGTAGAACTTCCACAGCCCCGGAAGGTCGCTCCTCAGGGTGAGCATCTTTGATGAGTACTCCGTTCTGAGGAGGGATCCGTCATTCTGGCAGGCGAGGGCCCGGGGCGGGTGGACGCGCCCACAGCCGAGACACCTCACCAGATATTCGCCCATGAGGGTATCTCGGCCGATCTCAGAATATAACTTTTTCTGTTTTGGAGTATATTGTTCCCTAATTGTGATATTGCAATTATATCATTGTACAATAAGCCCAAAAAATCGGGGTATTAAGGGCGAATCTCTCAAGCAAGGACGGATCTTTAAGCGGCTGGGCGTCTTCGCATCAACTCCTTTCTCCGCAAGCTCCTGTAGCTCTGGATCCAGACACCTTAGATCCAGTAGCCTCAGATCCAGTAGCCTCAGATCCAGTAGCCATGGCTTCAGCAGCTCCGTTCCTCTATGAAACCGAAGACGAAGGCCGCCGACTCCCAGGCCTTCTCCAGAAGCGCGCCGTAATAGTCAGGGTCGAAGCCGCATGCCTCCCCTTCCGCGTCCACCTCCTGCCTCTTCGCATCCCTGATGACGTAACCTGCCGTCATCCCCGCCGAGAGCTTCACCCCCTTCCAGCCCCCGGCGATACCTCCCAGCGATCTCCCGCGCCTCCCCCTCTATCCTGCGAAGCTCTTCTATCGACCTGGCCTCCCCCATCTTCTCGAAGACCTCCGTCTGCATCCATAACCATCTCAGCCAGCCGCTGGCCGTATATCTGGTCCTCTTTGCTCAAAGCCCAAGAGGCCTTCGGCCACCGGGCAGCGAGATCATGGGACCTCATCCGGACAGACCTGCAGGTCCTACCCATCAGAACCCCTCCAGGGTCCTCTGGGCCTTCGGGCCCGGCCTGATGCTCTTTGCAGCCCTCTTTGAGGCTCCTTTGGGAGGGTCGGTGAAGACGATGACCCGGTCGGCGAACTTCGCCATCTCCGCGAGGGAGGGATCGGTCCCGGGGGAGTAGAGGAGGACGGCGGAGCCGGCAGAGGCCTCCTTCAGGGCGCGGCCGGCGTACTCGGCCATCTCGGAGGCGCCCTCAAAGATCCCCGGTTCGTGCTCGAATACGATCAGGGTCTGGTAGGCCTCCTTCAATATCGAGAGGAGCTGGTGGGCGGTGAAACCCCTCCGGACGTCGAGGCTGGTGAAGCGGCGGTCGAGGTCGTCGAGGATCCGGGAGCGGTTGCCGCAGACGTAGAGCGCCTCGATCCTCCGCAGGCCGGGGTGGTCGTTGAGGGAGGAGGCCAGCACCCCGCCGGGGGCTATGAGGACGGTGAAGGTCTCGGGGGCTAGGACGACGGGAGATCGCAGCTCTAGTTCCATGGCCGGAATGTCTGCCGGAGAGGATGTAAAGGCTGAGAGGGCGGGAGGCGAAAGTATTCTGGCTGCATTCCGGATGATTCAAAACAACGGTGTCGATTCCGTTTTGTGTAGAGGCTTAAAAGCGTTAAACAGTCCCTTGTTACTGGTTCTTCTTGCCGGCGTCGCCGGAAGAGCCCGACGTCCCAGTCTCCTTAACACCGGCTTTGCCTTCCTTCTCCTCTTTCACTGGTGGGGGGACAATGGCGGCCGGTGATTCTCCAAGACGCTTCTTCAGGTCCTCGGTATGTTCAGCGTGTTCCCTGAAACGGTCCAGCTCAATCGCGTGCTGGCAGGCATTCAGGGCCTTCTGCCTAAGGTGGGCCTTCTTTGCCTCGTCCTTCTCCCTTTCCATCTGAAGTTCATACGCCTGGGCCAGATGTAAGTAAGCATGGGGATTGGCGTAGTCATCGAGAGATTTTTGTAGATGCTCTATCGCCAGGTCTACAGTAAAAGCCTTAATTTTGATGCTGTTGACAGTGGCGCTCTCGAACTCAACATCTTCCAGGACCACTCGCTTAGGGTTTAGTGCCAGATGAGATAACTCCTTGGCCGAGAATCCCAAGAAGTGAGTGTACAACTCTGGGTTATTATTGCCATCTTCGATAAGATAATACTCAATATCCTCAACCCGAGCTTTTTTGATAGTAGCATGTTTTATAATAGCTTCGGCTATGTAAATCTCGTTGACCTTGAACCCATTAAGGGTAGAGTTGGAAATTGTGGCGTTCTCCAGCCAGACGACCTTATCCTTCCATGAGATCTCTGAGGATATTTCTCCTCCAACGATAGACACTCTATCCAGCTTTGTCTCTTTAAGATCGAGCTTATCAAAGGTGAATTCTCGTTTTTTCTGAGCGTTCTGCGGGCTCGCCTCCAATATGCTTCTTCGGAGGTACAACCAGCCCCAACAGTGCTCCAGGTGAGACTGGGCGATACGCCTATTCTTATCTTCTTTAATGAAATTCTTCATGATTATATCTAGCTTACTCAAAATATCTTCCGCTTTAGCGAAGTTTACATCCCGCTCGATTAACATAGTGACTAAATATAAATTTGTTAGAGTATATAGCAAACCCGTGCTTGAAACCTTAAACCCTCCTGGATCTACACAGATATCGGTTAAACAACTTCCTTGTTTACATAAATTATATAATTTATCTCGATCGGATGCATAGCCATTTATTAATGGATTAGTATTAACTAAATAACTGTCAATCGCCTTCAGATCTTCGAAAGCCAGGAAGTCTCTAAACTCCTGCTCAGACTGATGGTACATTTTAGATCTCAGATAAGCTAGCCCCAGGAGGAAACCTATGCAAGGGACGAAGCTCTTAAATTTCACGTCGTCGCGTTTCTTGGCCAAACTCTTTGCCACGAGAAGATGAGAGATGGCCTCTGAGTATTTCTTTTGTAAGATGCATATCCAGCCCATCCCTCCCAGGCATTTGATCTCGTTTTCCTCCCTTCCATCCACATTCATATCAGCGTCCCGACAAGATGACAGAGCTCTGATCATCTGCTGATGAGCGCGCTTCAATAGGTCTTCTCGAAGGTCATTTGTCGCATGAGGAAGCTCCAATAGGTATGATCTTGCCATCAGCCAGGGGATCTCCCAGTTTCCTTGGGGATATTCGTCTAATAAGCCGGCCGTCTCCAGCTTGGATCGGGCCCTAATAAAATCATTATTCTCAATCAGTTGTTTAGCTTCCTTTATAAGTCTCAGGCTCGATGATTCTTCTTGATTTTTCTTACGTTGGATTGCTATGCACTCATCCAGCCTTGACCGAGCTCCAATCAGATCCTCCTTTTTAATGAGGTCTTTGGATTCTTCTAGAAGTTTTTGGATCAATGATTCTTCTTGAGTTTTCTTATGCTGGATAGCTATGCACATATCCAACCTTGACCGGGCTATATCCAGATCCCCCTTTTTAACGAGGTCATTAGCTTCTTCTAGAAGTTTTTGGATCAATAGTTCGTCCCCTTCCTCCGAAGGAGCCTTACGAGTATTCTTGTCCTGGGTTTTGTTACATGTGCTGTGGATGCATATTTCCTTGAAGATGGATGGTATTTCGAGATAATATTCTCGGAGGGACCTGCAAAAAATGTACTTCTCAATCTCTGTATCTTCTCCTTGAAACTCTGCTTTGATGAGGCTGAGCAAAGCGTAATAAGAAGCTAATCTCTTCTTATCCTCCTCTTTGGTAATTCTCCCCTTTAAATTATATGACAAAGCCAGCCCTACATAGTCGAAGCATAATTTTGTAGCTTCGTCGCAATACTCCCGGATATTATCATCTATATGACCGATTTCATACGATACCAAGGCGAGCGCGTAATAGCTCTGCCAATTCTTAGGATATCTCTCAATAGATGAGCACAATGTCTGCCTGGCGCTATCAAGATACTCTTTTTTCTTATCAGAGCTTATATTCTCTAGGTTCGCGATCTCGATGTAGACCACAGCCAGGTTATAATGGGCCCAGGGATAATCATCGTCCTCCTGAAGAGCCCGATGGAAGCTCCTGGCTGCGTCTTCCAGCATCGGTTTATTGTTGTTCTTGGCTCTCAGATTCTCCCGGTACTTCCTCAGACCTTGAGTAAAATGCCATGTTGCCTTCCATGGGACCATCTTGGCTTCATCGAAGGTGAGATCTGTAAAAATCCTACAAGCCAGCTCCACCACCATATCGTCTCTGGTCCTCTTAGCTGGTTTATGTTTGGGGTCGGATAGATCCGACGCCGCCGGGAGGAGCTGCTCTTGCCCATCGACTATCCAGCTCAGAGTCCGGCCCCTTGTCGAGATCCTGGCGGTGAGGATCTCCCTATCCCCTTCCTTATGGAGACTGCCATAAATCTTGGGACGCCCTGCCAGCCGATCTATAAGGGAGTTGATGACATTTCCCGGGATAGAGAGGGGCCCCATCGTCAGACTGGAATCTTCGGTGAAGATGTTGGTGGACAGATCCCCCTCCTCAACCTTTATGGCAGATCCGAGCTTTTGTTCCATCATCGCCATCGATGAGACCTGCCTCGCCTCATCGACCTGATGATAGAGCCTGTTGAGGCGGTTGAGTTTGACGACCAGAAGGGAGGAGATACCCTGGGCAGTAGTAGGCTTTTCAGCGTTCTCTTTGGTCTCATCTGCAAAGTCGACGACCACGATGCCCTTTCCGACCTTCCGCAGCCATAGGAGGCTCACCAGGATTATCCACAGAAAGATCAGGCCTTTCCAGTAGTGCCAAATGAAGGCTGCTGAATAGAAGTAGTAGCTCTCAAGTTTGATAGGTGACTTTGGCTCCTGCATCATGACTGATATGGCGACGTTGCGCATCGATTCGTTGTCGTAGATGCTCGCCAAGATCACGTTCTGAAGGGTGTTGTTTTCACTGATTATTTTTATAATTTGATCTTTTTCAATTGAAGCAAAGAAATCATCCTTAGATCTCGAATGTATCTCTTGAAGTATCTGTCTCTTAATCGACTGATTCTGAGTGGCCAGGGAGAGATAAAATAAAGCCTTTATTGTGTAATTATTTTTTATTTTTTCCAATGTTTCATTTGAATTAATTTCTTTCTTTATTGAACCGTCTGCAGTGTCATCCCGGTTCTCATCTGAACCGTCTGCCGAATCATCCTGGGAATGCTTAGTTAAGTTGTTTAACTCGTCACATTTCTCTAATGCTATCTTGAGGTTTTCTTCTGTGAAATCTGACGAGTTTCCCTTTATTGAAGAGGGATTTTTGATAATCCATCGCGAAATATTTGTATCAAAAAGCTGCTGAATGCTGAAGACTGTTATGAAATTAGGTTCTTGATTAAATGCATTATTATAAACTGTTTCGTTTAACAATAATTTTTGGAACAAAGACTCGTTCGAAAATTGCTGGCAAAAGTAGGCTTTACTAGTATAGATTTTAATCAGCTCTAATGTCTGCCGTTCATCTGGGGGCAGAGAAATTGAGTAGTTGCTTATTTTTTGAACCTTGTTATCGAGTTCCAGGGGATCCAGCTGGTAATGCAAGGAAAGAGAAGAAAATAGAGAAGATAAGAGTACGGACAATACTAATAGAGTAATAATCGTCTTACCCATGTCGCTCCTCAGCATCCGCCATCCTCGGCCAAACCAACGAGAAGGAGCAATGAAATAATATAATAAACAAATAGATTGATTAGGACAGCATTTGACGAAACGCTCACATAAATGCATTGTCCATCTTCTGAGCGTAGTTTTATGCATCAAATGATAAACAATTGTTAAAATTAATGCTATTAATAGGAACAATATAATTAATATAATAATATTAAAGATAGACGAAATATACTCTTTAAGAGGTTTTAAAAATGATCCGTCCAAAATATTCTTTACAATATCAAGATACTCAAAAATATTAAAAAACATTTGTATAATTAACAATGTGATAATAGATATTAACGCCAAACCCACAAATGCTAGAAATCTATCTTTGAACCCTTTCCATATAGACATCTGAGAACCTGCCTGCTAGCTTGGACAGCATAATAGTTGTAACTATTAACATTTAAATTTAATGCTCGTTATTTCATTATATATATTTTTTATATTTTCTTATTTCTATTAATTTATATCAAGATAGAAGGATTGCCAGGAGATGCCCAAGGCCGCAGTTCATGGAAATGCCTCCACCTGACGAAGATTGTGATCTGCGGTGTGTGACCAACGAAGGATCACGAAATCCCCATGAAACAGTCTTCTCGCACTTCCTGAGATTGGAGCAAAGTCACCTATTTTTGGAGGATGACAGTCTCAGAGATAAAACCATCCCTGGGGCAGAAACGTCTACGTCATGACGACTCTCAGATGTTAGTATTCCATCGCCAAGAATAGATCTATAGCCCTTCCCGATACTTTCGAGGGGATCTTCCGATATAGCGTAGATCCTGAGAAGAGAAAAAGAACGAGGAGCCCTTAAATATCATAGATCATCTAGATCCCATCCCGGCAGCCGGCGTCGACGAGAGTATACGAAGGCGGCGAGATGAGACTTGATGAGACGGTCCCCATGGAATCAAAGATCCTACAGCCGGTGAGCGGCGCCCATCGGATGGAGCTATACCCCTACATCAGAACCGTCGACATGCTCTCCTCCAACTCTTACATCATCTCCTAGGAGGAGCAGCTCGCCCTCATAGATCCGGGAGGGGTCGACACGATCAGGGGGAGAGGCTGGTGGAGGTTCTGGCCGGGCTCTACTAGGGAAAGCCCAGGCCCCTGGTCGTCTATCTGACCCACGTCCACGTCGACCACTCCCTCCAGCTCTGCCGCCGGGACCTCTTCCGAGAGTTCGATCAGGTCGGCCTGGCGATATAAGCCAGCGTTTTTATGCTCGCGATTCTGCGATCCAAGCATTGCTTTGAAAGTGCTGACAGCTCTATCTCAGCCATATTAAGCCAGCTTCCCTTCTTTGGAGTATAATGGTATTCGAACCTCTTTGCAAGATTGAAAGCGTCTTCAGGATTAAGAGCCTTATAAAATGAGCCGGCAGTATGAGTATTAAGATTATCCTGAACCAACACGATGGTCTCAGCTTCAGGATAACTATCAGAAAGAATTTTCATAAAATCTGTATAATTAAGATCATGATCTTGCCGAATGGAGAGAAGATGACCACTGAAATATCCAAGAAACAGCGCGAAATCCTGGATGCTCTTCATATGTGTGCCTAAACGCTGGGGAGGTCAGGTTGGATATCAACCGGAGGATCCGGGGGGTCTATGCCAGAAGAGACATCATGGCGGCGGCCAGATCACTCGACGCCCCTGGTGGTGATCAGAAGCTCCGCCGTCGCCCCCTCGGGCATCGACCTGTGCTTCATAAGCCGGGCGATCCTCCTGCCCTCAGACCTCTTCTCCAAGAAGATGGAGGTCTTGGTGGCGTGATCCATCGCCATCCCCCCCAGGGGGCGGAGGTTTCCGGTCTCGATCTCCATGTAGACCTGGTTTGTTAACACCACCGGGATCCTGTGCCTCCTCGCCATCTCCTGGAGGTCGCCGAGCTGGGCAGCTAGAGCCCTCCGAACTGGCCTGTTGTCCTCCCCCTCGAAGGCAGCCCGGTAGAGGGACGTAGCCGAGTCGAGGAGGACGAGGCCGAACTCCTTTCCCATGATCTTGGTGGCGTCTTTGATGGAGGCGTGCTGCTGCTCCAGGTTCAGCGGCTCGAAGACGACGATCTTCGCCCCCACCTCCTTCGCCCCCTCCCCGGCGATCTGCCTGAACCTCTCGACGGAGAACCCCTCGGTGTCGATGAAGATCACCTTATGGCCGATGCCTACGGCCCTCACCGCCAGCTGTAGAATTATGTTCGTCTTGCCGGTCCCCGCCTCGCCGTAGATCTGGGTTATGACCCCCGGCTCAAACCCCCCGCCCAGGAGCCGGTCCAGCCCCTCACAACCTGAAGAGAGCCTCTCCTGCATCGTACCCGATCGACCTCCACGATCTCATCATATCTTTTCAATCACCATCAGTCTGCTCGATCAGCTCTTCGAGCCGGTCCATCGCCTCGATCTCCCTCGGGCCGCCGCACCGGCCAACGATCCGCCTTATCCTGAAGATCTCCTCGAGGTAGATGTCGCTTCTCAGGGCGACGTAGCGGGTGGCGGCGACGGCCGCCTCCACCACCAGGTTAACGCCTCTGTTCACCGCCCGAAACTCCCTCCCCAAGACCTCTCCCCTGACGAACTCCGCCTCCGGCAGGGAGATGTCCAGATCCTTCGGCTCGCACCTGAATAAGGCCCAGGCCTCGGCGTCCCTGAGGGTCAGCTCCCCGTCCCTCTCAACGAACATATCTTCGGGGATGTCGCCCAGGGCCGTCTCTACAAAGAGGATCGGATCGTGGGATACGTTGGCGACGAACTTCCTCTTTGCCAGTATGTTATCTCTGGTATGGGATCCGACGAAGAGCCGGATGGAGAGGCTGTCGCCTTCCTTGATCAACCCCATGGGCGCGGCGTTGGGAACGCCCTTCCCGCCCTTTGTGGTGGCTATTATCTCGTTGATCCCATCGAATATCCCCAGCTCTTCGATATCTTCAAGATCATAAATCATCCTTCTTCACTCCTGAGAATGGCCCCCTCCATAAGCGCTATGAAGAGGGCCGCAGCGATGAGGTCTGCCGTCGATCCGGGGTTTACATCCTCCTCTATGAACTCGTCGTCCAGCTTTCCGGCGAGGCGGAGGGTCTCAGAGACCTCCCCCCCTAGAATCGATCTCGCCCTCTCCGAGACCTCCACCGCCTTGGCGGCACCGAACTTCGAGGCTACGAGGCCGTCGGGGACCTCTGCCAGAGCCTCGATATAGGATATCACCACCCCGTCGTTGATCCCCAGATCTGCGACCTTCTCTGCCAGGATCCTGGAGATGGAGAAGCTCCTCTCAAAGCCGGTCGACCACTCCCTCGCGACCAGGTCATGGCCCGAGGAGAGGCGCATCAGGTCGAGGAGGGTCCTCTTCTCCGATAGCAACCGGTCCTTTGAGGCGGGGTCCTGGAGGCTGAGGTCCTCCACCTCCGCCACCCTGGCCCCAGCGATCCTGAAGGCGGCGTAGAACTCGACGGCGTCCTCCACGGTCGTCTCCTCCAGAACCCGGACCGCCTCTTCCCGGAGATCGCCGCCTCTTCCCGCGGCCTTCGCCAGGGGGATGAGGAGAGCGATCGTCCCGAAGTGGGTGTTCTGGGAGAGGCCCCACCCCCTCCAGGCCGAGACGGCGCGCAGGATCAGAGCGCCCGTCGGCTCTCCGCCCAGGGCAGCATCCCTGAATACAGGGTAGGCGGAGAGGGCGCTGATCAGGAAGTGGTGGAACTTAATCTCCTCGAAGTCGTGGGACCGGTCGACGTTCCCTGGCTTCGGGGTAGAGGATAGCTCGAGGAGCATAGATAGCAGTGCCCCCTGAGCTATGCGGTCGGGAGTCGTCTTCATCTCTTCAAAAGATCCTCGGAGAGCTTCTTCTTCAGCCTCATGTACTCGTCGGGAGATATGCCGCCCCTCTTCAGGACGGCGTCCCTCATGAAACAGGGCTTCGTTATCTTGCAGCACCATGCCAGGCTTCCAAAGCAGGTCCCCTCCCCCGGCTCCAGGGGCGTCCCCCTCGTCAGGGCGATCTTAATATCGACGAACTCCTGGGGGGTCAAATCGATCTTCTTGAGGGCTCCCAGAAGGGGGCAGCTCTTGACGGGAGGACAGCAGAAGGAGATGGCCCGCAGGTCGCCCCCCGAGCAGATGTGCTTTGGGGCGTTGTACCAGCCGACGATCTTCTGGTATCTCTTCAGGGCGTCGGCGAGCCAATCGACGAACTCCGGGTCTGCCTTATCCGATAGAGATATCATATCCGCTCCCATGGAAAGGATCTCCTTGGCTGCCTTGAAGTCGCCGACTTCACACCTCACCATGATAGGGGGAGATCCTCCTTCAGAGATCCGCTTCACCACCTTCGCCGCCCCGGGGCCTGCCCTCCGAAGGTCGAGGTGGAGGAGGTCGGCCCCCGCATCTTTGAGTTCTCTTCCCAGGGCCTCGATATCCCCGACGGCGTCAGGGCTCGCCCTCACTGATAGGGCGGCTCCGGTCCCCTTGACGGCTCCGACGACCTCGCAGATATCGTCGGTCCTGGGCAGGACCACCTCCATCAGCCGCTCCTCCTCCGCGGCCATCCTTCCAGCCTCCACCAGCTCATCTATATCCCCGCCGGAGGTCGAGAACCCCAGGGCTGATCCGATCCGGCCCTCTTCCATCGCCCTCCTTATCTCCGATGGGGAGACCCGGGATAGGTCGAAACGCCCCAGCATCACCAGACCTGCCGAGCCGTTGAGGCTCCCGAGGTTCGATGAGCCGTTAGGCGATACAATCCCCAGAGGATTGTCAAGTTTCAGGTATCCGATCTCAAGCATCAATATCGGGCCCCATCTCGACTCCCCTCCCGGGCATATCAGCTTTTCGGCCTTGGGAAGCTTAAGACGGTCCGGCGTTTTAAGCCGCTGTTCTGATATAATTCTGGTTTTTAAAAAAAAGGCCGATCAGCCCTTCTTGGCCGGGACCATGGGCTTTCCGCAGCAGACGAGCTGGCCCGCGCCAGCCTCCTTGACCTCCACCAAGTTTCCGCAGACGTCACAACTATAAACCTCACCTACTTTGGTCATATATTATCACCTCTGACCTGAATAGATAGATTATAAGCTTAAGTCTCTTTTGCCAAGCCTGCTACGGTCCTCCAAAACCCTCGACGAAGCTTCTGATACAGAGGGGAAGATCCTGGTGATAGCCGCCCTCCAGGACGGCGAACCTGCGACCTTCACACCTCTCATCCGCTCCCTCCCGGAGGATCCGGCCGATCTTCCGGTAGTCGGAGAGGTCGAGGAGGCCGCCCCAGTCTAGGAGGTAGGTGTCGAAGCCCGCTGAGACGGCCAAAAGGTCGAAGTCGGATTGCGCGACGGCTTTCTCCACCTGGCCGATGTACCCCGCCGGGTCGAGGGCGAGGTAGTCGAACCCTGAGTCGATGGCACCTATGTTCGCGACCTTCACGCCGTCATCCCACCGGAATATCCCGGCGGTCCCGTCGCCGTAGTGGAGGTCGATATCGACGATCAGGACCTTACCCGTCCGCCCCTCGATCTTCCCATCCATCCGATCTTCAATCTTCCTGACGGCGACGGCGACGTTGTTGAAGTAGCACATACCCCAGGCGGTGGTGGCGGAGGCGTGGTGGCCCGGCGGCCTGACCAGGGCGAAGGCGGCTTCCCCCCGGAGGGCGATCTAGGCATGCGCCGCCGGCCGCCAGGAGCGCTGGCTCCAACATCCCCTTCCTCCTTACCGTCTCAATGTGCTCTCTGCTGTGGACCCTCGATACCTCTTCGAGGCTTGCGGGGAGGGGCTCCACGAAGTCGTAGCCCTGTAGCTCTCGGGCCGAGAGCCTTGCCCGGTCTGGGTTCTCGAAGGGGTTTGCGGAGTAACGCTCAGCGACCTTTTTCGAATATACGATCTTCATAATATAATCACTCGACCTGTCATTTAGATTATCATTATACAATCCTAGTCCTAATCATGGAACAGTTTAGCTATATTATTTTGTTGATATCTAGATTGATACCAGCCTTGGTTGAGAGACATAACTGCTGTCTATCGGCTCATTTTATTATAGGTTAAGCTTGATCCATAGAGTTTAAATACAAAAATAGCACCCTTTAGAGTCAATTTATTTATGGAGGAGATTATGGACGCTGAATATCTATTTAGCAAGGTAATAACCTTGAGTAAACCTTGAGTAACATAAATATAGTTATGAATATAACTATTAGAACCTAAAAGAACCTCGCGAAGCTAAGACGAGAGGCAAATTCGATAAAATTTTCACGGATATTTCACGGATAATTCGTTTTATGTATCCCAAATATTTAGTAAAATTAGGTCAAAATTATCGATACTTCGAGGGGGACTGCAACCGTTCAAATCGAAATACGATCTGATGCTACGACTCTTCTCGCAAGACAGGGGCGACCGCTGACCAAAACCTCCTTTTATACCCTCCCTCATCCCCTTCTGGAGCTTTACTTATGGCGATCCATCCCATCGAGTATCGTTATGGAAACCCGGAGATGAAGGACCTCTGGTCGGAGGATTACAGGTTTCGCTGCCTCTTTCGCGTCGAGGCGGCCCTCTCACGGGCCGAGGAGGAGCTGGGGCTGATCCCGGCGGGGGCGGCCGACGACATCTCGCGCGCTGCGGCAAAGGCCAGCCCCGACCGGGCGAAGGAGATCGAGGACGAGATCGGCCACGACATGATGGCCGTCGTCCACGCCCTCGCCGAGGCCTGCGAGTGGGCCGGGGAGTGGGTCCACCTGGGGGCGACCTCCAACGACATCCTGGACACCGCGACGGGGCTACAGATCAAGGCCTCCCTGGAGGTTCTGGAGGAGAAGGTGAAGCGAGTTTTGGGTGTACTTCTCAAGCGGGCCGAGGTGCATAAGGGACTCGTCTGCGCCGGGAGGACCCACGGCCAGATCGGGGTTCCCACCACCTACGGCCTGCGGTTCGCCGTCTGGGCCTCGGAGATGGCCCGCCATCTAGAGAGGCTCGCCCAGATGAAGCCCAGGGCCGCCGTGGGGAAGATGAGCGGTGCCGTCGGGACCCAGGCGGCCTTCGGCGCCGACGGCATGAAGATCCAGGAGAGGGTGATGGAGATCCTCGACCTTTTCGAGGTGGACGTCTCCAACCAGGTCGTCCAGAGGGACCGCCATGCTGAGATGATCTGCTGGATGGGGCTTGTAGCCTCGACCCTGGAGAAGATCTGCGTCGAGATCAGGACCCTCCAGAGGTCCGAGATCGCCGAGGTCTCCGAGGTCTTCGGCAAGAGGCAGGTCGGCTCGAGCACCATGCCCCACAAGAGAAACCCCATAAAGTCCGAGCAGGTCTGCGGCCTCGCCCGGATCGTCCGGGCCCAGATGGAGCCGGCCTTCGCGAACATACCCCTCTGGGACGAGAGGGACCTCACCAACTCCAGCTGCGAGAGGATCCTCTTTCCCGAGGCGTTCGTCTTCACAGACCACATCCTCGCCCTCACAGCCCGGATCCTGGAGGATATGTCAATAGATTTCGAGAATGTCGAAAGAAACCTCCACCTCCTCTCCGGCCTCAACATGGCGGAGTCGGTGATGGTGGAGCTGGCCAAGAGAGGGGTTGGGAGGCAGAAGGCCCACGAGATCATGAGGGGCGCCTCCATGAGGGCCGTCGAGGAGGGCCAGACCCTGGCATCGGTCCTGGCAGAAGAAGACGCGGTGGCGGTCCACCTCTCCCCCGAGGAGATCGACAGGCTCCTCGACCCGCACCACTATATAGGTACCGCCGTCGAGCAGGTCGACCGGCTCCTTTTGAAGCTGTCGCCGCTCCTGGACTGAAGGGAGCCTGGAGAGAGGGGCGCGAGGAGGAGAATACTACGCATGGGGTAAGGGACGTCTCGCCTGAGATGAAGGCTCTGGAGAGCCCCCGGGCTGTCCTCCTGAAGCCGGGGCGTATCGAGAGGGACGAGGAGGGAAACGTCCTCGACGCCAGCTCCTCGGTCACCCTCATCATAGCAGGATCAAGAAAGATCGTCGTTGACACCGGGAAAGAGGAGGATGGCGGCGTCTTAACGGAGATGCTGGAGCATCAAGGCCTCTCTCCTGACGACATCGAGATCGTCATCAACACCCACGACCATCCCGACCATTCTGGAAATAACCGACTATTTCAGAGAGCTATCGTCTTATCCGGCGAGGCTGAGGGCCAGTACCGTCTAAAGGAGGGGGATCTGGTAGCCCCCGGGGTATGGATTATGGAGACCCCGGGCCACACCCGGGGGAGCATATCCGTCGTCTGCGAATCGGAGCGGCAGATAGTGATGGCAGGAGACGCTCTCCCGCTTTTGGGAAACTATCTGAAGTGGGTCCCGCCACGCCTCCACGTCGATGGGGATCTTGCCATAAAGAGCATGGCGAGGATAGTAGGCCTCGCGGATCTGGTGGTTCCCGGCCACGATCTACCCTTCCTCGTACTGGAAGGAAGGCAGGTCTTCTCCCTGGACTGAACACCTCGCCGGATTTGAGATCCTTCCGGGCGACTGCTAAAAATGTCATCTTGATTTCGATTAAATGCGGCAGCATTTGATAGAAAAATCCAAAAAGGCAATCTATTAATAGTAAAAAATGTAGATGGAGCGGCAATGCAGCTGAAGCTTACATCAAAAGAGAGGCTGGTCCTCTACGGGCTAGCGCGGTACCCGGGGCTCAGCGATATCGATCTCGCCGGTAAGATCGGGGTTGATCGATCTACCATATTCAAGAGCAAAAGAAAGTTCAGGGAATGGGAGATGGTCCAGCTCCTGAACGTCCCGACGGGGATGGGGGTGGGAGCTGAGATGATGACTGCGATCTTCGCCACCTACAAGCCGAACGCGCCCGTAGAAGTGAGGGGAAAGGATCCGGGGTTGAAGGAGTGGGTCAACCATCCCCACTGTGTATTTCACTCGGCGACCGATACCGACTCCGTATCGATGGTCTACTCCAAGAGCTTCACAGACTTCAAAAAGACGTTCTATCCCGTCATCGACGACTACAGAGACGCCGGGTTCGTCGAGGAGATCAGTTGTTATCATTACCCCTTCTCCATCACCAGAGTCTCCTGGGACTCCGCCCTAGCCGTCGATAACACCTTCGGCCTCGTCAGGACCGACCTCCAGGAGGAGCCGCCCATCGAGGAGGTGATCACCGATGCCGTCAAGCTGACAGAGAAGGACAAGCTCGCTCTCCACGCCTTCGTCAAATATCCGACCCTCTCGGATCTGGAGCTCTCCCGCAGGACCGGGATCTCCAGGCCCACCATATCCGGGAAGAGGAACAAGTTCTTCGAGAGCGGTCTATTGAGCCGGCAGGCGAACGTCAACTGGAAGAAGATCGGATGCGAGCTTATGATCTTCTACCACATCAAAGTCCGGCCGAAGGCGACATCCGAGGATATGATGGAGGTCTACTCCTCGTTCAGGAGGATCGGCGCCGCCGTCTGCAGCTACATCCAGCCTGGGGAGATCTTCGGCTCCTTCCTCTCCCAGTGCTACGTCGAGATGAAAGAGAGGATGGATCTGGAGGTTAAAGGTCTCAGCGAGGCGGGGCTCGTCACGGAGAGGCCATATTACGTCATAATGCCCCTGCGGGATCTTAAGGAGGGGAAGATCGATTACGCCCCCATGGTGAAGTCGATGCTCGAGGTCGAGACAGACTTATGACCGCAGAGACCGTCGTCGTCGCTACATCGACCGACCCCGCCAGCATCAACATCGCCGAGAGCCTATTGAGCCTCGCCCCCTGGAGGAGCGACGGCGGACCTATCCACCGGTTCGCAAATTACAGCCTCGTCGTCTTCGACGAGAAGCTGATCCATCTGGAGAACCTGGAATCTTCTCTTGAGGGGATCGGCCTATCCCCAGATCTTATCGTCTTCGCCTCGAGGCACCAGGCAAAAGACGGCATCCCCAGGCTCTGCGGCCACTTCTCGGGAAACTGTGGGGAGGCGATGATGGGAGGCCGGGATAAAGAGCTGGCGGTACCGGCTCCATCCGCCCTCAAGTCCTTCATCCTGGGGCTGGCAGCCGACCCCCTGGAGGGTTTCGATATCACCGTCGAGGCTACCCACCACGGCCCCACCGATTTAAACGTGCCATCCTTCTTCGCCGAGATCGGAAGCTATCATGAGCAGTGGAGAAACCCCTACGCAGGCAGAGCCGTCGCGAGGTCTATATTGAGCCTCCAGTATCAAGACCTCCCAGCTCTCATCGGCTTCGGCGGCGGCCACTATGTGACGAGGCAGAACCGGCTGATGATGGAGACCGGCGTCGTTTTCGGTCATCTCTTCTCAAAGTACCAGGCAGAAGGGCTCGACGCCGAGATCGTCGAGGAGGCGGTGAGAACGTCCGGGGCGGTGGCGGCCTATCTAGATAGAAAGTCCCTCCGATCGGCGGTGCGGGTGAAGATCGTGGAGGCGGTAGAGGATATCGGCCTTCCGGCGATGAGGGAGAGGGAGATCAGGGAGACCTACCCCCTGGAGGAGACGGCGGCCCCGGTCTAAAGGCCTCATCCACCTCCAGTCGTTTCGCCTCTTACCTGATTTC
This sequence comes from Candidatus Methanocrinis natronophilus, assembly GCA_029167045.1. GTDB lineage: Archaea > Halobacteriota > Methanosarcinia > Methanotrichales > Methanotrichaceae > Methanocrinis > Methanocrinis natronophilus. The sequence goes on from JARFPK010000014.1 coordinate 38,878, forward strand.
TTTCTTCTATCTCACCTCTTTTTGGCCATTTCGCCTCTCCAGCCCTCCCCCTGACAGCGCCTCTTCTCATCGAAATGATCTCAAAATCCGAATACGAATTTGATATAACTAAACCCAGCTTTATCTCCGATCAATCTTTGTGAATTATAAGAAACTGTTAAATATCAGAATATGCCTCCATGAGCTGGAGAAGGAGGGTTATATCCCCTTCATGGAGGTTTGAATTGTGGAGAGCTGTATAATAACAATGGGGGCAACTTTTTCATGATCGCCGCCGTCCTGGAGGCGCCGAGGAGAATGGACCTGCGGGAGGTGGAGGATCCGGTCTGCCCCGAAGGAGGTCTCCTCATGAAGGTGGAGGCCTCCTCGATATGCAGCACCGACATCAAGATGTACGAGCGCGGCCAGAGGGATCTCGTCTACCCCCGGATCCTGGGCCACGAGATCTCCGGAGTGGTCTTTGAGGAGGACGGTGCTGGCCTCCAGGTCGGCGATAGGGTCCAGATCTACCCCGGTGTCTACTGCGGAAGCTGCCCTTACTGCCGGAGGAAGACAGAGAACCTCTGCGAGGGGATCAGGATCATCGGCTTCAACCTCGACGGCGGGTTTGCGGAATACCTCTCGGTCCCCGAGCAATCGGTGAAGAACGGATCCGTCAACCCCATCCCCGATGGCTTAGATTTCGAGGAGGCGGCGCTGGCAGAGCCCCTCGGCTGCTGCATAAACTCCCAGGAGATGGCGAGGGTCCAAGATGGAGATTCCGTCCTGATCTTTGGGGCGGGTCCTGCGGGTCTCCTTCATGCCATGCTCGCCCGACTCAGGGGGGCGTCGGTGGTAGCCGCAGCCGAGACCCTGGACAGCCGGGCGCGCCTCGCCCGATCCTCGGCGGATCTCGTCGTCAATCCCGATAGGGACGATCTCTTCTATCTCGGGATGGATCTGACGGGAGGAAGGGGATTTGACGTCATAATCCTCGCCAGCCGGGACGTCCCCGTCGCCTCCGAATTATTTTCTCTCCTCGCCCCACGAGGCCGGATATCTCTCTTCTCAGGGCTCCCCCCGGATCTCGCCTCGGCCAGTCTGGACTTCAACCGGCTCCACTACCGGGAACATATGATCGTCGGCTCCTACGGATGCACCCCCGCCCAGAACCGTAAGGCTCTGGAGCTGATCTCGGGGGGGATGGACGTCCGCAGGCTGATCACCGAGAGGGTATCTCTCCGGAAGATATGGCGGGGGATGGAGCACGCCAGGGGGCGCCGGGGGCTGAAGGCGGTGGTGACCGATTTTGGATAGCGATCCGGTCCGGATAGGGATGGAGATCAGATGGATCGGACGGATTTGGATGGAGTGATTGGATTTGGATGATGCAGCATTGATATTTGGGTCGCGGATGAACCGGCTGATAGCCGGAGAGAGCCTTTCGAGAGAGGAGGCGAGGGAGATGTTCTCCCAGGTGATCTCCGACGAGCAGCCCGACGTCCATCAGGGGGCGTTTCTGGCGGCGATCACCGCCAAGGGTCCCACCTCCGATGAGATAGCCGGAGGCTGGGATGCGATCTATGCCCTTGACACCTTCAAGGCGTTCCCTCGGGTCTGCGGGGAGCTCTTCGAGAACTGCGGGACGGGGATGGACGCCGTCGAGACCTTCAACATCTCCACCGCGGCGTCGATGGTGGCCGCCGCTGCCGGAGTTCCCATGGCAAAGCACGGATCGAGGGGGATAACCTCCCGGTGCGGCACCGTCGACATCCTGGAGGTCCTCGGGGTGGAGGTGGAGGCAGACCCGGAGGTGGTGGTGAGGAGCATCGAGAGGGCGGGGATAGGGATCTTCAACGGCATGAGCCCCAAAGTCCATCCCGAGGGGCTCGGCCGGATCCTCGCAAAGATCAGGTTCGGCACCGTCCTGAACATAGCCGGGTCCCTGGCAAACCCGGCGATGCCCCGGCAGGGCCTGCGGGGGGTCTACTCAAAGGAGCTGGTCGTTCCCATCGCGGAGGCGATGAAGAAGATAGGCTACACCAGGGCGATGGTCGTCCACGGCCTCTCCGCCGACGGCATAAGGGGTATGGACGAGGTATCTCCCTCGGGAGAGACGATCGTCGCGGAGCTTCGTGAGGACGGCAGGATCGCCACCTTCCGGGTATCCCCTCGGGACTTCGGGGCGGAACCGGTGGACGAGAACCTCCTCATCCCCCGGGAAGATCGGGTCGGAGAGGCGGTGGAGCTTCTGCGGGTCCTCTCCGGGATGGAGAGGGGTCCGAGGGAGACGACGGTATGCATCAACGCAGCCCCCATCCTCCTCCTCACTGGGAAGGCCGATGACCTGCGGGATGGTTTCCTGGCGTCCAAGGATCTCATCAGGTCGGGGGAAGCCCTGGATAAGCTCGGCGAGTGGGTAGTCTCCCAGAACTCCGACCCCATCGCCGGGGCCGAGAGGCTGGAACTTCTCATCGATATGGCCAGCGGATGGGAAGATCATAGAGGCGGCTTGGTGGCGGCTTGAGAATATCGGCGGTGATGGGAAGGTGTTATACCCCCTCACGCCGATCCCGTCTCTTATCCCTTCAGATAAAAGCATCCTCAAACTCGTCCATCTCCTCCCGCAGCGCCGCCGTCCCCAATATCGAGGATCTCCGACACCTTCGCCAGGTAACCTTCCATGTACTCGTCGCAGACCTCCCACTCGACATCGACATCGATCTCCGTCATGATCTCCTGGAGCTGGACCTTCACCTGTTCCCATGTGTACTTGTTCGCAGATCTGCAAAGCTCCGTCAGGAGGCGCAAGGTGGGGACGAAGATCTTTCTGAACTCTGACCTTATGAAGGCCATGAAGGGCTCCGAGAGGTCCCGGTAGACGTAAGACCGCAGCTCCGCCAGGATCTCGTACTGGGAGTGGCAGGGATCGTCATAGGGATCGGGGGAATCCCTCTCCCAGTGCTCGCCGAGGCTCTCGTACCCCTTCTTGATCATATCGTCGACCCGCTTCTTGCCTTCACCGTCGCCGATCTCGGCGACGAGCCTGTATCCTGTGAGCCTCAAACGGAGGAGCTGGACCCTCCCCTCCTCGAAGCTGAGGTTGAGATGGAACCTGCCGAGGTAGCCTTCCATATGGTTCAGCCTCGTCTCCGGGTCGAAGGTGACGGCCACCGGATCACCTCCCCTGAAACCCGTCGTTTACCGCCACCGGCCTTCCTCCTCTCCCGCCCTCGTCGATCTATCAGATGTCCGTGACCCATTCATAATGGGAGTTATATATCTTCAGAGTTTAAGACCTTTGGCCTCGGATCAAACGGCAGTGCTCTTTAGGCACATCGACGACGGGGGAATAAATTTATCCGTATGCGGGAGCTAAAGCGAACTCCGTCGGGAGGATTTGTAGGACGATGTTGCCGGTATATCTGGAGATTATGAGGCCCGGAAACTGTCTATTGGCCGGGATGGCCGCACTGATCGGCCTCCTCGTAGCCGGCGGCACCCCCGAACCCCTAACCCTCGCCCTGGTCTTCTTTGCGGTCTTCGCGGTGACGGGGGCGGGAAACTCCGTCAACGACTACTTCGACCGGGAGATCGACGCCGTCAACAGGCCCCGCCGGCCGATACCCAGCGGCAGGATCAGCCCGGATCGGGCGAGGGGCTGGTCGATAGTCCTCTTCGCCGCCGGCTGCGCCTCCGCCCTCTTCATAAACCCCCTCGCCTTCGCCATAGCCGCCGCAAACTCGATCCTCCTCTACCTCTATGCCAGAAGCCTGAAGGTGACGCCCTTCGCCGGAAACCTCGCCGTCGGATACCTGACGGGATCGACCTTCCTCTTCGGTGGGGCGGCGGGAGGGGACGTCGGAATAACCGTCTTCCTCTTCTCCCTGGCGGCCCTGGCGACCCTGGCCAGGGAGATCGAAAAGGACATCGAGGACGTCCCCGGCGACAGGGCCAGCGGAGCCAGGACCCTGCCGATAGTCATAGGCGAGAGGAGGTCGTCGATCCTCGCCGCCCTCTTCGTCGTCGTGGCGATCGTCTTAAGCTACCTCGCTCCCCTGGGGAGGGCTTACCTCGTCGCCGTCACCGTCGCCGACCTGCTGTTCCTTCTGGCCCTCGTGAGGATCCTCCAGGGGGACGCTCCCAGGGCCCAGAAGATGCTGAAGGCGGGGATGACGGCGGCTCTGGTGGCGTTCATGGTGGCGGCGGCCTCGGGGCTGGGGTATCTGTAGGGGGACCCTTCCTGGAGAGGATGAACTACATGCGGAGAGGTCCAGAGACGGCGACGGTATCCGAGAAGTTGATCGAAGATCGAATTTGATGGAGCTATCGGAGGCGCAGAAGGCTCAATATCCGCAGCCATGGGCTGGAGAAGATGCCGCCGCCCATGCCGCCACACCGGGGGCAGGTCCTCCTCTCCTCCAGGATCTCGGTGCAGACCGCCCTCATGACCAGGACCTCCCCCTCTCCTCCGCAGTCCTTGCACTCCTCCTCTTCTGGGACGCCAGACCCCACCGGAGACCCGGTCCTTCCTTCCATCATACCTTCCTCATCTTTCCTCATCCCTCTATCACCTTACTCCATCCCATCGTCACCCTTCCACCGCCTCCACGTCTCTATGGCTGCCGTCTCGACCTGATCCAGACGGCACCTGCGTAGAGGATCGGCGAGAGGATCGCGTTCGATGCCATAGTCGGAACCCCCACCTTCAGAAGGGAAGGGATGACGAAGGCGACGAGGCCGATCCTCCCGGCGGCGAGGCCCACGATGGAGGCCTCCGAGATAGAGATCCGGATCAGAAGGACGATGAGGCAGTAGAAGGATATCGATATCCCGAAATGGAGATCACCGGTGATCGATCCCGTCAACCTCATCAGGTAGTGGACCGACCAGGCGAGGGCTATCAGCAGGGGCCTACCATCATACCGCCACTTTGATAGATCGGGCGGTGGTCGTCGGCTCAGGAACCGGCATCTTCTCTGAGATCTGGCCCTCGATGTGAAATTCTATCGCCTCCTTCATCCGCCCAGTCGTCTCTTCGGTGGTCTTCCCCGTAGCTATGACCCCGGGCAGATCGGGACAGTAGGCAGAGAAATTATCCCCTGATTTCTCGATTATTATCGTGTACTCGGTCACCTTCTTCCGCCTCCTTCAGGCCGCTCTGCCTCAATATGATATTTAGGGTTCCTTGCGACATCGTCGCCGAGGTTGCCGCAGACTGTAAGAAGACCGTTCTTGAATGGATGCTTATACCGTCTATGGCCCCCTCTGATCCTCATGAGATGCCATCCGTCTTTTTCCAGGAGCTTGATGATATCTCTCACTTTCAAATCGGTTCCTCATTATTATCGGCAGTTGAATCGACAGACGATCTCTTTTGAGATAACTCTCTTGCGCTGAGATGGGGGAGGCAACACCTCCCCCTTCAGCCTCAGAGCCTCGGGAACTCATCACCTATGGGCGAAGTAGGCAACTACCCCGTCCACCGAGACGGAATCGATCCGGACGAAGCCGTACCTCTCGAACTGGACGACCCTGTCCAGGTCCTCTCCGATCCCGACCTCACCCATCCCGGAGTCGACGCCGTCGGGGCGCATCACCCGGACGGGGACGCCGCCGGGGGGTGCCCAGTGGATGATCCGAAGGCGCATCTCCTTCGCCTGGTGGGGGTCGGTCCCGATCGCCCGCGCCCGAAGCGGATCAAGGCTCAAAATCTCGATGTTGGAGAGGTCTTTGAGCCGGAGGCTTGCACCCACCTTCAGGTCGGAGAGGTCGTCGGCGGAGACGAGGAGCTTCGGGCCCGCGGGTATCTCGCGAAAGCCCAGGTCATGGGTCGGGTGGAAGGGGGCGGCTGCGACCTCGGGGATCTCTCCCTCTATCTTTATCTCCACCGGGTCCTTGACGAAGAACCGCCTCCGTGCCGACGGGTCGACGATCTTTCTGTTCTCGGCGTAGACCGAGTCCATGCTGATGCTGATGTCCGTCTCCCCGACCCCGAGCTCCACCATGAACTTTCGGAGCGCATCGGGGCGGATCCCCCGCCGCCGGAGGGCCCGGACCGTGGGCATACGGGCGTCGTCCCAGCCGGAGAACTCCCCCGCTTCCAGGGCCCGCCGGAGGGCGGAGGTGCTGAAGGAGCCGAACTGGTGGATCTTGATCCTCCCCCAGTGGATCGTCTTGGGGTAGCTCCAGCCCATGTGATCGTAGAGGTACCTCTGCCTCCGCTCGCTGTCCATCAGGTCCTTTCCCCGGAGGATGTGGGTCACCCCCAGGAGGTGGTCCTCGACGGCGGACTCGAAGTCGAGGAGGGGCCAGACCCGGTACCTCCCGCCGACCCTCGGGTGGTCGGCGGTGACGATCCGAAAGGCGCCCCAGTCCCGCAGGGCCGGGTCCTTGTGGAGGATATCCGTCTTTATCCTCAGGACCGCGTCGCCGGGACCAAGGCCGCCGCTCATCATCTCTTCCCAGAGGGAGATGTTCTCTTCGGGGCTGGTGCCCCGGTGGGGACAGGGCTTTGCACCGTCCTTCAGGGCCTTGAAGGCCGCCTGATCGCACCGGCAGACGTAGGCTCCGCCCCTCCTTATAAGCTCTTCAGCCACTTTGTAGTACTCGGGGAGACGGTCGCTGGCGATGATCACCTCGTCGGGGACCGCCCCCAGCCACCGGCAGTCTTCGAGGTACCAGCCATAGGCCTCGGGCATCGGCCTCTTATTGACGGGGTCGGTGTCGTCGAAGCGGAGGAGGAACTTACCGCCATACCTTCTGACGTACTCGGAGTTGATGATGATCCCCCGGGCGGAGCCGATCGTCGGCGGGCCGTTGGGGTTGGGGGCGAACCTCATGACGACGCCGCCTTCGGCGCCGGAGAGGTCGGCGAGCCCCTTATCCGGCTCTCTCTTACCTCCAAGCTCTGTAAGGAGCTCCGGTGCGATCTCTGCAAGGCGGCTCTTCCACCTCTCCGGCCCTCCCTCTGCCACCTCCGAGAGGACCGAGGCGACTATCGGCGCTACCTCCTTCGCCCTCCCCCGCAGGTCGGGGCGCTCCCCCATCAGCTTTCCCATCACCGCTCCTGCCTGGGGCGCAGCCTTGTACTTCACGGCGTTCTGAAGGGCGTACTTCTCTATGATCTCCCTGATATCATCGGCCATTCAAGACCACCTTCCTCCCCCCGGAGGTTTTAAAGCTTCTCCAGCCCGTCCCTGACTATGGTGGCGTGGTCGAAGGCTAGGGGCGGCAGATACTCGGGGCTGAAGACCTCCGCGGCCGAGGCGTCCGACCCCGCCGATATCTCCCCCCTCCCCCAGGCGAGGTAGCATACCGAGACTACATGCCCCCGGGGGTCTCGATCCGGCTTCGAGTAGACCCCCACCAACTTCAAGAGGGTGATATCCAGCCCCGTCTCCTCCTTCGCCTCCCGCCGGACCGCTTCCTCGACCGTCTCCCCCACCTCCACGAACCCTCCGGGGAGGGCGTAACTGCCCCGGTGGGGCGGGTTCTCCCTTCTTATCAGAACTATCCCGTCCCCAAAGAGGATGAGGGCATCAACGGCCAGCGAAGGCTTATCCATGGGGTGGATAAGACTTATATAGACTTAAATGCAGTGGCCCACCGAAAGGCTTATATTCGACAAATGACGTGGACTGTATCAGCAAAAGTCGATGGACTTAGTCTCCCTCCTTTACCCTACATCCAAAATCGGCTTTTGCGCTCTTCTTCTTCACCTCAGCCCTCCTCAAATGAACTTCAGATCCGCTGAAGAGAAATACTCGCAAAGTCAATTCTCTCCCATGAACTTCTCCATAATCAAGATCGGTGGAAGTCTTATCGACGTTTCAAGAGATATCGTGAGGGGCCTTGTCTCCCTCTCTGGCGGTGGGTCGTCCTTCCTCGTCGTCCCCGGGGGAGGTCCCATGGCGGATCTGGTGAGGGAGTTATACGACAAATACGGTCTATCTGATGAGGCTGCTCACTGGATGGCCATTTTGGCCATGGAAGAGTACGCCCACTTTCTCGCAGACGGTACCGGAGCTGCCCTGACAGACGAGATAAGACCTCCCGCCTCCGGAGTAGACATACTATTACCCTACCGTCCTCTCATTCGAGACGACCTGGGCCTTCTGCGAAACTGGAGTTACACCTCCGACTCTGTAGCCGCCCTCGTAGCCGGAAGGCTCGCCGCCGACTTCATCAAGGCCACCGACGTCGAGGGGGTGATCTTGGACGGTCGAATCGCCACCGAGATCCCGGCAGAATCCCTCATAGGAGAGGAGACATGCATAGACCAGGGATCCCTTCAGATCCTGAGGAGTTCGGGACGGAGCTGCTTGGTGATGGACGGGAGGGTTCCCGACCGGTTCATCGCGAACCTGAAGATGGGGAAGGGCGGAACCCTTATAAGAGGGGGAGGTGTTGGTCGGTCCGGTCCTGACGTAAGGGAAAGTTTATACCCGAGGATCGATCAGAGCACGAAAGAGAGAGTAACATGACGGAGAAATCAGATAGATGCATGTCATGCGGAGTGACGTTGATCGGGCCTATCGGCGCCAGGTTCCCCTGCCCCGACTGTGGGGAGATAATTATGAGGTGTAATAGGTGCAGAAAGCAGAGCAACTCCTATACCTGTCCCAACTGCGGGTTTGTGGGTCCCTGAGGTGATATTTGTGGGTGAGGTTGCAGCTAAGCTGAAGGTTATGCCCGAGGGGACCGAGGTAGATATGGAGAGGCTCAAGGATGCCATAAAGGCCGTCCTTCCTGAGGGCGCAAGGCTCCACGGCTTCGCAGAAGAGCCGATAGCCTTTGGCCTGAAGGCCCTTATGGTGGCGGTGATCCTGGCGGAAGGGGTCACAGGAACCGACGGGCTGGAGGCCGCCGTAGCGTCCGTCGAGGGAGTCCAGTCGGTAGAGGTTGAAGGGGTAGGGCTCCTTTAAACCCCTCTTTTGGCGGTCTTGAGTTTTGCATAGGGCTCGTAGATCAGGGGTAGATCGTTACCTTCGCAAGGTAAAGGCCGCGGGTTCGAATCCCGCCGAGTCCATCTATCCGTCGCCGCCGGATAGCCCTCTGATCCCGGAGATCCCAGATCCTCATCTTCAGGACCTCAGTACCGACGTCGTCTCCTTTTATCAGAATCGACGAGCTCTCCTTTTATTGATCTCCTCCACCGAGATGGACCTGCAGTAGCGGGCGTATTCCTCCTCCGGACGGAGGGCGACCGCCCGTTCGAAGCTGGCCGTCGCCTCCTGCCACCTCTCCAGCCGCCAGAAGATGAAACCCCGAAAGATCCAAGGCATGGGATCGAGGGGCTCCATCTCCGCCGCCAGGTCGAGGGAGGCGATCGCCTCCATGTACCTTCCCATCATGCCGAGGACGAGGGCAGACCTCCTCTCTGCGGAGCTGGAGGGACGGACCCGGGCTGCCCTCTGGTAGGAGTTGAGGGCGTGATCTAGATCTCCCTCTTTTAGACTGGAGTTGCCCTCCTCGATCAGCCTTCGCGGGTCCTCTGAGGGACCTATAGAAGGCGATAGAAGGTGTAGGGAAGAAGAGAGCCTGAGGATTTTGATATCTAGGGAAGTCATATCATCGATGGGGTAAGGTCGTATCTTCGAAAGATCGCGACGGAGTTCAGGGCTTCAGCCTTCCGATCTCCAAGTACTTTACCATGCCACCATCGTCGCGGGCGAAGACCATCACCTTCCTCACACTATGGGCGAGCCTGACCGCCCGGGAGACGACGGGGAGGTGGAATACGTGGTCTTCGGGGATGGAGTGGACGAGGTACTCGGAGTGGGGGACCTTCCTTGAGCTCTCCACCCTCTTATAGACCCGGAAGTGGCTACCGAACTTGAATCCTGTCTTGACCACCAGGTCTTTCTCCCGGAGGTCCCGGTATACCAGGTGCTTCATATCGAAGTCCTCCTCGACGGACCGGGATCGTCTTACGAACTCTTCGAGGCTGAGAGGCTCGCCAGTCCGATCGACGATCCCGAGGAGGCCCTTCTCGAGGAGGTAAGCCGACTCCACCAGGGATAGCTGAAGCCTCCCGCCGCCGGGCTTCCCGTAGAACCCGCCCTCGTGGATCCTCTCAGAGGATTCGGGGTCCCAGAGCATCACCCTGTCCTCCAGGAGGGTGGCGGTGCCCCCCCCGACCTCCACCTTCATATCCCCTTTCAGCTCCCTCTCCCTCGCCTCGTAGAAGGTTATGTCGCTCTCCTCGTCCACGACAGCCAGCATGAGCCTCTTTCTCATCTGCCTTGTGACCTTGATAGGCTCCACCAGATCCTTTAGAGGTACCGGCTGCCTCTCGGAGAATACCCGGACGTAGAACTCGGCGGGGGTCTTTCCCGGCTTTCCGCCCCTGGGATAGACCCGGAAGTCGGTGACCCCCGGCTGGACGTAGTAGCCCCTCTCCCGGAGGTCTTTGTATACGACGTACCTGAACTCAAAACCGGCTTCTATCGCTGTAGCCTTCTCGAAGAAGGATCGGAAGTCGAGCTCCGCCCCCTCGAGACGGACGGCGATCCTGCTCCGGTCCAGGAGGTAGGCAGCCTCCACCAGGGAGAGCTGAAGCCCCCCATCGACGGGCCTTCCGAAGGACCCCTGGTCGTAAAGCTCCTCCGTCGCCTCTCCTCCCAGGAGGACCTTGTCTCCGGAGAGGCCGCCTCGTATCGGGTCGTCGGACATGGGTTATGTCGGCTCAGGTGGAGAGGCGGTCAGGCCAGACTCCGTGGACGCAAGATAGGGCCTCGTCGACGGTGCTGTGGACCTTCTCCGCCGAGTAGCCGGCGCTCAGGAGGTAGGACTCGACGTGGTTGGGGACGGCGATGGACATCTGCTCGACCATCATAACCCCCTGGAGGATGGTATAGTCGCCGAGCTTGACGGGGATTATGGCGTCGGAGAAGAGCAGCTCGAAGATCTCCGGAGATATCGGCCGCTCAAACCCGGTTAGGAAGGCCTCGAGGATCTCGCTCGTCCACTCATGCTTCTTTCCTCCCTCGTCGGCGTACGGGAATACGACGACCTCTCTAGTGCTGGCGAGGCTCTCCAGGAACTCCTCTGGCGTCACGTCCCCCTCGAAGACGAACTCGAGGAAGCTGGTATGGGGGACCGTCGTCGGGATCTTCGAAGCCCGGATGCTGTATTCTACCTCCTCGAAGATAGTCCCGGCGTCGGTACCCTGGTGGCCCACACCCTTGCCGATGGAGGCGGCGGAAGGAGACGCCCTGACCACGGTGTGGGGGTCGCCCTGCCTTCGGTCGATGTTTCCGAGGATCATCTTCAGCCCCAGGGGCCGGGCTGCAAGAGACGCTCTGCATATCCCGGTGGTGTTGCAGCTAGTGCACTGGATCACCTTCGGCCTCGCCTTGGAGAAGAGCTCATAGTTCTCAAGCCCGAAGAAGAACTCCCGGCTGAAGTCAGCCTCGAGGTCGTCGGTGATCTCGAACCCCTTCTCCTCGAGAGCCGCCCTTATCTTGTCCCTGTGGGCCCCTCCCATCAGGGATACGGTGCAGCCGTGGGCAAGCCCCGCCTCGACGTAGGGGGCCTCCTGGTCCCCCGGGGTCCCCACCATGATGAAGTCGGAGTCTTCGAAGAAGTCTTGATAGCCGCCCTGGATGGAGAATCCAGCGCTCTCCCACTTACCCTGGTCGGTGGCGTCGGAGACGTAGGCCTGGACATCGCAGAGCCTGACCAGCTTGGAGAGGACGCTCTTCGCCCTTCCGTGAGGCTTTCGGAGGAGGACGTTCAGGTCGCCCTCGATCCCCCCGGCCTTCTTCACAGCGTCGATGGCCAGGATCGTTCTCTTGTTCTCCGTTCCGTCAAATCCGACGAAGCCAGCATCTGATCTCAATTTAATTCCTCCATACGAGATGAGATGAGTGTCCCGATATTAACCTTTCCAGCTGAAGATCTCATCCTTTATCTTCGAAGTTTTCAAGGATCCAGACCGCGACAGCTTCAGCGTTCTGGTCCGGATCCAGCCCTTCAGCGTCCACCACCACTCCGGGATCTATCGGTTCCTCGTAGGCGACGTCGGCCCCCGGCACCGTGGCTCCCACCTCGCCAGCTTTGGCGTATATACTCCGGGGGGAGTATACGGCCTTCCGCCCCCGCTCCCGCTCGATGCAGGTCGGAAGGGAGGCCTTGACGTATACTTCCGCGAAATGGGGGATCAGTCTTCTCGCCAGGTCCCGGTATCTGCGCCTGTTGGCGGTGGCATCGACGATGACGTTCGTTCCGGCCTCGGAGAGGAGCTTTGCCATGTAGGCGAGGCTGGCGTAGACCACCTCTCTCTCCTGGTCGGTGTAGGTCGGATCCGGGGTGATGACCCGGCGGATCTCGTCCAGTTCCAGGACCCTGACGGCTATCCCCCGCTCTGCCAGCCTCTCCTTGGCCCTCTGGGCGATGGTGGTCTTTCCGCAGCCAGGAAGGCCCGTGAACCAGACAACCCATGACATATGATATAGACGCCCTCATCCAAATAAATATCATTCCCCAGGGAAGGACTTCCGGATTCCAAGCACGTCATCCCGGAGGGTAGCACCATTCATCCAAGCGACCTCGCAGGATCGAAATCAAGGAGCCCCACCCCGAGTACTTCGAAGAAAATATTCGATCGGACAAAAGATTAATATAAGTGTTCTTGATATATAGGGATGCATCGGGACATAACCTCCACTGCATAGGGATAATGAGAGGTATAAAAATATGACCAATAAAAGAAACTTCGCGTTGAGAGACGCTTCAGGAAACGAGATAGGCGTTTTCACGGGAAAACAGCCCAGACAGGCGGCTTTGAAGGCTGCAAACCGCGGATACACCGACATCAGGCTCCGGGAGAGGGGAACGAAGAAGGTTCACATCTTCCAAGGGGAGAGGAACCTGGTGGTGAAGCCCTCCAACGCCCCCGACTGGATGCCCAAGGAGATCTGGAAGCCGAACGTGAAGAAGATCGGCATAGAGAAGCTCGATACGATCTGAAGATCTCGCACCTCGTCCTCTTCTAGGCGAAGCGGACGGAGAGAGGGGCGGGAAGGCCACTGGGATCACCTATCGGAGAACTCGAGGGGGCGGCGAGGCCGCCCTGCTCTGCTGTATTCTCCTATTCTTCTCTTCTCGCCTTCCCCCGTTCTTCTACTGTCGTCTTCTCCTCTCCTCCCTTTCGTCCTCGCTGGAATCTTCTCTAATCTCCACCCCAATTCCCAATATCCGATTTGGCCATGGAGGACTATCTCGACGGTCCCGCAGGACCCCTGATAGATCATAAGTCGACGCTCAGAAGAAGCCTCATCTCACTTCCCTGATGGTAGACGGTCGTCCAATAGACCTCCCTTGCCGTCTCGAATATCCTGTAGACACCCTTCCCCCGCCTCTCCATCTTCACCCTCTCGGCGACCGCCGAGAGGTCGGGGAACTCTCTGAAGAGGGCGTCGGTGAAGGTCTCTCCATTCGTGATCGGTTAAGGTTTCACGAAGATAATTAATATATCTTAATAAATATCCTCTTCATATGAAGGGGGTTATCGCATGAAAAAGAGGACGCAAAATGTAGGACGACCAAGATTGGTTGAGTGAACTACCCTACCCTAAAGGGTAGGGCTTCCCACTTCATCGCCAAGACTTGCATCACAGAAACGTGATGTAGAGGTTTTGACTCTATGGGCGCTACGGGCTGTTCCATCCCTGTGGAGAGAAT
>JARFPK010000092.1 GCA_029167045.1 Candidatus Methanocrinis natronophilus
GTGGTGACGAACGTCTCCGCCTCCGCCGGGGCCCTGGCCTGGCTCTTCGCCTCCTGGGTGAGGGGAAAGCCGTCGGCCCTGGGGATGGTCAGCGGCGCCATAGCAGGCCTCGTCGCCATAACCCCGGCTGCCGGGTTCGTCGATCCCCTATCGGCCCTGGTGATCGGAGCCGTCTCGGGGGTCCTCTGCTACAGGGCCCTCCTCTTCAGGGTGGGAAGGGGGCTCGATGAGAGCCTCGACGCCTGGGCGGTCCACGGCGTCGGCGGCCTCTGGGGGGCCGTGGCCACGGGGATCTTCGCCATCGAGGCTATCGGCGGATACTCCGGCCTCCTCCAGGGGAACGTCGACCAGTTCATCGCCCAGGTGATCGGGGCGTTCGCGGCCGTCGTCTACGCCTTCGTCGTGACCTACGCCCTGGCCCGAGCCGTCGACGCCACCATGGGTCTGCGGGTGACCGAGGACGAGGAGTACGTAGGCCTCGACATATCCCAGCACGGAGAGAAGGCCTATGCCTGAATCGGAGGATAAAGTTGTGAGGTTGTCGAAGATCCGATCGATGGGATGTGATCGTCAATGATGAAGATAGAGGCCGTGATCCGGCCCGAGAGGCTCGAGCTGGTCAAAAAGAGCCTGGAGGAGAAGGGGTTTGTGGGCATGACCGTATCGGAGGTGACGGGCCGGGGCGAGCAGAAGGGGATAAAGCTCCAGTTCAGGGGGAGGACGATGGAAGTAGATCTCCTCCCCAAGGTGAAGATCGAGCTGGTCGTAAAGGACGATCTCGTCGACGACCTCCTCGAGACGATCTCCGCCGCCGCCCGGACCGGAAAGCCCGGCGACGGGAGGATCTTCGTCATCCCGGTGGCGAGGTCGGTGAGGGTGAGGACCGGCGAGGAGGTGATGTAGAGAAAACACCTCCCGGCGCCCTCACCAATCCTCCTTTTTCTTTACAGTGTTGAAACCGACTGGCGTTTTCTTACGGAGCTTTCTCCTTGATGAAGGTCCCGTTATTGTATTCCTCAAACGCGGCACGCAGTTCTTCGTTGGTATTCACGACGATGGGGCCGTACCAGGCGACCGGCTCATCGATGGGCTTTCCCGTGATCAAGAGGAACCTGACTGGATCGTCTTCTGTCGATGCCATCATCCGGCCCCCATCTCCGAAGAGGACCAGGTCGCCGTCGGCGAAGAAGGGGTCTCGTCTCATATCGAAGTAGCTGGCGCCCTCCATCTCGTTGGAGAAAGGGTCTACCTCCTCGCCGAAATATCCCTTCCCATCGATGACGTAGGCGAGGACTTTATGCCCACGCTCTGTCGGATGGACGAACTGCGAGCTTGCCGGAAGGGAGATGTCGAGATATTCGGGGTCGATGACGATATCCCTGACCGGCCCCTCTCGGCCGTCGACCTTCCCAGCGATGATCTTCACCGCCGCGCCGCCGTCGTCCAAGACCACCGGGATCTCTTCGGCTTTGACCTCCCGATATCGAGGCGCCATCATCTTGGAGGCTCGAGGGAGGTTCGCCCAGAGCTGGAATCCTGAGATGGAACCTTTCTGGTCCCCTCTGGGCATCTCCTGGTGGATGATCCCGCTTCCGGCGGTCATCCACTGGACGTCCCCGGCGGAGATGACCCCTTTGTTTCCCATGCTGTCGCCGTGTTCCACCTCGCCTCTGAGGACGTAGGTGATCGTCTCTATTCCGCGGTGGGGATGCCAGGGAAAACCCCTGATGTACTCTTCCGGACGGTCGGAGCGGAAGTCGTCGAGCATAAGAAAGGGGTCGAAGGCGGGGAGATGGCTCCGTCCAAAGGCCCTCTTCAGGTGGACTCCCGCACCCTCGACCGTCGGTTTGCCCTTCAAAACTTTAGAGATTTTTCTTGTTTTAATCATCTTCCTTCACCATGACCCCTGACGTATCCGCGGCCCCATCCCCGATCCGCCAGCCCCCCGAGGGATCGACCATGGATCGAGGCCGACCTCTCCTGCAGTTCAACAGCCTTTCTTCATCACCATCTCGACCGCCGCCCGGCCTATCGTCCGTCCCGATCTGAGACCTTCGTCGTTGTCGAAGCGGTAGTGGATCCCGCCGTAGAGCCGGGAGGCCGCCGCCTCCTCGGCCATGGCCGCGATCTCATCCCCGTCGTCGGGGAAGATGCAGCCGAGGACCGCCGAGGCGGCCCCGGAGAAGGTGGCGTGGCCCGATGTGTAGGAGGGGAAGGGGGGCCTGGCGACGGAGGTGTTGATCTCGGGGTCGGCCATCCAGGGGCGGAGGAGCCAGTAATGGTACTTGGCGTCCCAGCAGCTTATCCCCGCGTCCATCAGGGCGATGTTCAGGACCGCCAGGGTCCGGGCCGATTCCAGCTCGCCCAGGCCCCGGTCCTCGATCAGCTGGCAGGCGATGGCGTTCCAGTGGCCCGGCGGGGTGTAGGTCCCCGGGCCGTCGGCCCAGAACTCGGCGATCCTCCGCTCCTCCTCGGTCCGACCGTCGGCGATCCTCCTCACCTCCTCTAAGGAGGCGGCAAACTCAGGGGACCCGTAAGCCGGGGGCGGTCCGGGGCGGTATAGGGTTATATCCTCGGTCGTCCAGGGGACGACCCTGTCCCATAGTGGACGTAGTGGGTCGTTCCCGGTCCAGTATCCTGGGCCGACGGGGACGGTGACCATCCCCACCAGGTCCGAGCCATCGCTTCGGGCATGGTCGATGACCACCTCCGCCACCCTTCTCCCCAGGAGGACTGCGGCCTCGACGTCGGAGGGGAAGGCCGCCCCCGCCAGAAGGAGGGCCACCTCCTGATCCCGGAGCAGCCCTTCGAGGTAGGCGGATTCGTCGGGGTAGAGGTATGCGAGGACGGCGGCGGAGGCCGCTGCGACGACCGCCCCCTCCGACGGGTACGAGGAGGTCGCCGTCTCACCGGCCGCCGTCATTTGGGCCGCCG
Organism: Candidatus Methanocrinis natronophilus; assembly: GCA_029167045.1. Taxonomy (GTDB): domain Archaea; phylum Halobacteriota; class Methanosarcinia; order Methanotrichales; family Methanotrichaceae; genus Methanocrinis; species Methanocrinis natronophilus. Next base: position 2,935 of record JARFPK010000092.1, read on the forward strand.
TCTCATCGGCGGCACCACCCAACAGCCCCTCGGACCGGGCGGACCGGGGATCGAGGAGGGTGACGTCGAGGGCGAAGGAGCCCGGCGGAGGGCGGCTGAACAGGCCGGCGTT
>JARFPK010000093.1 GCA_029167045.1 Candidatus Methanocrinis natronophilus
TATAGGTCCATCTGCACAGCTCCAAGGTCTCTTCCATCTTAGACCGCTGTGCTTTTGTCGGATAGATCCTATATCTGAAGGCTTTAACCATTATACTCACTTATGCTGCTATAGTATTTAAAGATTCATGGCATAAGGCGGAGTACGATTAAACCCCGGCCCGAAGACCGGGGTTTTCTCTACCCCTGCACCCCGCCGCTATAATGGCGAACCTCGCCTTTGCCAGGTCGATCCACTGATACAGCGGATCGGTACCGCCGCCTATTTTTGCCTTGCCGGGGAAATGGTCCCCTCATGCTCAACGACCTCTTCGATCTGGTCTTCCTCGCCGGATTTGTCGCTGCCTCCCTGATCCGGGTCTACTGGCTGAAGAGAACCCCTCCCTGGTGGCGGTCCCCCTCGCAGGTAGCCGATAGCAGGGAGAGAAAGCAGGACCGTCCCCTCATGCTCCTCACCACCGCCGGGATGATCGTCGTCCCCTTCATCTACCTCTTCACATCGAGGCTCGACTTCGCCGACTACACCCTGCCGGAGACGGCAAGCCTCGTCGCCGGCTCCCTCGGGGCCGCCCTCTTCCTCCAGGCGCTCCTCCTTTTGTGGCGGTCCCACGCCGACCTGGGAAAGAGCTTCTCCCCGGGGCTTCAGATAAAAAAGAGCCACCGCCTCGTCACGACGGGCTCCTACGAGAAGATCCGCCACCCGATGTACGCCGCCCACCTCCTCTGGGCCACGGCCCAGATCCTCCTCCTCCACAACTGGATCGCAGGCCCCGCCTTCCTGGTGGCGTCCCTCCCCCTTTATATGGCGCGGATCCCCCGGGAGGAGGAGATGATGCTTGGAAGATTCGGCGAGGAGTACCGGCGATATATGGAACGGACGGGGCGGGTGGTGCCGCGGTGGCGGGGATAGTCGGGTGGCGCCGATACGGGCTCGTTGATCTCTAGAGCTCTTACTCCCAGCACCGCCTCTCTGGCGGGCTGTTCTTCGATCTATCGGGGAATTTCGGAGAAGAGTTCGTCTCTTCCTCCTCCAGCATCCTAATGCGCCATATGAGCCGCTTCAGCTCGGCAAACCTCCTGTCGAATTCTGCATACAGCGCCGTTAGCTCTTCTCCTTTGCGGGTCATGGCTCTTCCTCCTCCGGCAGGGATCGGCGTTCTTCAACCTTCAAGACCCCAGCACCCCCTCTGACCGTGAGGTGGCGAAGTATTGGTGGGCTATCATCACGCCATCCCCCACCAATTGGCGACGGGATCAACCGCCAAGGCGTCTTCAGCACAGGTGGCGTGGTATAAGGCTCCATGGTCGGTTACGTAAAGGTCACCGATCCCGATCGGTTTGTAGCAGATACCGCAACTGTATCCCTGGCAGTCCATCAGATACCTTCGGCTCATATCATCGACCTCTTCTTACGCCGCTTCTCCTCATCGGCTAACAGTACCGTTGCTTTGCTCTTCGTGATGCCACCGACGATCTCCAATACCCCGTCCGACATCTGTAGATGTTTTTTAGCCATCCCGCTCCGATCCACCTTAAATACTTCCTTCATCTCCATCCCTCTTGATAGTGGTTTTTATCTATGCATAGCTTTGAAGCAGCTTCGCCCATTGGAGACGTGCCAGCACCGTCCGTCTCTAGTCCCATCGGGCGGATCTCTGATACAACCGTATGGTGAATTTGCCTCCACAGGCTGCACGTTTGCCGTCGCCCTCCCCCAAGATGTCGTCATAGTAGTCCGATGCCAATTATACGGGCCCCACTAAATATGACGAATACCAGAGCTTCAGGCCGCTGCACGGCACGAACTTCTTCTGGGTCGATTCCGATAATGCTGTAATCTCAGCCGGTCCCAGGAAGGGTTGCAGCCCTTCTCGCCGGGTCTCTGGAGCTATCAGACCCGAAGCGACACCTTTGATCGGGTCCGTTTTCTCGGCCTCCGATCCCCTTTGGTTTTCTTCATATCAATCCCTCTATGATCCTCGTCTCCGCTCCGAACCACTCGGAGCTGAAGGTGGTTTCTCCCGACCCCCCAGATTACGATATCACCCCAAATCCCGCCATCTACCCGGAGACCCGCCTGAGAATTGAAAGGGAAGGATCGACCATAACGGGACTTCTCCTTTCCCATCTCTGCCGCCCTCCTACTAATCGGGGCGGCGTTTTGGACACGACACGAGCCTCTCAGGGGCTATCGGCGGCGAGCCAGTTTGCGGGTAGTCTGCTCAGCATCCCGCGGATGGTTGTATGGCGGTCGCAGGACTGACGTCACTCAAGCTCTCGTTCGACGTCGTCAGCGCCCGGACGACGTCTCAACCCTTGAGGCTTCAAAATAGTCTCGGCGTTCGAGCCGTAAGAGAGACCTTTTCGGCTATCACTAAATGCGGTTCCTATACTCATTTCAGTTCACCGACATAAAGTACCAGATCCAGGTTATATAACATTATCGCTGATAATCCCTAAGAACTGGAAGTAATCTATAAAAACTTGTATGGCCTAGAAGGCCCCCATGAGAGAATACACGACCGTAGTACGGGTTTTTAGTGGTGGAAAGGTGACCATTCCAAAATCCATACGCGACGCCATGAGGCTTAAAGACGGAGACCTGGTGGAGATCACTATCCGGATCGTAGAAGAGGATCAGGACAGGGAGACCGCTAAGCCCCCTGCCTGATGTCGACATTTAGCGGTGAACTGAAATGTCGAGTACCACGTTTGACGTTTTAAAAGATAAATCTTTCGACCTCACCCCCTCAACGGAGGTTTTCTATCCGAGCCCATCGGATTCTTCGTCTTTCCTCTTCCCCTACCTTCCCACCGGCACCTGGATCTCTGTCACCCAATCCCCCGGCGGCATCGCCTCGCCCCATTTGACATAGACCTCCCGGGCGGCGTCTTTGGGCTTAAAGCCGTTCGAGAAGACCCAGCCGAATAGCTGGGTGTAGGCGTCTTCGAGGCTGGTGTAGGGCCCCTCCACCGTGAGAAACGCCACCTCCGCCCCCGGCAGGACCTCCACCGCCGCCCCGCCCTCGGCGAC
>JARFPK010000094.1 GCA_029167045.1 Candidatus Methanocrinis natronophilus
TATATTCTAAGTCTTTATGGCGCTAGCCTGATCCGACCATGATAATGCGTCGAATGATATCGATTCTCAAAAAATCGATAGCGGGAAAATTAATGAGCGTTCAAACCGTTAATGCGAAATGCCGGTTCTATCCCTTGATTTTCATATTCTGCTCTGACGATCGATAACACTCTTCCCAGGATTCCCCACCACTGCTCCCTCGCCGACGACCACCCCCGGCAGGATGACGGCGTTGGCCCCGATCCGAGCGCCCCTCCTGATCACGGGCCCGATAAGCTCCGCCCCCCTGACCATGTACTTGTCGTTGGTGGTGACCGAGCAGGGGCCCATGAAGAGCTCGTCCTCGAGGGTGGTGTGGGTGGTGATGTAGACCCCGGTCTGGACGCTGACCCGATCGCCTATGGTGCAGCTGCCGTCCACCACCGAGTTCGTCCCGATGAGGACATGGTCGCCGATGGTGGTCTTCTCCCGGATGAGGACGTGGTGGCCGGTCCGGAACCGGTCCCCGATCCGGACCTGGGGGTAGATGACCGTCCCGCTCCGGATGATCGCCTCGTCACCGATCACCACCGTCCCCTCCTCGGAGCCTATGATCACATTCTCCTGGATGACGCATCCTTTCCCGAGGCGGACGTCTCCCCGGATTATGGGATCAGACATATCCGTTCAACGCCCGGACGACCTGCTCTCGCTCCTCAATGGAGAGGCCTGGATGGACGGGGATCGATACGACCCTCCTGCTCGCCTCCTCGGTCCGGGGGAAGGACTGGCCGTTGTATTCTCGCATCAGGGGCTGCCGATGGATGGGGATCGGATAATGGACGCCGTACCCTACACCCTCTTCTTCCAGGTGCCTGGTGAACTTCTCCCTCTCATCCACCTGGATGGTGTACTGGTGGTAGACGTGCTTGTAGCCGTCGGGGACGAACGGCGCATCGAGGTTCAGGTTCTCGTCGTAATACCGCGCGTTCTCCCGCCTCTTCTCGTTGAAATGGTCGATCATCTTCAGCTGAGATAGTCCTATGGCCGCGGCGAGGTTGGTCATCCGATAGTTGTACCCCAGGATGGGGTGGACGTACCTCTCGCTCTGGCCGTGGTTTCGGATCATCCTCGCCCGCTCCGCGACCTTTTGATCACTGGTGGTGATCATCCCCCCCTCGCCGGTGGTCATGTTCTTTGTCGGGTAGAAGCTGAAGACCCCAGCGTCCCCGATCGACCCGGCCCTTCGGCCGTGGTACTCGGCGCCGTGGGCCTGGCAGGCGTCCTCTATGACCAGAAGGTCCCTCTCCTCGGCGATCTCCATGATGGGCTTCATGTCGCAAGGGAGGCCATAGAGGTGGACCACGATTATGGCCTTCGTCCTCCCGGTGATCGCATCTTCGATCTCGTCGGGATCGATGTTATAGGTCTCCGGGTCGATGTCGTAGAAGACCGGCCTCGCCCCCTGCATCAATATGCTGGTGGCGGTGGCGATGAAGGAGAAGGGGGTGGTGATCACATCGTCGCTTTCTCCGACGCCCAGGGCGGCAAGAGCCGCATGAAGGCCGGTGGTGCCGTTGCTGACGGCTGCGCCGTAATCGGTGCCGACGTACTCAGCGAACCTATCCTCGAACTGAGCCACCGTCTCCCCCTGGGCCAAGATCCCGCTCTCCAGAACCGCCCTGATCTCGTCCAGCTCTTCGCCGGAGGGTCGGCTTTGCTACAGGAATCATCAGGTCAACCTCAAATTCAAAGCGTCAATAATTCGCTCGCATTCCCCGCATACAACCCGATCCCGAAGGGATCGGGCGCACGGCATCCGAGAAGCCCCCCAGAAGAATACAAAATTCTAAAAACAGTCGCACCAACCCCCAACCCCGACCGACTCTCCCCCGCGCCTCCTATCATCGTATAAATTCGGCCCGGAGGATCCCACCATCCGAGAGGCGACCGCCCGCCCGGAAAGGTTTTCTTTCCAGCAGAATGCCGGTTCAGCCCTACACCTCAAACACCTTTCGATCCCGCAGCCGCCTGGGAGATCAGATCCTATAAGAGACCCACACCACCACCATCCCTCCCCCGACCCCTCCTCCAAATAGCCGCCAAGACGCAAAAAAGACCCAAAACCCCCCCAAACCCAGGGATCCCCCTGGACTCCGCCGCCAGCATCAGGATGCTCGTCTTGCCCATAAACCCCTCCTCCTTCGCCAGGACGTAACCTCCACCAGCAGGCTTGTACCCCAGATCCTCTGCGTTCTTGAAGGCCTCCCGCGACAGCTTCGGATCGCCCAGCTCCCCGAATACCAGCCCCAGATTGTACCAGGCCTCGGGGAAGTTCTCCCTCAGGACCACAGCCCTGCGAAAAGATGTCAAAGCCTCCTCGACCTCTCCTAGCCTCGCCAGGGATACCCCTCTATTGTTCCAGGCGAGCGGATAGTACCAGTCAGCCCTGATCGCCTTGGAGAAGCTCTCAGACGCCTCCTGATGGCGTCCCATCCCCGCCATGATCACCCCCATACTATTCCAGAGGGCCCGATCGTCGCCCCCCAGCTCCTCGGCCACGGACAAGCAATCCTGCGCCTCCGCGGACCGGTTCATCTCGTAGAGGACCAGGGCCATATTGCACCAGGGGGGGAAAGGCCTCGGGGGCCGTCCGTCGGTTCCGCGCCCGCCCCCCTCCCGGCGGGATCCGTCTACGGCGGGATCCGTCCACAGCAGGATCCGTCTACAGCAGGATCCGTCCACGGCGGGGTCCGTCCACAGCAGGATCCGTCCACAACGGGATCCGTCCACGGTGCCGGAGGGGCCCGCTGATACTCCGGGCGGGATCGAAGATGGGGGGGGCCTTAAAGCGGTCAGAGGCTGCCCTTCTCCCTCAGGGCCGACAACACCCTCGCCGAGGTCCCGCCTCTATCCGGTCGAGGCGGACGTCGAGGGCGGAAAGGCCGGCCCGGCTCCCCGGAGGGCGGCGGCCCCCGTTT
>JARFPK010000095.1 GCA_029167045.1 Candidatus Methanocrinis natronophilus
CTACGAGGCTTTGAGGAGGGGAATCGCCGTGCCTTTCAGGAAGCACGATGCAGAGCGACAGAGAAAGGTCGGCGAGTTAAAGGCGGCGGACAAGGGTGGGATGATATTTCAGCCCAAACCAGGAGTCCACGAGAAGGTATTCGAGCTTGATTTCACCTCATTTTACCCCTCGATCATAGTCAACTACAACCTATCCCCCGAAACGCTGGATGGTTCCAAGAGAAGGGGGTTCTTGAGTTCCGTCATCGAGCCGCTCCTAGATCTGAGACTCAAGACCAAGAAGCTGAAGAAGGTCGATCCCAGGTACAAGGGATTCGATTCGGTCCTCAAGTGGATGCTGGTTACATGTTTCGGCTATACCGGATACAAGAACGCGAAGTTCGGTCGGATCGAGGTCCATGAGTCCATAACCTCCATCTCAAGAGACCTGTTGCTCCAAGCCAAAGATATCGCCGAGAACATGGACCTGGAGGTACTCCACGGTATCGTGGACTGTCTCTGGGTCAAGGGGGGAGATGCGACCGAGTTTAAGGGGAGGGCGGAAGTTGCGACGGGTATAGGCACCGAACTTGACCCCTACGACTGGATCGTATTCCTGCCTCTGGCTGACGGTTTCGGGGCGTACAACCGCTACTTCGGTCGGATGTCAGGCGGCAAGCTGAAGGTACGAGGTGTTGCGGCACGAAAGAGGGATACCCCGGAGTACATAAGGAGGATGCAACTGGAGGTATTCGCGAAGATGGGTGAGGCTCGGAGCATTGATGAGTTACGCAGGATCAAGCCCCAGGCGCAGGAGATCCTGGATAGGTATCATTGCGGGCTTCAGGCAGCAGATCCCTCGGAGATGGTCATTCATCGGCGGATAAGCAAACTCAGCTACGAGAAGAGGTGCGTCCAGGCTTCAGCGATCGATGCCTATCGGAGGAGAGGTGTGAAGGTCTCGCCGGGGATGACGGTCGGATATGTGGTGCGCGATGCGGGAGGGTGGGATGTTGATACAGAGTGGAACGCCTCAGAGTTTGATCCCGACTATTATGGGATGCTCATCGATAAAGCTTGGGACGAGGCTGCTTTCGTCTTCAGGTCCATTGAAGGAAGATTCGGCTAGAGGAACCAGTCGGAATACTTTCGCGCTACAAGGTTCTGGCTTTTCTATGATGTTGTCCTTAGGTAATGTGTGGGATGGAAGACATGAACCGCCCTAAAATTCCATCCATTCACTCTGGTATGAGCTAAGGTCAGGAGAGAACCAAAATAATGCCCCCTTCATCAGCCTCTCCTGACGCTCCCTTTCCAGCCTTATTATCCGAGAGTATATAAATAATGGTCTAATATAAACTCGATTCAATGAGCATTCTGGTAGGATGCAGCGGCTGGTCTTACGACGACTGGGTGGGTCGATTCTACCCCATGGAACTGGCGAAGACGAAGGGAGAGTGGCTCGCCTACTACGCCCAGTTCTTCGACACGGTGGAGATCAACAGCACCTACTACCATCCTCCAGGAGAGCGGCAGGTCCAATCCTGGATTAAGAAGGTAAAGGGTCGAGAGGGAGGTTTCGAGTACTCGGTGAAGATGCCGCGTCTCGTCACCCATCAATCCCTGGTGGAAGGCGACGTGGAGAAGGCCCTCTTCTGGACGACCACCTTTGATAAGACATGCTTATCCCCCCTTGCCGAGGCAGACCTTCTCGGCGGCGTCCTCTTCCAGCTATCTCCCCATTTCAAGAACGAAGGACAAGCTCTGGGAAGCCTAACCTGTGTTCTGGACACTCTCGTCTCGCGAGGGTACGATCTGGCGGTGGAGTTCAGGCACAGCAGCTGGATGGACGAGGAGAAAAAGGAGATCGATCCAGAAGCTTCGGAGGTTCTGAGGGAGAGGAACGTCGCAAACGTCCTGATCGACGGTCCGGGACACTATCCAGGGATGATGACTGCGGATCATGCCTATATCCGCTTTCACGGAAGAAACTACGATATCTGGTACGGCAGAGAGAAAGAGGACGACCATCGGCTCGATCGGTACGACTACCTCTATAAGAAGGATCAACTTGATCGATGGGTTCCTCGGATCAAGGATGCCGAATTGAAGACCGCTAAGGTCAGGATGTACTTCAACAACCATGCCAGAGCCAAGGCGGTCAGGAACGCATTTCAGATGATGGACCTGCTCTTGATCGATCACAAGTCCAAGGAGATCCATCTCCAGGATCAGTTTAGACTTGGAGAATTCGGCCCCAGCCTTCGAAAACAAAGAGAATTAAGGTGAGGAGATCAAAGACCGCGAGATCGAGGATGGCGGGGAAGGAGACGAAGAGGCGCCCGAAAGAGCCGCCGAACAGCTCTGTGCTGGCCTTGCTCATCATGAAGCGGGTGAGATCGAAGAAGCCCTCGAAGCCTACAACGAAGCGGCCAGGCTGGCCCCGGATAGTCATATCATACAGTACAACAAAGGTGTCGCCCTCACTGATCTCTGCAGGCTAGATGAAGCTCTCGAAGCCTACGACGAAGCTATCAGGATCAACCCCGAGGATACAACGACCCTGTACAACCGAGGCGTAGTTCTCGCTGAGCTCGGCTGGTTTGAGGATGCTATCGAGGCTTACAACGAAATCATGAGACTGGATCCTGACGACCCTATGGTCCTGCGGGCAAGGAGCTTAGCTCTCCGGGCTCTCGGCCAGGAAGAAGGTGCCCAGGTTTCCGCGGATTCTTGACTTGAACTCGGGGGTTTGAGTCCCTCGCCCCCCCCAAACTCAATCTTTTTGCGTAGTTGTTTTTAGCGGATTTGGTAACCAGAAGCAATAGGTACATCCCCATCGCCTTGGGAGCTCAGATCTATAAAAGTTAGCGTTTATGGAGAAAAACGCTAACTTTCAAACTGTTCGGTATCG
>JARFPK010000096.1 GCA_029167045.1 Candidatus Methanocrinis natronophilus
CAAGAAACACGTCACAAACTTGTTCAAGTTGCGGGACGCTGGTCCCAAAAGAGCTGGCCGATCGCGTCCATATATGCCCAAGATGTGGGCTTGAGATGGACCGAGACCTCAATGCCAGCTTGAACATCCGCACCCTCGGACTGAGGGGTAGAGCCTGTGGAGAATCGACCTCCGGCTTGGGGTCACCCCCAAGTAAGCGTCGGCTCAGTGAAGCAGGAAGCTCCGCTCTTTAGGGCGGAGAGGAAGTCACGCTATGGCCTCGACGGGGTCGAGCTTCGACGCCCTGAAGGCGGGGTAGAGACCCGCGAGGAAGTTGAGGCATAGGGCGAAGAGGATCGAATAGACGACGAGCGCCGGGCTCAAGGTGAAGGTGAGGGGGACGTCTCCAAATCCCGCAGGTCCGAAGGCGGCGATCAGCCTTCCGGCTGCGAGTCCGACGGCCGACCCCAGGACCCCGCCGGGAAGAGCCAGGAGGAGGTTCTCCAGGAGGAATATCCTCAATATCGACCATCTCTGCGCCCCCATCGCCATCATTATCCCTATCTCCCGGGTCCTTCTGCTGACGATCATTATGGTGGTGTTGGCTATGACGAAGGCGGATATGGCGAGGATCATGGAGTAGAAGATGATGTTTATCCTCGACTGGGTGGCGACAAACCTGGCGATCTCGCGGCTGTACTCCTCCCAGGAGCTCGTCTCGAGGTTGAGGACTAGGCTGAGATCCTCCGCCGCTCCGGGGGCGTCCTCGAAGTTCGAGAGACGCACACCGATCTCGGAGACGACGTCCCCTTCTCCCACCAGATCCTGGGCGGTCCTCAGGGGCAGATATACGAGGGTCGAGTCCTTCACCGTCCCCTTCTCCACGAGCCCCGCCACCTTGAGCCTTACCGTCCGGTCTTTTAGAACTAGATCGAAGCTCTCGCCGGGCCTGATATCCAGGGCCTCGGCCAGCTTCACTCCCAGGAAGGCCGAACTCCTCCCGTACCTCAGATCCGAGAACTCTCCGACGAGGATCGAGGCCTGGACGTTCAATAAGGGCTCTTCAGCCCCCGGGTCGACGCCGATGAACTCCACTCCTTCGACGTTATCCCGGTACCGGGCAGCCCCCTGGCCGACGAGCCTCGGGGAGACGGCCACGACCCCGGGGTGGTCCGAGATTCGAGCGGCAGCCGTCCTGTAGAGGTGGATGTACTCCTCCCCTTCCTTCGGCTCGATTAGAAGATGGGGGTTCTTCTCTATCGTCCCCGCCACGATCTCCGTTCTCACCCCCTCGGTGAGGCCGAAGGACATGATTATCACCCCCACGGCGACCCCCACCGAGATCAGGGTGAAGGCCGTCCCCCTCCTGTTGGAGATGATGTGCCTCGCCGCCACTCCCGTCTCAAACCCCAGGGAGATGCACCTGCAGGCGAGGATCTCCTCGATGAAGGTCGGCCTCCACCCCTTCCGCCCCGTCCCCACCCCTTCCGCCCCCTTGAGCGCCTCGACGGGGTCGAGCTTCGAGGCCCTATAGGCGGGGTACGCTCCCGCCAGGAGGCTGAGGACGACGGCCAGAAGGACGTAGACGGGGAAGTTGATGGGGTCTATCACCAAAGGTATGGAGCTGAGCTCCTGCCCTCCCGCTATCGTCTCGAACCTGAAGCTTCCCAGGGCCAGGATCCCGGCGAGCCCCAGGACGGAGCCGAAGAGGCCGCCCAAGAGGCCTAGGACCCCGGCCTCGAAGATGAAGATCCTGAGAAGGTGGGACCTATCGGCCCCCAGGGCGAGGAGCATGCCCATCTCCCGGACCTTCTCCAGGACCAGCATATTCATGATGGCGGCGATGCCGAAGGCGGCGATGATCATGACAAAGAAGATGGAGAGGGACCTCCAGAACCCCCCGACGTTGATAGACCGCACGATCTCCGGGTTATTCTCCTGCCAGGGGGCGGCGTTGTAGCCGAGGGCTCTTGCGGCAGCGGCGACCCTCTCGGCTTCGTTGATATCAAAGAGCCGCAGCTCCACGGAGTTTATCACGTCCCCCTCGTCGAGAAACTCCCTCGCCGTCCTCAGGGAGACGTAGGCTACGGTCTCGTCGAGGGGTGTTCCCGTATCGAAGATCCCCACCACCCGCAGGTCCGTTCCCCTCGCCCGGGGGAAGGAGGCGTCGATGCGGTCCCCGACCTTGAGGCCGAGCCTCTCGGCGAGGCGGGTCCCGATGACCACCTTCTTGCCGTCCTGGATCTCGTAGAAGTCGCCCGATACCATCGATCCGCTGATCTTGTAGATGGCGTCCTCCTCGGCGGGATCAACCCCTCGAAGGAGGGCGTTCTTCCTCTTGCCCTTGAAGGAGATCGTAGCCTCCGTCGACAGGCTTGCCGATGCAGACCTTACCCCCTCGATGGCGGTGACCCGGTCCAGGAGGCCGCGGTAGAGATGGATCTGCTTATCCCCCTCCGCCGGGGAGATCCGGACATGGGGGAGCTTATCCTCGACGATCCCCACGAGGAGCTCCTGGGTACCGTTGCCCAGGGATGTGAATATCAGGGATATGGATACAGCGAGGGCTACCGCCGTCACCGATAGGAGAGTCTGACGCCTCCGAGAGAGGACGTGCCTTATGGCGATGAATAGCTCGAAGCTGCCGTTTTTAGGGGACAAGGCAGGAGAGATCTTGGCCCTCCGGGTTTAAATCCGTTGTCGCCCGGGAGATGAATTTGGAGAGGTGAGGCGGGTATGTAGATAATACCGGATAGGCCGGTCTGGAAGGGGACGGTCCGGAGCGGTTCCGCCTGCGGCGCCGATCGGCGCCCGCCCCGTGGG
>JARFPK010000097.1 GCA_029167045.1 Candidatus Methanocrinis natronophilus
CTTCCGTCGCGTTCTGATACAGCGTGATCTAGGGATTCGGCACGCTCGACAGCCCCTCGGATCTCTTCTGCCAGCTCGGCTATCCTTCCGTCGCGTTCTGATACAGCGTGATCTAGGGATTCGGAACGCTCGACAACCCTTCGGATCTCTTCTCCTAGCTCGGTTATCCGGCTGTCACGCAGACCGATCAGGGTGTTGTTGGGATCAATAAAAAAACTTCTATCTAAACAACTTTTGCTCAATGCCGAATCTGATGCGATTGCAATCAGATATAGAGGAATCTTGTCATAATTATCCCTAAGAACTGCCTCACCATCATTGAAACCCATCGTGAAATCACTGAAATGGGAGTCTCCTTTTGGCAGAATCGGCCATATATTCGATCCGGTATAAACTCGCTGACCTAGAAGATATATATTTGAAAAATAGTTAGATAACAAATCCATAAATTCGTCGATATATAGCTCTTTTACATGGAATGGATTTTTATATTCAGAATCGTCTGAATAGACTTTTTTATTTGGGGTCGAGATTATTAATATACCATCCTCCTTCAAGAGCCTCTTGACTTCAGTCAAAAACTCTTTATGGTTTTCAACGTGTTCAACGGCTTCAAAACAGACGATTAAGTCAAATATTCCAGTACCTTCCACAGGGATTTCAAGAATACTTCCCTGCTTGAATTCTAGGTTATATTTTAAATACTTATTACGCGCATGGGCAATAGCATCCCCATCTATCTCAATTCCTATTACATGATTAGCTTTTTTTGCGAGTATATAGCTCCCATAACCCTCGCCTGACGCGAGATCCAGTACATCTTTGCCTTCGACCAACTGAGCTGCAAAGGCATAACGATGGAGATGTTCATAATGTATGTCTGCCCCAGTTATCTTAGGATCTATGAAGGGAAGGTACCTCTCGCCAGTCCATTCCAGCATTTAATTTTCTCCTTTATGGATGATCCATCATCTTATAGTATTCATCTACCACCCAATCGGCCCCCCCTAAATCGACTATCCTGCCACTGTTCAGAAGTATACATCTCTCACATAAATCCCTTACCGACCCCAGGGCATGAGATACGTACACGATCGTCTTTCCCGCTCGCCTTATGTCCTCGATCTTCGGGGCGCACTTCTTCTGGAAGGCCTCGTCCCCCACCGAAAGGACCTCGTCGACGAGCAGGATATCAGGATCGGCCTCTATCGCCGTGGCGAAGGCGAGCTTGACGTACATGCCGCTTGAAAAGTTCTTCAGCTTCATACTCTCGAAGCGCTTCAGGTCGGCGAACTCCAGGATCTCCTCGCGCTTTCCCTCGATCTGGTGCCTCGACAGGCCCATGATCGCCCCGTAGAGGCGGATGTTTTCGATGGCTGTAAGTTCGGGATGAAAACCGACCCCCAGCTCCAGGAAGGGGGCGACCTTCCCCTCGATCCTGACCCGACCGGAGTCGGGATAGAGGACCCCTGCCAAGATCTTCAGGAGGGTGGACTTGCCGCAGCCGTTGGGGCCGATCACCCCGAAGGTCTCGCCCCGTCGGACGGAGAAGGATACGCCCTCCAGAGCGGAGAAGACCTCGTAGGTGTAACTCCCCCCCCTGACCACCCCCAGGAGGTGGTCGTAGAAGGTCGCCTTCTTCTGGCGAGGGATCCGAAACCTCTTGGAGACGTCCTCGACGACGATCGCCTCCTCCCCCTCGCCGTCGCGGCGGAGGCGGACCTTCCCGTTGGCGAGGGCCCTTATCGCCCCGAGCTCTCCAAGGGCTCCGTTCAACTAGATCTCCTCCGCAAACCTTCTCTCAAGGCGGCCGAAGATCGCCGTCCCAGCGATGAGGACCCCTGCCGCCGCCGCGACGACGAAGGCTAGGTCGGCGAGGGATGGGGTCGTCGCGTAAAGGAGGACAGCCCGGTAGATCTCGATGGTCACCGTCACCGGGTTCATCATGTAGGCGGCCAGGTACTTCTCGGGGACGATCGATATCGGATAGACTATGGGCGAGAGGAAGAACCCCGCCTGGAGGAGGACGTCCCAGATCTGGTTTAAGTCCCTGTAGTAGACGTACAAGGAGGAGAGGATCAGGCTCGTGCCGTAGACCAGGACGAGGAAGGCGAGGTGTATTATGGGAAAGAGGAGGACGTTCATCGAGAGGTTGACGCCGAAGAATATAAGGAGGGGCACCAGCACCGAGAACTCCAGGATCGAGCTAGCGAAGCTCGATAGGACGGTGCTCAGGACGAGAATCTGCCTCGGGACGTAGACCTTGGTGACGAGGCTCGGCCTTCCCACGATCGCCGAGATGGAGGTCATGGTGCCGTTGGCGAGAAACCGCCACCCTACGATTCCGATCAGAAGGTAGAGGGCGAAGCTGTCATCCTCGAAGGCGAAGACGTTGCTAAATACGAAATAAAGGACGAGCATCATCAGTAGCGGGTTTAAGAGAGACCAGAGAAAACCCAGGACCGAGCTCTGGTACTTAACCTTCAGGTCGCTTACGGTCAAGATCCTTATAAGTTCCCGATACTCTACGATCCACATCTCAAGGCTCCCTGACCTCGCTCCACGTCCTTATATGTTTGCTTATCTCCCTCTCCCCGACACGCCTGAGGACCGATCTTCTCTTCCTCAGCATCCGGGGGATTCCGGCGAGGCCGTCGACCTTGGATCTGAGGATCGTCCTCCCCTGCCCCCGGAGGGCGTAGTAGGGTATCACCGCCAGGCTTCGCCCCGCGATCAACGGCAGGGACGAGATCAAT
>JARFPK010000098.1 GCA_029167045.1 Candidatus Methanocrinis natronophilus
ACTTGGCTAGAAAAAATTAAGATCATGATCTTGCCGAATGGAGAGAAGATGACCCCTGAAATATCCAAGAAACAGCGCGAAATCCTGGATGCTCTTCATATGTGTGCCTAAACGCTGGGGAGGTCAGTGTCTATCGATGATGGAAGAAGAGGTGGGGGCTGGGGCCAGACCCTTCGGACGGCCCCCACCACCAGCCAGAAGCCACCTATCCGTCTCTGAGAGGTTCCGCCGCTCCGGTCGGAGGATCAGACAGTTCCTCTCGAGGATATCAGAAGGGCGGACGTGAGATGTCGTGGATGGGGGGTTCGCCATCTTTATCGTCTCATAGCTCCTTATCAGCCTCCATAAGGTGGCGTCTCTCTCTGGACGCAGCTGCCCCGATTTCAGGTACAGAAAGGCCGGGACTGGGACCCTTTCCAAGCATCTGCGGGCTCTGGCCGCCGCTCTCCAAGCACGAAAGAATAATAATCATCGGCCGCCTATAATAGATTATTCAAGAGGACGGAGGTGTTAGTAGATGACGAAGAAGACGACCGCAGATGAGAAGAAAGAGAAGTCAGACGCCGAGAGGGATGCGGCCTATGCCAAGGCCGATGCCAAGGTGGAGGTGGAGAAGAGGAAGGCCGATCTCGAGCATAAGGCCTCCTCCTTGAAGGCCGATCTGGAGGAGAAGAAGGCGGGCGTGGAGAAAGCTGTGGCAGAGGTGGGAAAGAAAGCCCTGGAGAAGCTGAAATAGGAGGACTTCCCCGGGACGTGGCCCCTCTCTCTGACGAGGACCTGGAGGCTAGGGCCGAGAGGATACCGGCCAGAAACGCCAGGCTCCAGGATGAGAGGGCAGCAAGAGCTGTTACGGCCGTAAACCCTGATAGGTCGGGCTTCAACCTACTGGAAGTCGGGGTATGAACCCGACCGACAGACTCCTAAGGACCCCCTTCCCGGCTAGGAGGGGGGTCCGGTCAAGTGATAGTAATAGGTGTGAGCTGTCGATCTTTCCGTCTCGTTAGCCTCCGGGTGCTACAACAAAAACGTTTAACCCCTCCCGGCGCCGCAACCCTCCCCTGCCCGGAGGCCGAGTTTGCGGTAGAGGTGAGGCCGTGACCTGGAGCGCTACTTATCACGGCTGGATATCCTATAGAGCGTGGTTAGTGAATCTCCATCTACGATCGGACCCCATCAGTCTTGAGAACGAGTAGGAGGTTGATTGGTATATGCCGTCTTTTATCGACGAGATGAACGATACTACGGCTGGTCTCGTACTGGACTTGAAGTACGGCCCCCCAGAAATGCGGTTGGATGCTGCCCATGCGCTCGGTGAGACCGGCGATCAAAGGGCAGTCGGTCCTCTGATCGATGCTCTCAAGGACGATGACTGGATGGTCCGAGAAGCGATCAAAGACGCGGTGAAGAAGATCCGAGCTGAGCAGCTACCTGCACGTCGATAGTGACCTGTCAAAGCGACATCGAAGATTCAAGCGCTTATTGCGCGATAGATCTTGGTTGAGCGGCAGGGCGTAACCGACACACAGGCGTTGAACGCCTCAAAGCAGTACGCAGGCCACTCAGTTAAAGTAGGCAGATCGTGGCTGATCTGGCTATCGAGCTCGCTTGGGCGAAGGATCAGATACAATAGATAAAAGATCCGCTATCGTCCTGCCACCGGGATCGACTAATAGACACAGTGAACCTCTCCAGGATCTCACCGACAGCTCTCGGGTGTGCTCTGGCACCCGATCTTCAATAATCACGACCTCTCGCCCGAGGGCCGGGATCGAAGTCCTGGTAGCGGAACCCCGCCGCGAAAACCCTCTGAGGGAGCGTTTTTCGTGCACTACCCCTACCCCCAGAGGGGCGGGAACGAGGGGCTTGATACCGCGAGATCGAAACGTCTTCTGCCCGTCGGGATAGTCACCACCCCCACAATGCTGATCAGAGTCGTCAACTCCCGGGCCGAGATAGCTAGCTTGGACCCAGAGGAGAGGGTGGACTACCTGGCCACCCATCCTGTCGCCCTCGCCATCCTCTAGCTGATCAAGAGATGTCCCAACCTGGAGGCGGTAGAGCTCTCTACATCCAGATATCGGAACATGTGCAAGTCTTCCTGGGGCCTTTTGGAGGCCCATGGGGTGCAGATCTTCGAGGGCACGGTCCAGAGACGTAGAGCTGACAGGATCGGCTATTTCACCGTCGACGACGACGCTCTTATCCTTCATAGGGCAGGGGAGATCCGGGCGGAGGGGCTGGACTCCCTGGAGGGGGTGAGGCGAGAAGTGTTTTAGGTCTACAACGACTTAGGCGCGTCAAATCCGGGCTTTATTAAATCATCCCTGAATTAAAACAGATTGACTTGATCAAAACCAAACTTTTAACATCTATTAATTTCAAATCTTGGGTTGCATAGGGCCGTCCAACATGGACGGATGATACAAGAAAACGAGATGGGGTGAAACCATCATGAACGATATTAGCGCAGGATACGAGAATGGTTGTGGCGAAAGTGATAAAAAAAGCAACGATATTAGCACAACCAATCGTCTTGAATCTAATGTTCGAAGCTACTGCCGGAACTTCCCGGTCGTCTTCACGAAGGCCAGGGGCTCGACCCTGGAGGACGAGGAAGGGCGGGAGTACATCGAC
>JARFPK010000099.1 GCA_029167045.1 Candidatus Methanocrinis natronophilus
ATCTTGGACGTATCCGAGAATAGGATAGGAACCTCTGCCGGCCGAAACCTCTCCGGATCGAACTCGATGGCGATCCTATCCGACCCAGAGCTAGCCACGATCCCCCCATCCTCGGCCCCGAACTCCACCTCGCCACGGAGGAGCATCCCGTCGATCTTCGTCTTCGGAAACTTCGATCCGAATATCTCAGAGCCGTCCGGCTCTGTCGGACCCTCTACAGCCTTCTCCCCCCGGAAGGTCTCGATCCCGTCGACGGGATACCCGGCAGCTTCGAGGCTCAGGAGGATGTAGCTCAAGACGGAGTTCGTCCTCATCGATCCCTGGTTGTAGACGTCGCCGCTCCTCCCCTTCTCGGCCAGAAGAAAGTATCCGTCGATGATGTCGTCGACGTGGGACCAGTCCCGGAAGGCGTTGACGTTTCCGATCCTGATCTTCTCTGCTTCACCAAGTTTCAGTTTCATTACCTGGATCGTCGCGACGGAGGTGACGAACATCATCCCTCGACCGGCCCCCTCGTGGTTGAAGGCCCTCGATACGACCGCCTTGACGCCGTAAGAGTGGAAGTAGTTTCTCATCAGATAGTCCCCGTAGACTTTGCTGACGGCGTAGGGAGACATGGGACGAAGCGGGTTCGTCTCCTTGATGGGGACCTCTGGGATCACTTCCGGCTCAGGGAAGAGGGGCCCATACTTATCCACCGCCATTTGGTGCTGATCCTCGGAAGAGATCACTAGGCCGTACTCCTCGCTGGACCCGGCGAAGACGACCACGGGGTCGACCTCCTTAATCCTGATCGCCTCCAGGAGGTTTGCCGTCCCCCGGCAGTTCGCGGCCTCGGTCTCCAGGGGCCTCTCGAAGGACCTGGGGACGAAGGACTGGGCTGCTAGATGGAATACAAAATCGGGTTCGCTCTCCGTCAGGGCTGCTCCGATGCTTGAAATCTCCTCCAGATCCCCCTCCAGGAGCTTCACCTGAGATCCTACGCCCTGTCTCTTGAGGTTATGAGGAAGAACGCCGTCTGCCCTCCTCCTCTGAAGCCCGTAGACCTTCGCGCCCTCATCTACGAGGCGTTTTGCCATCTTCGATCCTACAAAACCGCTGATGCCGGTGATCAGCACCCTTCTATCATCAAATTCCATCGGATCATCCTCTTAAAACCATGAATAGGCTACTTTTGACGGATCTGGCGGATTCAGATCTGCCCATAATATACCCCTTCGACCCTCTCTGCGACCGTCCTCCATCCATACTTCTCCACCGCCAGCCTACGGCCGGCGCAGCCCATCTCCTTCAACTCTGGACCTTTTTTTAGGATATGTATGATCGACACGGCAAGCCTTTTAGGGTTTGAGGGCTCGACGGTCAAACCAGCTCCCCTCTTCTCGATATCCTCAGCTAAACCGACGATATCGGTGCAGATCACCGGCTTTCCGCAGGCCATCGCCTCCAGAGCGACCATCCCGAACCCCTCCTGGGATCGAGAATTGGATGGGAGGACGAATACGTCGCTTCTGTTATAACGCTTAGCCAGCATATCCTCGGGGATAAAACCGAGGAACTCGACGTTATCTTCAAGGCAGAGGTCTCTTGTCATCCCTCGATAGTGGTCGAGGAGCTCTCCGCTTCCGCCGACGAGAAGCTTCACCTCCGGATAATCCTCCTTCACCAGAACCAGGGCTTCCAGCAGATCGTCCAGTCCTTTATAGCTGTGATACCTGTCGAGGCAGCTCAGAAAGAAGAGGGTTTCGCCGTCCGTCGCCTCATGGGTGGGTCTGAACCGCGAAAGATCAACGCCCACCGGGATCGTCTCGATCTTATCGCGAAACTCCCGGAGATGGGGGGAGGAGTCGACGTAGTCGGGCTGGATAACGATGATCTTTGAAGCCCGCCTCAAGAGGAGCTTGAGACAGGTCCCGTTGTAGAGACGGGCGATCTGCCTGGCGCGCCCTTCTGCGACGATATCGTTATAATATGTCAGGACCAGGGGCTTACCCTTCAATGCGGCGGCCAAGCCGCTCACGTCGGCGGACCACGGCGTCGGAAGATGGGTGTGGACCAGGTCAAACTTCTCCCTCATGATCTTGAGGGGGAGGCTCGGGGTGATGTTGGTATTTGCGATCTTGCCCATGTAGGAGAGACGTAGGACCCTGATTCCGTCGATGAGATCCTCCTTTTTCGATTCGGGCTCGTTGGCACAGAGGACAGTTACATCGTGCCCCAGCTCCACCAGTTCTCTGCTGAGGCTATGTACGTAATTCTCAACCCCGCCTATGAACGGATGAAATCTGACCGGCGTTTGGAGTATCTTCATGGTCCCCGACAAGGCCCAAGCCTCGTTCCGCCGCCCGCAGCGGGTATTAACCCTTGAATATCCATGATCGCCCTCACCGACCTCTCAGTTAAATTTGAGATTCCTGGCAGTAAGTTCTAAACTTCAGCGTTTAACCCTTTCGTATACAGACTCTGCTCTCTTCGCTATCAAGCTCCAATCGTAAGCTCTGGCCGTTTCCACCGATGAATCCGTCATTTTTTTGTAAGAATCATCTCTTAAAAGGGCTGCTATCTTCGACCCGATGGAGGAGGCTGAAAGGTCACAGATGGCGCCGTTTATCCCGTCTCTAATCAGGC
>JARFPK010000001.1 GCA_029167045.1 Candidatus Methanocrinis natronophilus
CGTCGATCACGAGATCGTAAGCCGTCGAGCTGCTAGAACCTGTGTGGTTGACCTTCAGGGTATAGAGGATCTCGTCACCGACCTTGACGGGACTTTCGGGGTCGGAATCTTTGTAGATCGAGAGGTCGGGTTCCTCGAGGTAGACCGGACCTGAGAAGTTTGTGTCGGTCTGGACCTGGCCGTTCCTGTCCGTCCAGTTAAGATGAGCTGAGTTGACGAGAACGTCACCGTCCTGGTTGTTGATCACGTTAGCGATCGTGGCGTTGAACTTGATAACTATATCTTGGTCGTTCGAGTTGTCGAACTCGCCAAACCACCATGATATGAATACTACCTGCGTCCCGTCGTTCGGGGTTGAGACCGTCTCGGTTATGAGAAGGGGTTTGATGTCGGAGCCGGTGCTGTTCTCGACAACCAATGACCCGGTTTCGTACCTAAGACCTCGAGGTAGAGTATCGTTGACCCACAGATCCGTAACGTTAGCCTTGGGCAGATCGACCTCGATCGTGTAGTCGATCGTCTCCCCGATCGTTTGGTTCCTTGCTATGTCGGGAAGCTTGATTATCCCGGTAGATATGTCGACGGTAAGGGTCCAATCGACGGTATCGTTGTAGTCGTCGAGTTGGGTGAAGTTGCCGAAACGCTCGTCTGGGTTAGGACCAGGGGTGCTCGTCCAGGTGACGTTAGCCTTGTTTATCAGATCGGTGCCCGCGATAACCCCTTCGTCGACGGTAACGTTGTAAGTCAGGACAAGGTCGCTGCCGGGGTAGCTGAGGTTGTTGAAGGTCCAAATGATGGTCCGATTCGTATCGTAATATGTGCCAGCGTTTGATGCCGAGCCGTCCACGAAGGTGAGGCCGGGGGGAACCACGTCGTCGATCACGAGATCGTAAGCCGTCGAGCTGCTAGAACCTGTGTGGTTGACCTTCAGGGTATAGAGGATCTCGTCACCGACCTTGACGGGACTTTCGGGGTCGGAATCTTTGTAGATCGAGAGGTCCGGCTCCACCACCGTCACCTTCGCCTCGTCTCCATCCTCGAAGACCGTCCCGTTCACGTCCTCGTGGAGGGACTTGACCCGGTTAACCAGGACCTTACCGTCCTGGTTTTCGATGACGTTCTCGACGATGGTGCTGAGGTTGATCTCGATGATCCTGCTCCCCGTGAAGTTGCCGAGGTCCCAGGTGAGGACGTTGCCGGTGACGTCAAAATCCCCGCACCCTTCATTATTGGTATCCAAGATACAATCGTGACTGTCATACTTCAGCCCCGCAGGAAGGGTGTCGACGATCCTGGTGTTGTTGTAATACTCGCCGTCTCCCCAGTACTCCACCCGGATCGTGAAGTTCGAAAATCCGCCTATCGTCTCCACCGAATCGGGATCTTTTGTTATGTTGATCCGGGCTGTATAAGCTACATCCTGATCCTGGCTGTAGATGCAGCCGTTCTCGCAGGTCCCGAATACGTAGGCGTTGTTGACGAGGCTCCCCGAGGATATGCCGGCCGCTGTAAGCTGCCTCTCCCAGGTCCCTCCGACGGGAATGGTGAGGTTCGTCCATCTTATGGTGGTATAGCCTGCTATGGGATCATCGTTGGTCTTATTCCCGTCCCCCTCCGCCACGCCCACGAAGCCGTCTCCTAGGACGTCGATGACCGTCACGTTGTAGGCAACTCCGTCCCCTGAGTTGGTAACCTTTATCGTCCATTGAGCAGACCCGCCGATCGTCTGGTTGAAGGGCGTCTTCTCGATCTTCAGGACAGCGAGCTTCGGCGTCACGGGATCAGTGAAGCTCTTGGAGAAGGGATCTGCGCACCGGTTGGTGTAGTTGAAGTAGACGAGGTTCTCGTTCGGGGCGGTGGAGACGTTGCAGCAATCGACGCAGCTCTCCACCTCGAAGGTGATAGTTATAGTCTCGTCGGGGTATATCCGGTCGAAGTTTGCCTCCTTCCAGATCACCGTCCCGTTGACGCCGGAATAGTCCACCGGCTCGTAATTGGTGATGCTGGCGTCATGGGTCGCGTTGTCGCTTCTGATGACCGCCGATCCCGTCTTGTAGACGAACCCGACGGGTAGAACGTCCCTCACCTCGGAGGTATAGGCGGAAGAGCCGCTGTTATTGATGGTGATGGTGAAGTTCCCGCCGCAGGTGTCTATGTAGTCGTGCTCCTTAGAGAGGTCTATCACCGGCTGAGTTCGAAGGACGGCGAAGCCGCTCTCGCTCCCCATGTCATCGGGACAGCATCCCCAGGTGACTGTGGCGTTGTTCTCCGTCTCATCGACGCAAGACGTTATATTCGCCCTCAGGATGACGGTCCTCTCCTCTCCGACGTCCAGGGTGCCGAAGTCCCAGCGGAGAGGTGCTGTGCTGTTCGGCACCGGCGTGGCAGAGACGTAATCGGTATTTGCCGGGAGGATGTCAAATAGGGTGACGTTCGTCGCCGGGTCGGCACCGTTGCTCTGTATCCGAATCGTCCATTCAACGATCGTCCAGGGCTCTGCCCGCATCTCCTCGGGGATCTTGGTTATGCTGACGTGACGGTCGGTCTTCCCCAGCGTCAGAAAGTTATCGATCTCTCTTCCGTAATCTCCGCAGGGGACGGTATAGTTGACCCTGGCGACGGCCTCGCCCCCGTCGAACTCGCAGGGGTCAGAGGTGACGGTGGCGTTGAAGGTGATGGTCACTCTCTTTCCTGCCTGCCAGCCCTCGGGCTGGTCGAACCTCCACTCCAGATACCGTCCTGATAAGCTCGTAGATGTGGGGTTGGCGCCCGTCACCTGGGCGGATCCAGAGACGTACTCGAGCCCCTGGGGGAGGGTCTCTTTGACGGTGATGTTGTAGAGGGTCGGTCCGGCCCCGTTCCTCACCTCGATGACGAAAGTTGAGTTGGCGCCGCAGTCGTCGATGGGGTCGGCGTCGTGTCTTGCTATGATAAGTTCGCCGTCGACCAGCTCTACGACGGAGAAGTCGATTACTGGGGTCTGACACTCCTCATCGCCGCACCCCCAGACCGCCTGGACGCGGTTGTTGAGGTTCTCGCAGCCGACCAGGACGGCGTCGAGCTCGATGACCCGCTGTTTCTTCGGCGGCATATCGCCGAGGCTCCAGATGACGTGGTTTGCATCGACGACCGTCGTATTCGCCGGGTCTGCGGAGCCGTCGATCCTGGAGCCGACGTAAGAGAGATCGGAGTCCAGGGTGTCGTTCACCGTCACGTTGTAGGCGGTCCCAGCCCCGGTGTTTGTGACGTAGATCTTCCAGCTGGCGTTCTTGTCCAGGGCGAAGATCACCTCCGGGTTCTTCTGGATGATGATGTTTCCAGAGAGGATCAGGGACGGCGTCGCCGAGGCTGAGCGTTCAAGGAGCTCGCCGCAGTTGTCGGTGTAGTTGAGGCGGGCGGTCATCTGGCCATCATCAGGGCACCTCTTCTCCACGGGGAATGTGATAGTACCGCCGCGGCTGATGTTGGCTCCGAGGTACCATATCAGGTCGTCTCCGACGCGGGTCGGCTCAAAGGATGCGACGGGATCGGATTGGGTTGGGCTGACGTAGTTTGTGATACCGCTGAAGGTGGCGGGGCCGATGTACCTGTAGTTTTCGTCGTTGTAGACGACGTACATATCGTGGCCGATCCACTTGGGATCGTCGTCGTCACTCCCCTTGGTGATGGATATGATGACGTCGATGACCTCGCAGGTGTCGAGCCTCGTCGGGACCCCCGAGATCCCTATGGAGTAGTCGGCCCGGCTGACGGTGACGAACGCCGCTTCGTAGAGGCAGCCGTCCCCTTCGCACTCCGTCCCGTACCCGTCGATGCAGAGACGGGACCAGTCATACCCCGACCAGGTCTGGGGCTGGCCCAGGGTGTAGGTGACTTTTAGGACGGTCCCTCCACCGAGGGGTCCGCAGGCTCCGTTGAGGAACCCGAGGTTCTTTGGGGTGCCGATGGTGATCGGCTCCTCGGTGCTGCAGCCGTTTACGGTGAATGTGGCCGTCCCGCTTGTGCTTCCGTCGGGGAAGACTTGACCGTTTCCTCCGAGCTCCGTGAAGTTCATGCCGGTCCAGTTGAGGGCGCCGATATCGGCGGCGAAGGTGTAGGTGTTGGTGTAGGTTATGTTACGGCAGTTCTCCTGGGGAACCGGGTCCGCCGTCTTGCTTGAGGAGGCCAGGACCGTCTCGTTGATGCAGACGAGGACGACCTGCGCCGAATCGCTCCCGGATAGGGGGCAGCCGCAGCAGTCCAGCCCCTGTGATACCGTCAGCTCGTTTGCCACCAGTCCGCCGCAGTCGCAGGCAGCAGCATCGCGGTCCGCCCGGAGCCTGATCGTCTTATTCCAGGTGACACCGTCCTCCAGGAGCTGGTCCGCCCAGGTGATGGTCCGGTTCACAGAGTCGTCTTCCCCCTCGGCGAAGTCGAGGAGGGTGAAGTTTGCAGGATAACGGTCGACGATCGTCCTCGTGGTATTATCTTCGCAGAAGCCGGCGGTGTAGGTCACCGCCAGATCGAACTCCACCTCATCTCCCAGATACATCACCGATCTGTTGGCGGTCTTGGAGACGGATACCGATGGTATCGTCGATACGTTCATGGAGTAGGACTTGAGGCTCACCGGAGGAGACCAGGGGTTACCGCAGTCGTCGTAATGGCCAGGATAGATGATGATGTTGCCAGAGGCGCCAGTAGCGGCGCAAGCACCGTACTCCATCCCGAAGTCGAAGGTGAAGTTCCTCCACTCCCCGGCGGCGACCCTCCCGATGAAGAAGGTCTCGTTTACGGGATAGAAGGTGGCCCCCGTGACGTTGGTGACAGCGTAGTCTGCGGATATCCCGTCGAACTGTAGCTCCAGCTCGGTGATCCCGCCCTCCCCCTCGTTGGTGACGTTGACGTAGACAGTAACGCTCCCGCAGTAGGGGACGACCATGGGGCTTACTGTGTACTCGAGGTCTGGATCCCGGGGGAGGAACTTGACGCTCGCCTTGGCGTAGGTCTCCTGGCACGGCGAGGCGCCGCACCCCCAGCTGGCGTTTATAAGGTTGAATAGGTCGCTACATCCGGTGACGTTCACCGATATGTTTACGACCTCCGCATCCCCTGGGGCTATGGAGCCGTAGCTCCAGTTCATCCCGCCACCAGGCGAGTCGATGGAGAGGAGGTGGAGCCCCGAGGAGAGGGTGTCGTTCATCAGGACGTTGAAGGCGGGGCCGAGGCCGGTATTCTCCAAGGTGATCGCCCAGTCGACGACGTCACCCACCCCTGCCTCGACGACGGTGGGGGTCTTGGTCAACTTCAGGAAGCCCCGTTTTACCAGGATCGACTTGGAAGATCCAGGGACAGACCCCCCGATATATGATACGTCGGACCTGATCCGCCCTCCCGAGACGGCATCGCAGCCGGCGGTGAGGTTGAAGTCTACTCTGATACTCTCGCCGGCGGGAAGGTCGCCGTTCGTCGCCCCCAGGGTGGAGTCTCTCCAGTTCCAGCATTCAGAGCCGTCGGGCATCGAGGCCCAGCTCTTGCCGACGGGAGAGGTGGGATACACCACCCTGTCGATCTCGTCGCCGAGGTTGTCGTACAAGATGACTTCGTCGCCCCCGTCGTCGAGATGCCTTATGCTGATCACCAAAAACGAACCGGGGGTCATGTTGACGTCGCCGGATATTATGTAAGATTGTATATCCCTCTTATTGCCAGCGGTGTCGTTTATGTACCAGCCGTCGACGTTGACGGCGGTGTCTCCTGCGTTGTAAAGCTCAACCCGCTCCTTTGACCCATCATTTCCAGATACTGGATTGGGGAGAACTTCGTTTATGACCACCCCAGTCCCCGTCGTCATGATATCCGTCAGGTTCCATTCGAGATACCGCCCGTCGCCTTTGATCTCGGGATCCTGGTAAGAAGAGCAGTCGGGGAAGGTGATGACGGTGGTGCCGTCGTCGTACTTGAAGCCGGGAGGGATGGTGACGTTGAGGAAGATATCGTTCTCGGGGGTCGTCCCGGTGTTGTTTATGTATATTACATACCCCGTCGATTCGCAGACGTTGACGGAGACGGGGGCGATGACGTTTCCGTCGAGAGCGGCGGAGGCGCCGCCGATGGATCCGAAGAAGAGGAGGAGGAAGAGGAGGAGTATGATGAAGAACGGAGATGTTATTTTTATAATTCGTCGATCAATTGTTCGTCCAAAAGGATATCCGATATCGATCCTATCCTCCATTATCGATCTGAAATCAGAGGAGGACTCACCCTCCAAAACCCTTCCACCATCAGTCTCAGATCTTTCTGTTGAATATTTTCCCATTTTCCTCCCTCCCTGCCATAGCGACCGCCTAACCCCGGTTTACCGGAGAATAGGCGAGATCGAATATGAGGCTTGTTTTCTCACGGGGAATACTTAAACATTTCGAAATTTGTATTTTTATATTTATGCAATATCAATCATAATGCGGGATATCTGGCCCCTTTTGCCCAGATAGAAAAGGCCGGAGGGGACCCCAGATGAGGATGAGAATGAGAGGCAGATAAAAACGAGATCGATAGATGGGCCCGTCTCAGGGGTCTGGTTCCATCCTCCTTTCCCCTCGGAAAGGTTATATCGCCTCCCGTCCGAACCGCCATCATGACCGACGTTCCCGAGATCCCCGTCGAGCAGATCCAGCAGAGGGTGGTGGCGATGTGGCTGGGAAGCTTCTACGGAAGCAGCGGCTACGTAGCAAAGAGGCTCGGCAAGAAGGGGCTTCGCGAGTTTCAGGATATGGGCGCCCACCAGGTCGCCGGGACCTTTAAAAGGCTGGAGCTCTCCGAGCCTAAAGACCTCGCCATCGCCGTCGCCACCAACGACAAGAACCTCTTCGGCTCCGCCGTCTCGGTGGTGGAGGGAGACGGCTGGGCGCAGATTAGAAGGGAGAGGTGCGCCATAAAGGAGGGGATCAACGCCTTCGCCCGGCTCGGGGCCGGGCTCGTCGCAAAGCAGCACTGCAAGACCTGCGTCGAGAGCCACTGGCGAAAGGTCTTCGCCGACCTGGGGATGAAGCTGGAGGTGGAGGAGACCGATGGCGGCTGCGTGATGAAGCTGTCCCCCCGCTGAACGCCACCTGGATCATCCTGTCAGCCCCCGGGGGAAAAAATTTAAGTCCGGTCCCGGATAATACATCCTGGGAGTGTGATATGGAATGATTTCGAACCGGATTTTGATTCTGATCGTATCGGCCCTCTTCCTGGCGGCGGTGCCCGGTGGGGCCAACTACCTCGACCCCGCAAGGGGCCCCAACTACTCTGAGTGGCGGTCCTACTTCTCCGACCCGATATTCTTCTCCGGTGGCGCACCCTCGAGGGTCGACTACAGCCATTATTACCCGTATTTCGGCTCAGGGATCTTCAGAGAGCCGACGTCCCTGGGTGGATCTGGGAAGGCCCCTGTAGCCTTGGGAAAGGTGGCGAGGAAGCTCGCCGAGGAGAGGGCGCTCGCGGCGAGCCTCTCGCCAGAGCAAGCGCCCGCGACCGCAAGCCCCATGTACCGCAGGATGATAAACCCGGAGGCTCTGCCGTCGTTGAAGAACTGGACCAGGACGATGGATTATGCCAGAGACCGGTCGTCGGTGAGGGTCCTCGAGGGCGGAGAATGGACGGTCCCCCAGGACGTCCAGAAGATGTATTGACCGTATATGTCGTCCTGAACGATCAGCCCAGTTGAAAGGATAGATCTCCTCACAGATCTATCGACCCGTGGCGTTTGACTCCGCCATCTTGCCAGAGGGGTGGCCCCAGAGCCGACCGGCTTCGGTGACACCGGACCCTCATAAGGGTAGCAGTCCGGCGGAAGGGAGATCTGCCCCGAGACTACCTCGAAGATATCCGGTGTCTGTACATCACCGATATGGCGTCGGCGCACTGCTCCGGGGTCTGGTAGACGGGTATCCCGGCGTTCTCCATCCTGATAACCTCCTCCATGGCGAACTCCTTTCCGGCGACGCAGACCATGATCGGCTTTCCCCGGTAATCGATCCCTCCCAGGGGCTCGACGTAGCTTCCCAGGATCTCCGCCTGGAGGATGACGATGAAGCTTCCCACGTCCTCGCTCTCGACCCCGATCTCGATCGTCTCCTTGACGGTCTCGGCGTCCATGCTGAAGGTGTAGTCGACGGGGTTGGTCCCCCCGACGTACTCGGGCAGAAGGGCCAGCAGCCTCTCCTTGAGGCCGTCCTCCAGCTCCGCAAGCCTCATCCCCTCGTCGATGACGGCGTCGGCGGAGATGACCCCCAGGGACCCGGCGTAGGTGATGATGAAGACCCCCTCCTTCTCGGGGAGGGGCTGCTTGGATATCGCCCTCGCCAGGTTGAACATATGCTCGTAGTCCCTCGCCCTGATCACCCCCGCCTGGGAGAAGACGGCGCTGTAGACGAGGTCGTCCCCGGCCATGGAGGCGGTATGGGATGCGACCGCCTTCTTGCCCGCCTCGGTCCGACCGGACTTGAGGGCGATGATCGGCTTCTCCCTCGTTATCCTCCTGGCGGCTTCGATGAACCTCCTCCCCCCCTTCACCGACTCCAGGTACATGCAGACGACCTCGACGTTCTCGTCTGCGCTCACCGCCTCCAGCATATCCGTCTCGTTGATGTCGAGCTTGTTTCCTATCGTCGCCACGATGCCGAAGTCCATGATGTGGCGCAGACCCCAGAGCATACCGGCGGCGCAGACCCCGGCCTGGGATATGAGGCCGATGTTCCCCTTCGAGAGGGCGTCGACGATCCCGATCGACTGGACCATGCTGCAGTGGGTGTTGATGATCCCCGAGCAGTTGGGCCCAAGAAGCCTCACCCCGCGGCTGTCGGTGATCGCCTTCATCTCCTCCTCGATCTTCCGCCCCTCCTCCCCCATCTCGGCGAAGCCCGCCGACTCGACGATGACGTACTTGACGCCGCAGTCGCAGCACTCCCTCACCACCTCCGGGGTCATGGAGGCCTGGACGAGGATGACGGCGACGTCTATCGGCTTTCCTACGGCGCTGATCCTCGGGTAGGCCTTCACCCCCAGGATCGACTCGGCTTTGGGGTTGATGGGGTATAGCTCCCCTTTGAAGTCGTGGCTGATGAGGTTGGAGAAGACGTTCCAGCCGAGCTTGCCCCTCGTCCCCGAGGCTCCTATGACGGCGATGCTCTTCGGATAGAACAGCTCCCGGAGGTCCTGGACCTTCGGCGGAGCGGGTTTCGCCGCCTCCGGCGGATCGCCGAGGATGATCCTCGCGTCCACCACCTTGTAGCCGTCGGGGTAGAGGAATACGGGGTTTAGGTCCATCTCGGATATCTCCGGGTGCTCCATCACCAGGTCGGAGATCTGAATCAAAAGCCTCTTCAGGGCCGGTATGTCCGCCGACCTGCCCCGGTACCCCTCCAGGAGAGGGCGTCCCTTTATCCCCCTGATCATATCCTCGGCATCATTCTCCGTTATGGGGATCGACCGGAGGGATACGTCCTGGAGGATCTCGACGAAGATCCCGCCGAGGCCGAACATCAGTATCGGGCCGAAGGTGGGGTCCCTGGCGACCCCCACGATCGCCTCCGCACCGGGCCTGGCCATCTCCTGGACGGCGACCCCGGCGATCTCCTTCTCAGCAAACGCCTCCATCATTTCGCGGTACGCAGCCCTCACCTCCCCGGGTCCCTGGAGGTCGAGGGCGACGCCCCCGGCATCGGACTTATGGACGATCTGGGGAGACATAACCTTCAGTACCACGGGACCGCCGATGGACTCGGCCATCGCCACCGCCTCCTCCTCCGACCGGGCGAGATAGCCTTCCGTCGTCGAGATCCCCAGGCTCTCCAGGACCGCCTTGGACTCGTGCTCCATCAGGTACGCCCTCCCCTCCCCTCTGGCCCGGCCAAAAATCTTCTCTAACAACTCTGTCATCTTCTCCATCCTCCAACCCTTCGGGATCATCTTCCACAGGTACCGGCCTCTTCTCCCCGAACCGGCGTTAAACCTTTCCGTCCCCTACTCCTCCATCGCCGCCGAGGGTGGCAGCCCCCAACTCCCCACAGCCTTCAGACCTCGATGAGCCGGTATCGGGATGAACCAAGGCCGATCTCCTCACCGTACTTTATCTGGAGACGACCGTCGGCCTCGGGCCAGACCCCCCTGAACTTATCCTCGCCCCGACGGTGGTGGGCCTTCAACGCCGTCCCTCTGATCCCCTCCTGGCCGTTGACGAGGTCGAGGCTCGCCGCATCGATGGCGACGGGATCTCTCGATGCGAGGACCCCGACGTCGGGGACGATCGGCGCTCCGCTCCAGGGAAGGCAGTCGCAGTCCGGGGTGACGTCGATGACGAAGTTGAAGAAGCCGAACCGTCCCTCTTTCTCCGAGACCGCCCCGAAGGCGTACTCCACCATCCTCTCGAGGAAGATCGGGATAGTCTCCCAGTCCAGCACCATCGCTCCCTCCGGGCAGGCGACGAGGCAGGCGCCACATCCGACGCAAATCTCAGGGTCGATCAGGGCGGTGCCTCCCTCCAGCAGGACCGCGGACTCGGGGCAGGCGGAAGAGCAGTTGCCGCACCCGGTACACCTCTCCTCCACCACCAGGGGCTGGGAAGCCCTGTGCTGGTCGGCTTTCCCGATGGGCGGAGCGCACCCCATCCCCAGGTTCTTGATGGCGCCGCCGAAGCCTGCCATGCCGTGGCCCTTTAAGTGGGAGACGACGATCATCGAGTCGGCGGCAGCGATATCACCAGCGATCTTCACCCTCTTCAGGTGACTCTTCCCGACCTCTACCTCTACGAAGTTATCTCCTAATAGGCCGTCGGCTATGATCAGAGGAGCTCCCGCCGAGGAGAGGTCGAAGCCGTGATCGATCGCCGTCAGGAGGTGGTCAACGGCGTTCTCTCTGCTCCCGTGGTAGAGGGTGGCGGTGTCGGTGAGAAAGGGCCTTCCCCCCGACTCCCTCACCGCGTCTGCCACCTGGCGGACGAAGGCAGGTTTCAAGTATGTCTCGTTCCCCCTCTCGCCGAAGTGGAGCTTTATCGCCGTCAGGTCCCCCTCATGGATCAGGTCATCGAAACCGGCTGTCGAAAATAGCCTCCTGACCCGGACTACCTCCTCCTCAACCGGTCTTTTCGCCATCATGGATGCAAAATATACATCTGAAACCATATATACGACCTCCCCATCCCGCCGGATGAAGCCCTTCTCTCAACGTTCTCTCTTCCACCAGATAAGTCCCTTCTGATAGGAATACGGAGGAGAAAGTACGATCCTAATGGCAGCCTGTTCACCTGGGCTGTCCTTTGAACTCCTATACGAACGCCGGACCCGAAGAGATCAAAAGTTTCATTAACCTCGATAATTATAACGATTAATCATCATAGAATATGGGGGTGATCCGAATGATAGGTGAGATCCTGATCGCCCTCTCAGCCTTCGGCCTCGCGATCTGGGCCTATCTGGTACGGTGCGTCAAAGTCAAAGCCTAAGGTACGCCATAACCCCGACGAAGACCCTTTCCGCTGGACCTCTTTTGTCAACACCTTCTTCCGACACCTTCTGCGACCTTCCCCCGGTGCCATACGAACCGTCCGATAATCTGAGAAAGGCCTTTCCGGGGCGAGGCCGATTGACCGCCATCTCTCCGACTCCGGCCTCGCTGTATCTTTTCTTCTTCGAAGGATCTACAGACAGGGGAGCCAGTCGACGGCCCCGGTGGTGCCGCTCTCGTTCTTGAAGAGCTGGATGTACTTCTCTATCGAGAAGACCCCGACGACGTCCTCTACCGACCTTCCCACCTCAAAGGGCCTCTTCGCCCCCTCGATCCACTCAACGGAGCGCCAGCCGATGTGGCCGACCCCGATGACGTTGGCGTTGAAGCTCGCCTCGATCCCGCTGTTGTTGACCTCATTCAGGTGGCTGTTGCCCACTGTGCTGATCTGGGTGTGCTTCATCAGGCTCTCGGCGTGGGTGTAGCTCTCGGTGACCACCGCTCCGGCATCGTAGTTTGCGACACAGAGCCGGTCCACCCACTTCCTGTCGTAGGTGCCTGTCTGATAGCTCACCGGGAAGTACTCGAAGGTCGCCTCCTTGCTGTAGTTGATGGAGTTTCGTTGGACTGAGAGCTCAAACTCCGTCCGATCGTAGAAGCTGCCGGACCCGGAGATCCTCTCGACGATCTTCTGGCCGCTGTAGCCCTGGGCGGTCTGGGCGATCAGCTCGTGGCTCCTATAACCCACCCCTTGGATCACCGACCGCTCATAGATGTAATTGGCAGCCGCCGCTGACCCCACCAGAATCAGCATCGAGATCAGGACAGCGCAGCATAGCCGATTCAAACTTTACCTCCCCGATGACCCGGTGACGGCCTCATCGTTTAAAAACGTATCGAGATAATTTCGTTTTAAAAAATAAATTAATCAGGTCTTGAGGCCCCATCCTACCCCACCTCCGGCGAACGGTAATCGGGAAGCGTCATCAATAGCTCCACCAGCTCCTCGATCAACCTTTCGTCGAAGGGAGGCCCTCCGTCCACCATCCTTATGGAGTTGGGAACGTCGATCCCACCAAGGACGATCTTGGGCAGATCGGAGCTCTTGAACCCCTCTACTACGGCGTAATCGACGCCGGAGCCTTCGAGCGCCTTTAGAGCAGAATCGAGGCTTCCGCCCCTCGAGACGCTGAGGGTGACGCCGTCCTTTCCCACCCCCAGCACCACCTCAGCCCCCGCATCGAAGTGGCGCCTTGTATCGCCCCTATCCTCGATCTCATGATCGGGCATGCTCTTGACCGTCCCGACCCGGCCGCGCCCCTCAAGCGACCTGACCATCGCCTCCACAAGGGAGGTCTTCCCCGACTTCTTCGGCCCCACCACAGATATGACCTTCAATTTTTCACCCTGACCCATCTCGCCATTCTCATCTACCTTATTCGGCCATCTCCCCGACCCCTGTAGCCATGCTCCTCCACCTTCCTCAGGCTACCGACCCGACGTTCTGTGCCCATCGCGCCGACCTCCTCGGCTGGAGGTTCAGCCCGTCATCAGGGTTGCGAGGAACCTGGCGTAGATCGATAGGTCCTCGACGGTCACGTTCTCGTCGGGTCCGTGGGGGTTGGAGTCGGTCTGGCGGCCGACGCCGTAGGCGCATGTGGGGATCCCCGTCACCTCCACCACGTAAGCCTGGTCGAGGCTGTACTGGGCCCCGGCCAGACGGGGCCTCTTCCCCGACGCCCTCTCCAGAGCCCCCCTCACCTCAGCGACCCAGGGATGTTCTGGATCTATCCTCATGGGGGGGTAGCCCATCCAGGACCTCCATTCGAGGTCGACGGGCACCGCGGCGACGGCCTCCTCCATCTCGGCGGCAGCATCCTCCATCCTCTCCTCGGGGATGACCCTCCTGTCCCCGCCAACGACGCACCTCTCGGGGACTATGTTCTCCTTGATCCCGCCCCGGATTACGGTGACGTTCAGCATCGGCCGGACGTGATCTATCCCGACGACGGCGAGCTCCGTGGAGGCGGGAAGGGCCGACCTCCTAGCCTCGACCTTCTTCTTGAGGTCCAGGAGCGCCTCTATCACCGGGAGTGCCTTCTCTATGGCGTTCTCACCCAGGAAGCTCGCCCCGGAGTGGGCGGCCCTCCCCCGGACCGTCGCCTCCCAATTGATCACCCCGTTGGAGCCGATGATGACGTCGTCGGAGAAGCTGTCCATGCAGAGCATCTTCTCTCCCCTGACGAGCCCCTCGTCGGCGAAGAAGCAGAGGCCAGAGTAGCCCCCCACCTCCTCGTCGGTGGTGAGGAGGACCTCCAGGTTATAACGGTGCGAGTCGCAGGCGTCCACAGCCCTGAGGGCGGTGATGAGGGCCGCCACCGCCCCCTTGGAGTCGGCGACCCCCCGGCCGTAGATCCTCCCGTCCCGGACCATCAGATCGAAGGGGCCGGAAGACCACCCCTCTCCCGGGGGGACGACGTCGAGGTGGGTGTAGATCACCAGGGTCTCCTCGGCCCCGACGTCGAGGCATGCCCGCAGGTTCGCCCTCTCTCCGGCGAGGCCTCTATTGCCGCACCTCTCTTCGAAGAGGTCCTGGGGGATCACCACCTTCTCCGTCTCAAAGCCGAGGTCTCTGAATATAACAACGAGGTGGTCGACGATCTCGGTGTAGTTATTCCCAGGAGGGGCGACGGTCTCAAACCTCACCAGATCCCTCAGAACCTCCAGCATCTCGCAGGCCTGCGAATCGAGGTATCTATTTATCTCCATATATCTCAGCAGTTTTACCCTGGCCAGAGCCCTATTAAAGGCTTCTCTGATCTCTTCTTCTCCGGCCCCTCCCGGTCCCATCCCTTCTCCGAGGAGGAGGCTGTTGGCGAGAAGCCTCGCAAAGAGAACCTCCTCCAGATATTTTGCGCTGCCCGGGCCGTACCTCTCCCTTCGCAGGTTCTCGATGTGGGCGTCCAGGATACCGCCTTCCCGGATTATCAGGTCCACCCTCCTTTCGCCGAGATGGACCATCGTACCTCTCCAGAAGCACCAGAGATATCTGGAGGAAGGTGTCGGTCTCAAACAACATCCCTACGTACAACCGACGCCCTCTCTAAACCCCTCCCGGGGATGAGACGAGGCTGACGACGGCTATCGTCAACAGCCCCACCAGGATCATCTTCAACCCCGAGACGATCATCCGTTCCTGGCTGATCCTCGCCAGGAATAGCCCCAGGAGGAAGAGGCAGCCAAGGCCGAGGCCTAGGGATAGGCGGAAGGCCTCCTCCATATCGATCGCCGGGACGAAGAGGTATGGGAGGACGAGGATGGCCGCTCCGATGGCGGGGCTGATCCCGTTCACCAGGGCGACGACTACGATGGCAAACTCCGAGGCCCTCGCAAACTGGCTCTTCTTTAGGTCGGCGAGCATGGCAGCCTCCAGCTTCTTCAGGTCCCTCCTCCTCTCCGCCCTTTCTGCGAGATAAGCGCTGCTCATACCTGAAATGCCGAGAGCTATACTCCCCCCCAACCCCGCCTTGATGACGATCTGGGGGTCGGAGAGCCCCGAGAAGTGGGCTCCGATGACTACCCCCATGATGGTGAGGATCCCGTCGAAAGCGTTCATAACGAATAGACGCCTGGCTATCCTGAAGGCCTCGCTCACCCGAAGGTAAGTCCTGAACCTGTTCAAGCTCCAGTCCATCTCTTCGATCCGCCTCTCATCTCTTCGGCTCAATCTCTGGATATTAGAGACCTCCCCGTCATAGCTGGAGGGGGCGCGATGCCCATGAGCTCCAGGACCGT
This sequence comes from Candidatus Methanocrinis natronophilus, assembly GCA_029167045.1. Lineage (GTDB taxonomy): Archaea > Halobacteriota > Methanosarcinia > Methanotrichales > Methanotrichaceae > Methanocrinis > Methanocrinis natronophilus. Next base: position 15,262 of record JARFPK010000001.1, read on the forward strand.
GGGGGCGACGTCGGCGAGGATCCCGCCGTCCCGGAGCCGCTCCCTTCGGCCGTCTTTGGCGAGGATGAAGGGAACCCGGTTTGAGGTGTGGGCGGTATGGTGCTGGCCTGTGGTCCTGTCCTCCATCTTCTCGGCGTTCCCGTGATCTGAGGTGAGGAGGACCGCCCCGCCTTGGGCCAAGACCTCTCTGCCGACTCTGCCGACGCACTCGTCGACCGCCTCCACCGCCTTCACCGCCGCATCGAAGATCCCGGTATGCCCCACCATATCGGAGTTGGCGTAGTTGAGGACGATGAGGTCGTAGACCCCCTTCCGGATCTCTCCGACGACGGCGTCGGTGACGAGAAAGGCGGACATCTCGGGCTTCTTGTCGTAGGTCGCGACCTTCGGCGAGGGTATGAGGAGCCGGTCCTCCCCGGGGCCGGCCACCTCTCGGCCGCCGTTGAAGAAGAAGGTGACGTGGGCGTACTTCTCCGTCTCGGCGATCCGCAGCTGCGAGAGCCCCGCCCTGCTCACCACGTCGCCCAGGGTATCGGTCAGATGCTCCGCCGGGAAGGCAACGGCCGCCTCTATCGACTCCTGGTATTCGGTCATGCAGACGAAGGAGACGGCCATCTCCTCCGTCCCGAACTCGCAGAAGTCGGGGGTGGTGAAGGCCTTGGTTATCTGGCGGGCCCTATCGGGCCTGAAGTTGAAGAATATGATGGCATCGCCGTCTTCGACCATGCCTTGTGGATCGACGACCGTCGGCAGGATAAACTCGTCGTCTTCGCCCCGGAGGTAGCCCGCCTCCACCGCCTCCTTTGGGCCTGGGGCCTGTAGCCCCTCTCCGGAGGTCATGGTGCGGTAGGCGAGCTTCGTCCTCTCCCATCGCCTGTCCCGGTCCATAGAGTAGTACCTCCCCGCGACGGTGGCGACCTTCCCGACGCCCGAAGATCCGATCTCCTCCTCCAGCTCCCGGAAGTATCCGAGGGCGCTTCTGGGAGGGACGTCCCTCCCGTCGAGGATGGCGTGGATCCAGACCCTATCGATCCCCTTCGCCCTGGCGAGGCGGAGAAGGGCGTATAGGTGTAAGATATGGCTGTGGACTCCGCCGTCGGATAGAAGGCCCAGTAGGTGGAGGGCTGATCCCCTGGCCTTCACCCCGTCCATCGCCGCCGTCAGGACGGGGTTATCGAAGAAGGTGCCGTCCTCGATGGCGAGGTTGATCCTGGTGTAGTCCTGGTAGACGATCCTCCCCGCGCCCAGGTTGAGGTGGCCTACCTCGGAGTTTCCCATCTGACCGGGGGGGAGGCCTACGTCGAGGCCGGCGGCCCCCAGGGTCGTCTTGGGGTAGGAGCTGGCTAGCATGTCGATGTTGGGGGTTTTGGCGTAGGCGATGGCGTTCCCATCCGTCTCTTCCCCCTCCCCGAACCCGTCCATGATGATGAGGGTGACTGGCTTCATCAGATCTGGGGTCTCATCAAATCGAGATAACCCTTTCTCACCCACCCTAGATATGAAAGCCGTGATCCCCCACCAGGGGGACGAAGACGACGCCTCCGTGGTGCTCCAGCTCGAAGCCCTCCTGCGTCCTCTCCACCAGGACTAGCTCCTGGTAGCATGACCCCACGGGGATGACGAGCTTTCCCCCCACCTTCAGCTGTTCTTTGAGGGGCTCGGGGATCTTCGGAGCCGTGGCTGCGACGTTGATCCGATCGTAAGGGGCGTATTCAGGCAGGCCCCGGCTTCCGTCCCCTTGGAGGACGGTGACGTTCTTGACCTCCGCAGCCTCCAGGTTCTTCTTGGCGAAGAGGACCAGCTCGGGTATCCGCTCGATCGAGTAGACTTGCCCTTCAGGCCCCACGAGATCTGCGATAACTGCAGCGTGGTAGCCGGAGCCGGTCCCCACGTCCAGGACCTTCATCCCCTCTGCGATCTCCAGGAGATCACACATCATCGCCACCATGTGGGGAGCGGATATCGTCTGCCCCTCGCCTATGGGGAGGGGGCGGTCCTCGTAGGCGGTGTGGCGGATTCTCCGGGGGACGAAGAGCTCCCGGGGGACCCTCCACATCGCCTCGATAACCCTATCGCTGACGTTCCCCCTCAGGATCCCTATGATATCATCCCTCATCAGAGGGCGCCTCCCCAGATCCTTATTATCTCTTTTGCCAGGGCCCTCACCACAGATCGACCGCTTCTGTCCTGGATCTTCTCCACCCTGAACCTCCTCCCTTCGACGGTCCTCAACTCTCCCACTTCGAATACCTCATCGCCCTTGACCGGGACGGAGTAAGAGACGGTCTTGCCCCTCCGCTGGACGGCGACCTTCACCGCCACCACTTCGACGTCCCTCGTCCATAGCGTCTTCACATCCCCGGCCGTGGCAGCCTCCTCCCGCCTCCCCCCTTCAAGCTCGATGGAGGTGACCTCCACCATGGCGACCTCCTCCACCCCGTCGTCGACCAGGAGGTCGTCGCCCACCCGGAGGAGGTCGTCCGCCGGAACCTCGATCGTCCGGCGGGTGGAGGAGTCGATGGAGCTTATGATGACCCGGAGAGTGGTGAGCCTCGCCCGCTCCATCTTGACGGGATGGACCGCCCCGCACCCGCCACACCTCACCAGGTGCTCCCGTCCGAGCTTGACGGTGAGATGTTCGGTGAAGTCGTCGCATTGGGGGCAGAAGATCTCCTCGTCCATGGTTAAAGCCCTCCTTCTTGGACTACTAAAAGGTGACTATCGGAGGCCTGGGCGGGGCCGGCCGGAGGGGCGGAAGACCTTCCCGTGGCCGGGGATGACGACGTCGGCCCGCCCCAGAGCCGCGAGCCTGCTGCTCCGGAGCGCCGGGGGGTCCCAGGCCAATTCATCCTCCAGAGCGAGGAGGGATTGTATATCGGTCCTCGGGCCCGCCCCGTCCCGCCACCAGAATAGGTCCCCGGCGACGAGCCAGGTCTCGGTCCCCACTGGAACGAGGAGGGACCCATGATCGGAGGTGTGCCCCGGCGTCGGGAGGACCTCGACCTCCGTCCCGGGGATGAGCTCCCCGTAAGGGATCTCTTCGTCGCCCCTGTAAATGCAGTTCGGATCGATTATCTCAGCATCCGCAAAGAGCCTGATGTTCAGGATGTGGTCGAGGTGAGGGTGGGTTATGAATATCATATCGACGTCCCGGGGCCCGAGACCCTCCCTGGAGAGGGCAGATAGGAGCCCCTCTCCATCGGTGCCGGGGTCGGCGAGGACCTTCAACCCGCCGTCCTCTATCAGGACCGACGAGGGGGAGGCCCGAAGGCCGCCCCCCTCCAGGTCCGCCACGTAACCCTCACGAAGAACCGATATCCGAGCCGCCGCCATCACCTCTTGAAGATCTCCTCGATCCTCTCCAAAAGGGCTTTATTAGGCGGGGTGATAAAGATATGACGGGCAGGCCCGGTGATCCCGGGTCGGTTCGGAGTTGGGTGGTAATGCGACGTCTTCTGGGGTTGTTGATCGTTGGGGGCTGCATCATCCTGGCCCTATCGGTGTGTGGCGGGTCCGCAGACCAGGCCGACACGACGGTGGATCTATCGTCGATCAGAGTATCGGAGAAGATCTCCGCATCTCGCGAAGTCCAGAACATATCGAGTTCCTCTTTCGGCGGAAGGTTTACGAAGATGACGGTCATCAGAAATCCAGCCACAGGAATGGCGATGAAGGAGTCTTACATCTACGGAGATTCCCTCAGACTGGCGAGGAAGAGCTACATCGGGGAGGAGTACTCGTCCATCGAACGCCTCGATAAGACGACGGTCGCCCGGGGTCTCGGCGCCATGGAGACGGAGGCCGACTTCTCGGGGACGGCCAGGTACAGGGTCGTCTCAAAGGGCGATACCGATATGGTCGAGATCGATATGGACGAGCAGTATTCGGGGGAGTACGCCCTCCAGCGGAACGTCCGGCTCCAGAGAGCCAGCCAGTATTCTATCCCCCATATATCGGTGAAGAAGGAGGGGACCCTGAGGTATGAGAGGGATAAGACCCTCGCCGACTACGCCATCACCATAGAAAACGACGGCGTCAGGACCCTGGAGCCGGTCCTGGTGAGGGACCTCTTCCCGCCGGGGGCGGCCTTCGTCAGCTCCGATCAGCGGCCGACCTTCACCACCGACGGGGCAGAATGGTCCTTCACCCACATATCCCCAGGGGACGTCTTGACCGTCAATCTCGTCCTTGACGTCTCCGGCTTCCGAGGCGCCGATCTCGTCAACCGGGTCGAGGCCTGCGGCGGTTACGGCGAAGATCTGGCCTGTGCCGCCAACTACTCCACCATCGAGATCAACTGGCTCTCCTGGGGCGCCGCCGAAGGTATATCCATCAGAAATGAGGCAGACGTGGCCGGGCCCGTCCCAAACCGGGTCAGGTACACCCTGAAGGTTGAGAACCTGGGAGATGAGACTCTGGTGGCGACGGCGACCGACCGGCTCCCATCGGGGATGAGGCTCATAGCCTCGTCCCCGACCTTCGCAGCCTACGAGGGCGGAGTCGTAAGATGGAACCTCGTCGATATCGGCCCTGGTGAGACGAAGACGATCGTCTACGAGGTCGAAGCGCTCTGGTCCGGGAGTTTTATGAACCTGGTGGAGGTGGAGGCGAGTTCCATCGGCGGCCCTCCCCTCCGGCCGGTGACGGCTAGGTCGGTGGTGGATTTGGAGAAGTTCGATGGAGAGCTGCCCCGGCCGGGTTGGCAGCCCCCCTCATGGGGGTTGGGCGAGGCGGAGAGGGCCGCTTTATCGATCTTCTGACCGACCCCGGCGGGGTGATTATAGAACCCCATGAGACCTGATGGCAGATGGGAACTGACCGCCTGGGGGAACTGGCAGCCCATGGGACCTGAAGGGGCGATGGAGGCGGAGCGGTATGTTCAGAGAGGAGATAAGTGACGAGATCGAGGTCCTGGCCGGGGCTGGGGCGGTCTGGAGGGTTCTCACCGACTTTGAGGGCTATAGCGAGTGGAACACCTTCATTAGGCCGGTGGTGGGGGCTGCGGAGGTGGGGGCGAGGCTCCGGGTCCAGGTCAGGCCTCCGGGGGGGAGGGCGATGGCCTTCAGGCCGAGGTTGACGGCGGTCGTCCCGCAGAGAGAGCTCCGGTGGAAGGGGTGGCTCTGGGCCCCAGGACTCCTGGACGGAGAGCACGTCTTCGAGATCGAGCCCCTGGGGCCGGATAAGGTCAGGTTCGTCCAGAGAGAGATATTTCGAGGCCTCCTCGTCCCCTTAGTTTCGAAGAAGACCCTGGATCAGATCGTCGCCGGATTTGGAGATATGAACAGAGCCCTGAAGGAGAGGGTCGAGGAGAGCCGCTCGATCGGTCCATGAGGAGGGTGGGCGGGGTTTATACGATGGAATATCCCTCTGATCCCTCCGGTCATAGGCTGGGATCGACGATTATATCCTCAGAGAGGTCCCCCGGTACCAAGTTGATATACCAAGCCGGAGGATTTATATCTCATCACTCCCTTAAAGATGGCGAGTTTGGTGTATCGAATGGTCGATGATTACCAACCCATCTATTACATCCCCGGTCGAGGGGGGGAGTTTCCCCTCCCTGGGGAGAGGACCGCCTACGTATGCCGTCACTGTGGGGCGGAGCCCTTTATGGACGGTCCCCATCACTCGGATAGCTGCCCAAGATACAGCCGCTGAGGTTTCCAGAATCAAGAAATTGATAAAATGCCCCATATAAAAATATGTTGCGGCCCTCACCGCCCCTCCTTCACATGAAGGTTACCTTTCCCTTGCCGGCCCTCTGGTGCCTCCTTTCAGGGTCGTCGGAGTAAGAGATCCCCCATATTATGTTGACCGTCTCCCCCGATCGCAAAGCCCTGTCGAACTCGTCTCCGGTCTCCATCTTCCTCTTGAACTCTATCACCGTGAAACCGTCCTTCTCTGATCCTCCATACTCCAGGAGGTCGTCTGTCCCCCCCAGGTCGGTGTCAGGGGGGTGAGGTCCGTAGTTGCCGGTGGAGTAAGCGTCCCTGGCGTAAACCTCTCCCTCATCATCTACATACCCTATTACTATGTCGGCGTCCCTCATCCAGACCGAGGGGTCAAAGCCGATGGAGACCCATCCTCCGGTCTCTCCCTTGATCGCCATGTAGAGGGTCTCTGCATCGTTCTTCCAGAAGACCTCAAAGATCCCTCCCGATAGGGAGATCTTCCGGGCGTACTCCCCCTCGGAGATGACGCCGTCCGGGGCCCATTCGGCGGTGACGGCCATCTCGACCGCCTCCCTCGATGGACCGGCCCCATCTTCTCTCGGCCCCGTGCATCCCGACGATAAGACCGCCAGGACTACCAAGGACAGGAGAACAAACTTCGAAGCCATGGTATAGTAACGGCGCTCAAAGATAAAAAATGTTGGGATGGGATAGGAGCTTGTTATTAAGGAGCCAAACCCGTCCAAGGAGATATCCTCCACCAGGTTTGCGTCCCTTATCCGGGGGAGCAGGTGTAATAGACCGGCGAATCTCTCAACTCCTATATCCAGGTGCCCTCTCCGGAGCGCCGATCAGGGTAGGAGCCCTTTGAATGGCCCGGAGTCGGGGCTCTCGCTGAACCGGAGGGTCCTTTGGACCTCGAAGACTCCGGAGAAGGTCTGGTGCTCCTTCATATCCTTGTAGAAGATCTTGTGCCACCGGTAGTCGCTCTCCCAGGTCCCGGTGAAGCTCGTCGATACATCCATCCCCACCAGATGGGAGGTGCCGACGGCCCTCGCCACAGAGGTATCCGCCGGATCCTTCGACGGGGAGGGCGGGGCCGACGAGGCGAAGTAAGTCGTCTGGACCCTCTCCATATCCGTCACCTCGAACCGCTCCTCGACCTTTGCGCCGATGCCGCCGTAGAAGGCTCTGGAGTGGATGCTCTTGGTCCCCACCATGGGGGTCTCTCCGGAGTAGCTGATCTTTAGGTCTTCGACGAGGTTCAAAGGGACGGGTCCCCCGTCGAGGCTTCCCCGGAGGGCGGTGGAGCTCGTCGATACGGCGGCCCTAGAGTCCATCTCGAGGCGGCCGTCTCCGTAGATGAAGCTGGAGTACTCAAGGCCGATCCTCCTATCCACCACCGAGGAGCCGACCTCAAAGTAGCCGGTGCCCGACGCCCTGACCCGATTGTAGAAATTCTCGCCCTGGGCCTCCTCGGATATGGCCGGAGTCCCGGCCGCCCCCCCCATCGCAAAGACGGCGATGAAGAGGATAGCGATCAACTTGGCCCCCTTCGTCCCTCTCGCCCCACAGTGCCTTTCGGTAACTGTATCTCGCTTCTTAATAAAAAGTCTGTCGTCCCGGAACAGATCCCCCCAGATGACCGGATACTCCAAGGTTTGAAATAAGGAGAGTCTCGATATACAACGGAAGGACCGGCATACCTTGGGAAATTCAACGGAAGTGCCGGTACGTCTTGGTAGAGAGCGGTTAATATCAGGCTGGATGCGGCCTTTTGAGAGGTGGGGGGGTGAAGATCGAGGTCTGGACCTGGGGAACGGGGGGGCCCTTCGGGAGGGAGCTGGGGACAATCCCTGAGAGGAGACGCCGGGGACATACGGCGACATCGATAGTGATATCCGATGGGAGGGCTGGAGGGGCTACGGCCCACTATATGATCGACGCCGGGGCGCCCGCCGTCGAGACGATGATCGAGAAGGGGATCTCCTCCCCCCAGATCCTCTTCATCACCCACCCCCACTTCGACCACATCTCCGACCTCGACCGCCTCGCCAACAGCAGGATGAGGGGGCTGATGCTCCGGGGAGGGGTCCGGGATATCGAAGAGGCGAAGGAGATATTTGGGCCACTGGTGGTGGTGGGGGCCGATGAATGCATAAACCACCCCTCCGACGGGGTCAGGGCAAGGTTCGGCTACCTGGAGGGGCTCGTCTCCTGGAGGTCGATATCGGCGTATGATACATGGCATTCGGTCCATCAGAACTATGCCGGCGGACGCGAGACCGGCTACGTCGAGATATATCGGAAGGGCCAAGAGAGATCCGGCTCCAACGCCGAAATGACCGCGAATATGATCGGAGAGGAGGAGAGAGCCACCCCGTCGACGGGGTCAGAGAGCGCCATCAGAACCGGAAGACGCCTACCCCTGGAGTTCAAGCTCCTTCCGGTCCGGCATTCAAAACACGCTCCTGGCTCGTCCATCTTCGTATTCAGGTTCAGGAGGAGCGGAGGCGGCCAGGGGGTCCCGGAAGACGGAGGCGGCCGCCTGGGACCCAGGAACGTCGTCATCTCCGGGGACTTCAAATCGATGGAGGGCTGGGTCGCCGACAGCCCCGACCTCATCGACCCGGCCTGCCTCGTCCTCGACTCCAACACCATAAGGGCCTCCGGTAAGTATCACGCCAGCTTCGAGGAGAACAGGTCTCTCATCGACCGGTGGACCACGGGGGGCGAGGAGGTCCTCGTCCTATTGAACCACATCTCGGGCTTCGGCGACTACCTTGAGGGGTTCTACGATGGCGTCCCCGACGACAGGGACTGGCAGGAAGCCGTCGACGGATACGCCCCAAAGCCGGGGGTCGCCATCAAAATAGCCGAGGACGGGAGTTGCCATAGGATAATATGACCATCTCCTCCCGAGGTCAGAGAGCACCGGCAGACTATAGAACTCAACAAGAATCATTTATTGCTGCTAAATGCCCGCAACAAGGGGAGCGTTATCGACATGAAAGATGAGATATTTCTGATCCTTCTCGGGGCGCTGCTGGTGGCCCCGGCCCCCTATGCAGCCCCGGTGGTCCAGGACCTGGGCCCTTACTCCGTCTCCTTCAACCTCATCCTACAATCCGGCTGGACCGTCCAGGTCAAGGAGCCGGTCGAGGGGAGGACCCCGGAGGGGGTCGGTTACGTCGAGCGAATTATCCGGATAGACTCCGATGAAGGCCTGGCCGAGATCAGGGTGACTGCATATGGGTCCCCCGTCCCGGCAGGAGATGGGACGACCAGGGCCCTCAGCCGGAAGGTCCCCTGGGGGATCGGGACCGTCGGGGTCGAGACGAAGGAGAGGCTGGTGGACAGGCGTGCCGGGTCTCATACCACCTTCCAGCAGCCCAGGGGCGGAGAGGTCCACCAGGCGGCATACTGGCTGGATAGATACCTCGCCCCCGGTGAGTATCGGGGACGGACGTCCTGCGTCATATCCTCGTCCCTTCCCTGGCAGGCGACGAAAGAGCTCTTCGATACCCTCCACGTGGAAGAGAGGAGGGAGGAGGCCGAGAGGCCCACGACGATGGAGACTGTGATCCAAGGATATTACCGGGTCTCCTTCGACCTTGGAGATCTCGATTACACCGTCATCGATGGGGAGGCGGTGGCTGGAGAGGAGGAGGATGGTCCGGGGGTTATGAGGCGCAAGATCACCATCGATGGCGGAGATAAGGCTGCTTCTATCATGATAACCGGCTACAGCCAGCCGAGGCTGGTGAATGCTGAGACCGAAAGGCTCCTCGCTGAGGCGCTCCTCCAGGCCGGGGGATACACCAAGAATAACGGATCGCTGTGGGATATCGGTGGAGTCTCCGGGGTTCTGGGGGTCGGAGAAGATCCAAACCACCAGATATTGTATGTGGCGATCTTCTGGCCCGACCAGATCCAGAGAGCCGGGGGCGATCTAATCGGGATGACGAGATGCGAGGTGGTCTCGAGGTACCGGTGGACCGAGACGGAGAGGCTCCTTTCCACCCTACAGGTGGAGAGATCGATGGAGGGATGAACCGCCCTGGAGGTTCGAGTTCCATGCCGGATATGGGGCGGCTTCTGTTGTGGGCGCTCCTCCTCGTCCATCTCCTACCGATGGCGTCAGGTGGAGAAGGAGCGAATATTTACATAAAGATCGACGAGTTCGCCCTCGCCGCCCCCGCCGGGGTGGAGGCGACCCCAGGAGACCTCGCCCGCTACCTCTCTATGGCCGGAGATGGCGACGAAGAGCGGGCCCGGGCGATATACCGGTGGATCACGGCGAAGATCGATTACGACGTCGAAGCTTTTGCGAAGGGCGGCCCCGGGGTCGGCGGCCGGGGTAGAAGCCCCGAAGAGGTCCTCTCGGAGAGGAGGGGGGTATGCGGCGAGTACAGCGCCCTCTTTGCGAGGCTCTGCCAGCTCTCGGGGCTCGATGCCGAGGTGATCCCCGGGATCGGGAAAGGGAGCGGCTACACCGTAGGCTCAGATATTCCGGGATCGAGGAACCACGCCTGGAACGCCGTCAAGATCGATGGCGAGTGGAGGCTCGTCGACACCACCTGGGGTGCCGGATACCTGGACCCCCGGGCCGGGTTCGTCGAGAAGTTCGAGGAGTTCTACTTCCTGGCCCCCCCAGAGGATCTCGTCTGGACCCACCTCCCCGAGGACCCCAGATGGCAGCTTTTGGAGGAGCCTCTATCGCGGGAGGAGTTCGAAGGCCTCCCTTATCCGAAGGCCGCCTTCTTCAACAACGATATCCTGATCCTGGAACCGATGGAGGGGACGATCGGATCCGACGGCGAGGTGGCGGTCCTCCTCTCCGCCCCGGAGGAGGTGGGGTTCATCGCCGACCTCTTCGACGAGAGGGGGAAGAAGCTTTCCGGCCGGTTCGCCCAGGTCCGGCGGTCCGGCGGCGAGGTTCTCGTCCGGGCGGCCTTCCCCGGTCCAGGAGACTATACCCTCCGGATATATTCAAAGCGGTCCCAGGCGGAGGAGGCGTACGCCTGGACCCTCGACTACCGGATCGCCGCCGGGATGAACGCCCCGGCGGGGGTCGGCTTTCCCGTCGTCTGGGACGGCTTCTGGGAGATGGGGCTGGAGGCGAAGAGCCACCCAGGAGGTCTGATCGAGGCGGGGGCGGAGGTGGAGGTCGCCATATCCGCCCCCGAGGAGGTCCTCCTCCTGGCCCGCCTCCTCGACGGCGGGGGGCGGGAGCTTCCCGAAGAGGCGACCTTCGCCCAGAGGGAGGGGGAGGATTACGTCGTCAGGGCCGCCTTCCAGGCTGCGGGAGAGTACACCCTCCGGATTTACGGGAGGCGGGGCGGCGATCCCGGAGGCGAGTACGCCCCGGTCCTCGAATACGCCGTCGTCGCCGGGGCCGGGAACGATGGAGCCGTATATCCCAGGTCCCTGGGGGCTTTTGCCGCAGTTGGAGCCAGGCTCATCCATCCCCTGGAGGGGAGGCTTCCCGCCGCATCCCAGGAGTTTGACCTCATCGTCCCCGGAGCCGGGGATGTGGCGGTGATCAGCGGTGGGAGGTGGACTGCCTTGACCAGAGATGGAGAACGTTTCCAGGGCGAGGCGGTCCTCTCCGGTGGAGAGGCCGGGGTGGCCGCGCGGTTTGCGTACGATCCGAACTACAGAGTCCTTCTCGTCTATGATTTAGAGTGAGAGTCCTCCAGGCAAACGAACCTCGCCATTTTCGATCCCTAAAAAATCATCTTGCCATCGTTGACGTCAGATTTCGAGCAGCATATCGACGTCGATATCCGCCGTATCGATGAATCACTTGAAGGCTTGCTCCCCCAAAGTTGTCATGAGATCCTCAGCCACGGATGGAATGGACGCAGCCTTTGATAGCCGGGCAGGCCTGAAGTATAAATTCCTGCGAAGAAAAGATAAAAAAAGGTTTTCAGTGCAGCAGAACCGCTGCTGCACTTTCGGCGAAGTCTATGAAGGCCTGCGGGAAGAGGCCGATGTAGAAGACCGCCACCAGGGCGACGACCATGGCCAGGACGTAGCCCCTCGGCTCGAGGATCTTCTCGCCAGCGGGCTCTTTCATGTACATGTACATGATCACCCTCAGATAATATGCGAGGGAGAGAGCGCTGTTGAGGACCGCCAGGACCGCGAGCCAGACTAGGCCTGCGTGGATGGCCGACATGAAGACCATCAACTTGCCCCAGAAGACCGCCATCGGTGGGATCCCCGAGAGGGAGAAGAGGAAGATCAGCATGCAGAACGCCGTTATCGGCGCCCTTCTTCCCAGTCCCGCATAATGCTCGATGTCGTCGGAGTTCTCCTTGCCTTCTCTGAGGACCATATAGCCGACCACCGCCACGGCGATGAAGGCCCCGGCCTTGGAGAAGGCGTGGCCGAGGATGAGCATCAGGCTTCCTGCGATCCCTCCCAGCGCCACGTCGATATCGAAGCCGCCGTTGTTGACGGCGCCGACGACGACGAAGGCTATGGCGATGTATCCGGCATAAGCGACGCTGGAGTATGCGAGCATCCTCTTTACGCTATTCTGCCAGATGGCGACGATGTTCCCTAGGGTCATCGTCAACGCCACCAGGACCGCGAAGGCCATGAACCACTCCATCCTCAGGGCGAGGAGGGCGATGAAGATCACCTTGAAGGCGGCGACGAACCCCATCTTCTTGGAGCCGGCGGCGAGGAAGGCCGTGACGATCGTCGGCGACCCCTCGTAAGTGTCAGGTGCCCACATGTGGAAGGGGACGAGGGCCATCTTGAACCCGAAGCCTGCCACCACGAAGAGGAGGGCTACGAGGGTTGCAGGGCCCATCATCTCCATGGAGGCTGCTGCCACTTCCGCGATCTTCGTCGTTCCGGTGAGGCCGTAGAGGAGGGAGAAGCCGAAGAGCATCGTCGCCGATGAGACGGATCCGAAGATGAAGTACTTCATCGCTGCTTCCAGGTTCTTCCTATCCCTGTCGAAGGCGGCCATGGCGTAAGTCGACAGGCTCGCCAGCTCAAAGCCGACCCATAATGTGAGGAGATCGACTGCGCTGGAGACTACCATCATCCCGATCGTTGCCAGGAGGAGGAGGATGTAGAACTCGTCCTGGGCGGGACTGTCCTTGTACCTGCTGAGGCCGGCCAGGACCACGATCAGAGAGACCGAGATGAAGACCACCTTGAAGAACTGAGATAGCGGGTCGACCTCCACCGTCCCAAAGAAGATCGGCCCTGCGTTCCTATCGGCACCGATCGTCAGGAAGAGGGCGGCGGCAAGCCCGGCGAGGGCGAGGTACCCCTGTATGTTCTTGTTCTTCAGGTAAAGCCCCAAGAGGACCATCACCATTACAAGTCCCGTCAGCAACGACTCTGCTCCCATGAGAGAGAGATAGTCGCTGAATCCTAGTGTCACTTCAGATCACCTCCGTCTGCGCCAGGGTCAAAAACGGATTGACCAGCGGCTCTGCCGCAACTCCCATGATGTCGGTGATCGTCGCCGGCTGGACTCCGAAGTAGATTATGAGCAGTATCAATATGCCCATCGATAGGATCTCGTAGAAATGAGGATCTTTGAGATCCAGGTACTTCTTGAGGATCGGCCCGAACATCACCTTCTGCATCGCCCAGAGGTGGTATCCCGCTGTGACGACGATGCCGCCGAAGATCGTTATCAGGACGTATACGGGCAGGTTCTCGTATGCTCCGGCCAGGACCGATACCTCGGCGACGAAGCCGCACATCCCCGGCAGACCCAGGGAGGCCATGAAACCTGCCAGCATCAGAACGCTGAACTGGGGCATCCTGTCGGCGAGGCCTCCGAGCTCGGAGATTATCCTCGTCCCGGCGATGTGCTGGATCGTCCCGGCGGACATGAAGAGGACGCAGGTGATGAGCCCGTGGCTGAACTGCTGGAACATCGCCCCCTGGACAGAGAGGACGCTCAAAGCTCCGGCCCCCAGGAGGACGTAGCCCATGTGGCTGACGCTGGAGTAGGCGACCATCTTCTTAAGGTCCTTCTGGGACAGGGCCAAGAAGGCTCCATAGACGATGCTCACAACCCCTATCACCGCCATCAGCGTGATGTAGTGGTCCGACACGTTCGGGAGGATCGGCATGATTATCCTGAAGAGGCCGTAGCCTCCCATCTTCAGGAGTAGCGCCGCCAGGAGGACGCTGCCCGCGGTAGGCGCCTCGACGTGGGCGTCGGGAAGCCAGGTGTGGAAGGGGACGGCGGGCATCTTAACCAGGAACCCCAAGAGGAGCCCGAAGAAGATCAGGTTCAACGCCATCGGCGAGAATATCGTCGAGTCCCCCGTCGCCGCCAGGAGGGTCATCATGTCGAAGGTCCGCAGGCCCTCTGGCGTCCTGTAGCTGAAGTAGAGGGCGAATATCGCAAGGAGCATTATCAAGCTCGCCACGTGGGTGTAGATGAAGAACTTGACAGCTGCATAGTCCTTCCTCGGACCGCCCCATACCCCTACCAGGAAGAACATGGGGATCAGGACGACCTCCCAGAAGATGTAGAAGAGGAAGAAGTCCAGGGCAACGAACACTCCCAGAACCCCCACCTCGTTCAGGAGGAGGAGGGCGAAGAACTGGTTTGACCTCTTAGTCTCACCCCAGGAGTATATCACCACCAAGACGGTGACGATGGTTGTCAGGAGGACGAGAGGCAACCCTATGCCGTCTAAGCCGACGGTGTACTTGACGCCGATGGCCGGGACCCAGTCGTAGCTCTCGACGAACTGCATGGCGTTCGTCGTCCTGTCGAACTCCCTGAATATCTGGAGCGATATCACCAGAGGTATCAGAGACCCGATCAGGGCAGCGTACTTCGCACCCCTCCCGAAGAAGAAGGCGACTATAGCTGCTAAGAGCGGTACGGCGATCATCAGTGAAATGGCGTTATCCATCATATCGCCACCTCCATTGTAGCCAGTTGAATCAATATCAACAGCACAGCCAGTCCTAGAACTATGGCGGTGATGTAGTTCTGTATGACCCCGGTCTGAAGCTTACGCAGCGTTCCGCCGACCCCCACCAATACTGCACTTATCTTGTTCACGGCTCCATCTATGATCTTCAGGTCGATCATGTTGGAGACGAGGGCCAAGCCGTAGACTACCTTCTCTGCGAACCAGAGGGTGTAGATCTCGTGCTGGTAGTAGGCCTTGAGGAGGATCTTCCGAATCGGATCCTTCTCCGAGGTTATCATGGAAGGATCAAACCTCTTCCACCTCGAGTAGAATAGCGCCGCGATTATTAGTCCGCCGACCCCGGCTATTATCGGGAGAAGCCAGAAGATCAGCGGCTTTTGGACATAGGGGTGGTCTACGTGGTGGCCTCCGATATAGGCCAGCTCTTCAAAGTCGACGCCGAAGTGGTCGAAGTTGTTGCCCACGTAGTCGTAGAAGGCTCCCTGGGACGGCATCCCCATGAAGAGGGCGAATACCGCCAAAACCACCAGCGGCCCCAGCATGATCCAGGGGGACTCGTGCTTATGATAGTCGGACCTCGGCTCGCCGTCGAAGGTGAGGAACCAGAGCCTGAAGGTGTAGATCGCCGTCAGGAGGGCTGCCAGGATGACGAACAAGTACGGTATCCATCCGAAGCCGAAGGCCCCGCTCTCGAAGGCGAGGATTATGATCTCGTCCTTGCTGAAGAAGCCCGTCGTCAGGGGGAACCCTGCCAGGGCCAGCGAACCCGCCAGCATGGTAAGGCCGGTCCACTTCATCGATCTTAAGACGCCTCCCATCTCCCTCATATCATTCGTGGCGACGGCGTGGATGACGCTGCCGGCGCAGAGGAAGAGGAGGGCCTTGAAGAAGGAGTGGCCGATGAGGTGGAACATGGATACGCCGACGGCGGTCGCGCCGACGGCGGCACCGAACCCCAGCCCCGCCATCATATATCCCAGCTGGCTCACCGTCGAATAGGCGAGGACCCTCTTGATGTCGAACATCACCAGGCCCATCGTCGCCGCAAATAGGGCCGTGAAGGCGCCTATGTATGCCACGACCATGAGGGCATCGGGAGCCGCATAGAAGAGGGGGAACATCCTGGCCACGAGGTAGACGCCGGCGGTTACCATCGTCGCAGCGTGTATCATGGCCGAGACGGTGGTGGGACCCTCCATGGCGTCAGGGAGCCAGACGTGAAGGGGGAACTGACCGGACTTTCCCACCGCCCCTCCGAAGAGGAGGAGGGCGATCCAGGTTAGCTGGTCGGGGGGTATGAGGGCGAGGCTGTCGTATATCGTCTGGAACTGGAGGAGGTAAGCCCCCTCAGGAAGGACGAGGTTCAGCTTCACCATGTTGGTGTAGAGGATCACGATCCCCGCCAGGAACATGACGTCTCCGACCCTGGTCACCAGGAAGGCCTTCTTTGCGGCAGAGGCCGCAGAGGGCTTGCGGTACCAGAACCCGATGAGAAGGTACGAACAGAGGCCCACCAGCTCCCAGAATATGAAGAGCTGAAGCAGGTTGTCCGAGAATACTAGCCCGAGCATCGCCGCCGTGAAGAGGCTGGCTTCGGCGAAGTACCGTGCCATGCCCGGGTCGCCTTCCATGTACCCCAGTGCATAGGTGTGAATCAGAGTACAGACGAAGGTCACCATCAACAGCATCACTATAGCGAGCGGGTCTATCAGTATCCCCACATTGAAGCTGGCGAACCAGTGCATCGATTGATGAACTATCTCATTGTTCGGGTAGATCTCCCTGAATATCTGGAACGAGAGTATGAACCCGGCGAAGGTAGCCAGAACTGTGAGGAACCCGCCGCCCTTTGGCAGACGCCAACCGAGGAAGATCGTGAGCACGAAGGCCAGAACCGGCAGCCCCACGATCAGATAGGCGTAATCTTGGTACATCCCTCTACCACCTCAGCGCATTGATTTTGTCCAGCTCTATCGTTCCATGCACCCTGTAGAGCGCGATCATTATGGCAAACCCTATGGCAGCCTCTGCAGCCGCGATGGCGATGGCGAAGAGGGCGAAGACCTGGCCGTTGACGTTGGGCAGGTACGCCGAGAACGCCACCAGGTTTATTATCGCGCTGTTGAGCAGGATCTCAATGCACATCATCAGCTTGATACCGTTGCGCTGGGTAAGGAGGCCGTAAAGGCCTATGGCGAACATCGCCGATGCCAGCAGCACGTAAAACACCAGTGGAATCATCTCTTTTCCTCCCTCCACCCCATCATTTCGGGATCTCCTTTCGTGCTACGTAGATCGCAGCGATCATGGCCGCCAGGAGGACGAGGGCGAGGACCTCGAAGGCGAAGAGGTAGACCGTGAAGAGCTCAACGCCGATGTCTCCGACGCCGCTCTCCGGGGCCCTGACCCCCTCCCTCGGCTCGAAACTATACGGGCTCTTCTCTGCGCCGTCCCATGGAGAAGCTGCGAAGAATACGATCAGCGTCGCCAGAAAGATCAGCATTAATATCGCTGTTTTTACCTTAACCATGGGATTCCTCCTCCACCAGAGTCCTCCTTGTGAGCATCACTGCAAAGAGTATCAGCACTCCGACGCCCCCTATGTATACCAGCACCTGGGCGACGCCCACGAAACTGGCGTTCAGGGAGACGTAGAGCATAGCCACCGATGCGAAGGCCCCCAGAAGATATAGAGCTGCATGGACCATGTTCCTGGACCATACGGTGAGGATCGAGAAGCCGAGGATCAGCACCGCCAATATGGAGAACGCCCCCAGCTCCAACAGGAACCTTATGTCGTAAAATTGAGCCAGATCTATCATTTGATCTCAACCTCCGATAGTCATTCTGCCTTCTTGGCAGGCTTCTCGCTGGAAGCGGCCTCTCCTGCTTCGGCCTTGGCAGCCTTCGCCTTCTTGGCCTTGGCCGCCTCTGCTGCCTTCCTCTTCTTCTCCTCTTCGGCCTTCCTCGCCTCTTCGGCAAGCTCCGAGAGCTCTTGGTCGGTGTACATTCCCACGCCGATATCCTCGGTTCCGTAGATTATATCGTCCCTATCCCAGCCGGCTATCTCGAAGGTCTTCGACATATGGAGACAGTCAGGTGGACAGTCATCGACGCATAGGCCGCAGAACATGCACCTGCCGTAATCGATCTTCGGATACTGCAGCCTCTTGTTCTTGACGGGGTTTCCGCGCTTGTACTCCACCATTTCGATGCAGCCGTTGGGGCAGATCCTGGCACAAGCACCGCAGCCGATGCACTTTCTTATCTCCAGGACGTGAATGCCCCTCTCTGCGTCGGGAAGATCCATGATCTTCTCTGGATAAAGACGAGTCACCTCTACGCCGCTGATGGAGCGCTTGAGGGTCATTTTGAGGGCTTTAAGCACCATAGATCATCACCTCACGCAAAGTAGAGCCCTACCGCCACCGCCCACACGAAGTTGATCAGCGAGAGGGGAAGGAGTATCTTCCATCCCAGGTCTGTGACCTGATCGATCCTGAACCTCGGCAGGGATACCCTGATCCAGATCAGAGCCACCAGGACTATCAGGAGCTTCATGAAGAACCAGACCATCGGCGATATGAAAGTTATCACCGGGATGACCGGACCGTTCCAGCCTCCGAGGAAGAGGAGGACGAGAAGTATCGACCCGAGGAGCATCACTATGTACTCCTGGAAGTAGAGGAGACCAAATCTGATGCCGCTGTACTCGGTATTGTAACCGGAGATGATCTCCTCCTCCGCCTCGGTCTGGTCGAAGGGCATCCTCCCCAGATCGACTATGAGACAGATGGCGAATATCACGAACCCCAGGGGCTGAGCCAGGGCAAACCAGATCCCCTGCTGGGCGTTGACGATCTCGACGAGGTTCAGGCTGTGGGCCATTACGGCTACGCTTATGACGCATACGCCCATGGGAACCTCGTAGGCTATCATCCTCGCTATGCCCCGAAAGGCTCCCAGCATCGAGTACTTGTTGTTCGAAGCGTACCCGGCCATAAAGGCCCCTATCGCCATAAGGCTCAGAACCGCCTCGACGTAGAGGGCGCTGATGTCCATGTTGGCCACCACCAGGGGTATGACCTCTCCGTCGATGATGACGGCGCCGAAGGGGAGCGCTCCCGCAATCAGCATGGTGGTGGCGACCGCCACGATGGGAGCCCATACGTAGACAGATTTGTCGGCGCCCCTGGGAATGATATCCTCTTTAGTGAAGAGTTTGACGGCGTCAGCCCCCAGCTGAAGGATCCCCCATCGGCCACCGACCCGGTTCGGCCCGTACCTGGACTGAAAGTCGCCCATGACCTTCCTCTCAAGCCAGACTAAAAGCATCGCAGCCACGTTGATGACTGATGCGAGGATGGCAGCGGCGACCAGCCCGAGGATCAGACCGTATACCTTCGGCTCCCGGGCTGCAAATTCTGTGATCGCAGATAATAGTTCCATTCTAGAATCCTCCTACCTGTCCACCTCGCTGGTGCAGGCGTCCATGCTGCCCGCGATGGCGACGACGTCGGCTATGTAGACGCCCTCCAGGAGCGGGGGAAGGGCCTGGAAGTAGGCGTAGACGGGACCCCTCGCTTTGACCTTGACGGGCTTGTCCGTCCCGTCGCTCACGACGAAGAAGCCCATCTCGCCCCGGTGGTCTTCCACCCGGTAGTAGGCCTCCCCCGGATCGGGCCGTATCCTCTTTGGAACCTTATCGGCCATGATGGGGCCGCTCGGTATCTGGTCGAGGCACTGCTCGACTATATAGCAGCTCTCTATGATCTCGTCCAGCCTGACCTCGATCCTCGCCTTGGAGTCTCCCTCCTTCCTGGTGATCACATCGAAGTCCAGGTCCTTGTAGAGGAGATACGGATCTTCCCTCCTCATGTCATATGGGGTGTCCGAAGCCCTGAGGGGCGGACCAGAGACCCCAAGCCTCCTGGCCTCCGAGGGTGATAGAACCCCGATCCCCTCCATCCTCCTTTTGTAGATGCTGTCGGATAAGAAGAGCTCCTTGTACTCCTCGGTCTTCTCCCGAACCATCTTCAGGGCGTCGAGGGTCATATCCTTGAAGCCGTCGGGAAGGTCGTTTCTGACCCCACCGAACCTGACGAAACTGTGGTTGATCCTCGCCCCCGTCACGCTCTCTATGCAGGAGATGACGTCCTCTCGATCGATGATCATGTAGAGG
Source organism: Candidatus Methanocrinis natronophilus (assembly GCA_029167045.1). Classification (GTDB taxonomy): domain Archaea; phylum Halobacteriota; class Methanosarcinia; order Methanotrichales; family Methanotrichaceae; genus Methanocrinis; species Methanocrinis natronophilus. The sequence goes on from JARFPK010000001.1 coordinate 35,052, forward strand.
AAAGGCGAGTAGACGGGGCTCGCGATGAGGGTAAGAAACTCGGCGGTCCCCAGAAGATGGCTCTGGATCCTCGAGAGTTCCTGGGTGATGACCCGGATGTACTGAGCCCTCTCGGGGGGCTCGATCCCGAGGAGCCTCTCGACGGCACCGCAATAGGCTTCATTGTTGGTGAGCGCCGCCATATAGCAGAGACGGTCGGTGATGGGGATCCCCTGGACGTATGTCCTGTTCTCCATGATCTTCTCGATCCCCTTGTGGATGTATCCGACGTCCAGGAACGCCTTCCTAACCCTCTCCCCATCGACGAGGATGTCGAGGAGGAACGGGCCCGGAACGAGTGCGTGCTGGGGTCCCAGGTGGAGGATCATCTCAGAGGTCTCCTTGATCTCCATCTCCTCCCGTTCCCGGAAGGTGGGGTACTTAGGCCTCTGGGCGGGGACGGTTCCTGCCTCGATCTCGGCCTGAGTCGGTGGGATGTGATATTTGGTGTATCCATCGGGGGTGATCGTCTCTATCGCCCTCTCCCCGGTGGTGACATCAGGATAGCCCTTGAAGTCCTTCCTCCAGGGCCATGCCCCGACGAGCTCGTCCGGTAGCAGGAGGGGGTAAAGCTCAGGATGTCCTTCAAAATCGATCCCCAGCATCTCCCAGATCTCGCGCTCGTACCAGTTGGCGTTCCAGTAAAGGCCTGTCAGGGATTTGACCCGGGGGTTCGCCCTGGGGGTCTTAACCTTGAGGAGAGCCACCACCTTATGAGCCCCGTGGCTTGCGAGGAGCTCCGTCACCTCGAAGAGGCCTTCATCGATCCTGTCTACGCCCACAGCGCCGGAGTAGTGATCGAAGCCGTGATTGTCCCTCAGATACTTGCAGACCTCCACGATCCTCTCCGGCTTGACCGTGGCCCATAGCTGCCGCTCGGGGGCGACCTTCGCCTCCTCGATCACACCCGGAAAGGCCGACTGCAGGGCGCTCAAGACATCATTTGCAGTTTTCAACGATGAACTCCTCCTCTAATAGCCCCTCTTGTCCTTACGCTGCTTGATCTTCTCCTGAAGAGCCCTGAAGCCCTCTATGAACTTCTCGGGCCTCGGCGGACACCCGGGGACGTAGACATCTATCGGGAAGAATCGGTCGGTGTTGTTGATGATGTTGTAAGAGTCGTAAAAGGGCCCGCCTGATATAGCACACTCGCCTATCGCCATGACCCACTTCGGCTCCGGCATCTCTTCCCAGAGGTCCTTTATCGCTGGAAGGTACTTCCTGGTGATGTAGCCGCTGATGATCATGACATCGACCTGCCTTGGAGTCGCCCTGGGGAAGATACCGAACCGATCGCAGTCGTAGTGGGGACATCCGAAGACGAGCATCTCGACGCCGCAGCATCCCATCGGCTGCATCAGAAACCACAGCGAGTTCTTTCTGCCCCAGTTCAGGACGTTCTTTATGGGGCCCATATCGATGATCTCGTGGATCTTCTCAGTGGTCGTAAACCAGACATCTGTCAGGGGCCTACCCCAGATCGTCCACTTCTCCAGCTCCTCATCAACAGCAACCGGAACAGGTATGACATCACTTATACCCAACGCAATGCCTCCTTCTTAATGTCGTAGAGCAACCCGATCAAGAGAACAACTATGAAAATAGCCATCCCGGTGATCGCAATGCTCACTCCGCCTACGGCGGGGATCGCCTCGGAAGCGTAGACATAAATCCATGGGTAGAGGAACAAAACCTCAACGTCGAAGACCACGAAGACGATGGCGAAGAGATAGTACTGGACGTTGTACTGGACTCCAGCGTCCCGGATGGGTCTCAGACCGCCCTCATAAGTGGACCTCTTCCGAAAAGTTGATTTCTGAGGAGATATTATCTTCACGGCAGCTAGCGCGCCAATAGGCACTAGAGCACCTATTATCAAAAACATAATAAGTGGGATATAATAGTCCACTGCCACCATTTCGCCGCTCATTTTTTACCTCCTTTAGCCGTAAGAGCTAAACACAAAGTACTGATATAAAAGGTTTATGAGAAAATCGATTAGCACCACGATCGCTAGCCAGGGAAGCCGCCGATCCCAAAAGGGGAGAAATCAGCATAATTAGGGTGAGTTTAGGTGGATTATATAAACCAGATCAAGTTGGAGGCCGGGATGGAGATAGATGAGCTGGTGAGGATGATGGAGCGTTGCGGCTTTGGGGCCAGGAGACTGGCAGAAGCCGTCAACATCTACGAGGAGATGCTCTCCGAAGATTATACCAGAGTCTTCACCCTGGCCGGCGCGATGATCCCTGCGGGGATGAGAAATATAATATCGTCCCTCATAAGGGAAGGGCGGATAGACGTCCTCGTATCCACCGGGGCGAACCTCGTCCATGACGTCATCGAGGGCTATAGCCACCATATCCTGGGAGACCCCGATGCCCACGACACCGATCTTAGAGATGAGGGTTTGAGCAGGATATTCGACGTCTATGTAGAGGATGGCGACTTTGCCAGCTTCGAGGAGATCCTTCAGAATTCGCTTCCAGAGAAGACCGACCCCATGACCGGAAGAGAGTTCTTGAGGATCCTGGGAAGCAAGATCGACGACGAGAAGTCGATCCTCCGGTCTGCCTACGACTGCGGCGTTCCCATCTTCTGTCCTGCCCTCTCCGATTCGATGATCGGCTTACAGGCCTGGCTTTATAAGCAGACGAGAGGGCTAACCGTCGACGCCTTCGGCGACGTGGGGGAGCTGGTGGATATCTTCTACGGTGCTGAACGGTCCGGGATAGTGATCATCGGTGGAGGAGTCCCCAAGAACTTCGCCCTCCAGGCGATGCTCGTGACCCCAAATAGCTTCGACCTCGCCATCCAGCTCACCACAGACCGGCCAGAGGCTGGGGGGCTCTCGGGAGCGTCCCTATCGGAGGCGGTATCCTGGGGAAAGATCGGGGCAGAGGCGAGGAAGGTCACCGTCTACGGTGACGCCACCATCACATTACCCCTGATGGTGGCGGCGACTCTGACGAGGCTCGATAAGAAATAAAGGGCTGGTATGAGTTTTCATCTTGGATAGGACGTGGTATCATAAAGAGAACGGGAAAGATTCTTGACGTGGTGGTGGGGATCAGCGGAGCCTCTGGGGTAGCCTATGGCATCAGGCTCCTGGAGGTCCTGGCTGAGATGGGATCGGCCACCCACCTGGTGATGACCGATGCAGCCCGGAAGATAATAGAGATCGAGACGGAGGCGACTCCCATCGAGGTGGAGATGATGGCCGACCGGGTCTATTCCCCCCGGGACTTCACCGCTTCGATAGCCAGCGGCTCTTACCTCTTCGACGCCATGGTGGTGGCTCCCTGCAGCATGAAGACCCTGGCGGGGATAGCGAACGGCATCTCCGACACCCTCATCACCCGGGCGGCCGACGTATGCTTGAAGGAGAGGCGCAGATTGATATTGGTGACCCGGGAGTCGCCCCTCAACCTCGTCCACCTGAGGAACATGGTCGCCGCCACCGAGGCTGGAGCTATCATCGTTCCACCGTGCCCGGGCTTTTATACGAAGCCCGAGACCGTCGAGGAGATGGTGGATGTGGTGGTGGGGAGGATCTTGGACCTCCTCGGAGCCGACCACCAGCTCTCCAGGAGGTGGAGGACTCCAATGAGCGGAAATGCTTATAACGACGAAAATCAGATGGAAGAGAGGTGACTTAGATGAAATGTCAAATGTGTGCTATCGACAAGGAGACGCTCCCGGTAAAGGCCAAGCAGGCTACCATACACGGGATAAAGGACACCGTTTTTAACGTCTGTAAAGAATGTCTTGAAGCCGCCCATAAATCGTACATAGACAAAGAATTTCTCCTGAAGAAGGGAGGAGAAGGATAGCTTCATCCTCATCAACCCCGATCATCTCCGCCATTTATTCGAGGGAAGAGTTCCCCGGATCCGGAGATATGCTCGGGGATGGATATCTATGGGGTTGAGATCGATGATCGAGGTTGATGATCGATGCTGCCGGTCTCTGACGAGACGGTCTCGGATAAACTTAAATTTGTGATGGTTTGTACTTCGTTCACAATACCAATTCGAGGCGAGATAATTTGACACCATTTATTGAGATCCGGGACTTGACGGTGCGGTTTGGCGAAGTTGAAGCGCTACGTGGCGTCAATTTGGAGATCCTGGAGGGGGAGTCTCTCGGCATCCTGGGGAGGAGCGGATCGGGAAAGAGCGTCCTTTTGCACGTCCTTCGTGGCGTCGAGACCTTCGAGGATATAAGCGGAAACGTGATCTACCACGTCGCACGATGTCCCAAATGTCGGAACGTAGAGCCGCCGAGCAAGGCGGGAGAGAAGTGCAGATGCGGCGGGTCTTTCGAGCCCTTCGACGCCGACTTCGTCTCCCTCGGGATAAACGACCGGGATAGACGGGACATATCTCGCAGGATAGCCATCATGCTCCAGCGGACCTTCGCCCTCTACGGTGACGAGAGGGTGATCGTCAATGTCATGCGGGCCGTCGAGGAGGCGAGCGGGGGGTCGATAAGCGTCAACCGGGCGGCGGACCTCCTCGACGAGGTTAACCTCTCCCACCGGATGATGCATGTGGCTAGGGAGCTCTCGGGGGGCGAGAAGCAGCGGGTAGTCCTGGCCCGTCAGCTCGCCAAGTCGCCTATGATGCTCCTGGCGGACGAGCCCTCGGGGACCCTGGACCCGAAGACCGCAGAGCTGGTCCACGATAGCATAAAGCGGGCCGTCGAGGACTTCAACATGACGATGGTCATCACCAGCCACTGGCCGGACGTGATGGTGGAGCTGACGGACCGCGCTTTCCTCCTCGACCGCGGCAAGATAATATCCCAGGGCAAGCCGTCGGAGATAGCCGCAGAGTTCGCCGCCATGGCAGGCAAGATCGATGAGAGGAAGAAGGCTGATGTCGGCGAACCTATAATCCGATGTAAAGATCTCTCAAAGCGGTATATCAGCATCGATCGAGGCGTCATCAGGGCGGTGGACGACGTCAGCCTGGAGATCTACGAGGGTGAGATCTTCGGCCTGGTGGGGACGAGCGGAGCCGGTAAGACGACCCTCTCCAAGATGCTCAACGGGATCATCCTCCCGACGAATGGAGGGATATGGTGCAGAATTGGAGACGAGTGGGTGGATATGACGGTCCTCGGCGCGGACCATAAGGGGAGGGCTACAAAATACATGGGGATGCTCCATCAAGAGTACACCCTCTACCCATACCGGAGCGTCATCGACAACCTCACCGAGTCGATCGGCCTCGCCCTCCCCTTCGAGCTGGCGGAGAGGAAGGCGATCCACACCCTCATCACCGTCGGCTTCTCCGAGGAGGAGGCGATGAAGGTCCTCTCCAAGAACCCCTACGAGCTGAGCGAGGGGGAGAGGCACAGGGTCGCCATGGCCCAGGTTCTAATCAAGGAGCCTAGGATAGTCGTCCTGGACGAGCCGACGGGAACCATGGATCTGATAACCAAGATAGACGTCTCCAACTCCGTTCTGAACGCCAGAGAAGAGCTCGGCGAGACGTTCCTGATAGTCAGCCACGATATGGACTTCGTCCAGAACGTCTGCGACCGGGCGGCGCTGATGCGAGACGGAAAGATCGTCCACGTGGGGACCCCCGACGGCGTCCTCAACCTGATGACCAAAGAGGAAGAAGAGGAGATGCTGGGGAGTTAACTTGAAAGTATCTGTTAATGGTGCTGAGATCTCCCTCGAGGATGGTTTGACCCTCAGGGACGCCCTGGATACCGCAGGCGTCATCGCCCCCGAGGGCGCCACCGTCGGGATAGTCAAGGGCCGGGAGGAGGTGGAGAGAGTGACCGACTCATACTGGCTCAACACCACCAAAGGCAAGCTGAGGATAGAGCTTATCGATACGGGGTTACAGGCGATCTGGCACGAGGCGGTCCGGCAGATACCTGGGCTTCAGGTCAGGTGGAGTGACGTCGCCGCCGTCACCTTCGGTCCAGTCTCCACCAGGATCGCCCCCTCGAGAAGGGTGGAGGAGTACGACCGGTGGGAGGTGGCCTTCGGAGCAGGCGGGTTTGAGGCTGATAAGTCTCAGATAGTCTTTTCGAGGAAGAGACATTCTGCCGCCTACGGATCCCCCGCCGAGAACCGGGGGGTCTTTGCGACGGTGGTGGGGGGAAAAGACCTGCTGGGAAGGCTGGAGATCGGTGATTCGATCCTGGATGTGGAGCCTATCGTCGAGTGGGCGGCGCTCTCCGATAAGATGGCGACCCAGGACCTCTCCCTCCCCCTCACCGACGGGATGGAGATCTACACCAGATTTGATGTCGACCTGAACGAATCGGCGCCCCAGGGGGCGGAGTTCTTCCTCGCGGCTACGAGGGACGGGGTCTTCACCGTCGGAGGGACCTCCAGCTCCTTCGCCTCCACCGACGTCTTGCTGGGAGAGCGGATCGAGTTTGAGAACCGCGAGCCTAGGAGCGAGGGCGCCGTCACCATCCGGACCAGCGGAAGGGGGCTGGGGAGGATCTTCATCTACAAGGCGGACAGGACCTCCATCCCAGGCCACTCCATGGTGGGGAAGGTGAGATCCGGGATGGACCTGGTGAAGCTCGCCGAATCGGGGATGAAGCTAGCGGTGAAGGTCAATCCCGAGAGGATCATGCTGATGGGCCTTCCCCTCAAAGAGGCGGAGGAGATCGCCCAGGTTCAGGGGATCGGCTTTGAGGTGGAAGGTCACACCGGTGACGACGCCGTGGTGGTGGAGCAGAAGCCCGTCACCACCATGCAGATCCTTAAAGAGCGAAAGGTAGTCGTCACGTCCATCCCGTCAGACCGGATGGTGGCGATAGAGCTATACGACGACCTCGCCCCCAAGACCCTCGACTACTTCAGGCACGTGGTGGGGCTTAAGGAGAAGCCGGTCGGACCTTTGCCCGTATACTTCGTCTACGAGAACACCGTGCTCTTCAAGCCGGCGATCTCGGCGACCAGCTACAAGGAGATACTGCCCGAGAATAAGCCCGATGAGTTAGTCCGGGCCGGCGAGATCGGGGTGACAAACCAGGCGGCAAAGAACGCCGGCCTCGTGGGGGTGAAGCTCGTCGACGACACCAGGTACGGACCCTCTGGAGAGAAGTTTTTGGCGACGAACATCGTCGGCAGGATCCTCGAGCCCGATAAGCTCCGGTCCGTCAGAGAAGAAGAGACCGTTTACGTTCTGGAGGTCCGATAGGTGAAGTCTACCAAGTACGTGGTTACAAGTCAGGATTCCGACGTCCTCCCCTCCGATATAGCCCTCAGGATTTACGAACTCGGCCGGGATATAAACGTCAAAGAGGCCTGTTTTGGCGTCATCATCGACGGCGAAGAGGAGGATATATTGGCGACGGTGGAGGATCTGAGGAAGATGGACGTGACCAACATCTTCATCAAAGATCGGGGGTTCTCTCCCGGAGACCCACGAAGGTGCAGGGGCCACCGAGGCGGCGGGGCCAGGCCCGGATTTTACATGATGGAGCATGAGTCAGAGATCCTGCCCCTGATATCTCGGGGGCTAGCCTCCGAGGCTAGAGGCGAAGATCCTCCCTCTGGGGTCGAGACTAAAAGGCGTCCGACGTTGGAAGATTTGGAAGCGATGATAAACGAGGAGTTTTCCTGAGGTCCTTTCATGGTTAAAGTCATGGTATACCCCCCCACCAGCATGATCCTCACGGATCTCGTCGAGAGGAAAGGCCACGAGGCGCTGGTAGTCTCAAAAGAAGTGAGAAAGAAGGTCGACACCCCCGGTCTCGACTCGCCCCCTCTGAACATGACCCCCGAAGACCCCAAGAAGGGGCTGAAGTACGCCGCCGTCGACGTCCCCTCAGGGGTGAGGGGGAGGATGGCGCTCCTGGGTCCGATGATAGAGGAGGCGGAGGCGGCGATCGTGATAAAAGGAGACGACTGCACCCTGGGGTGCACCGGCTGCGCCAGGACCAACGAGCTCGCCCGCTTCCTCCTCAAGACGAAAAGGATACCCCTTCTGGAGCTCGAATACCCCGAGGATGAGGTTCAAGCGAAGCGGTTCGTCTTCAAGATCCGGGAATTTCTGGAGGGTTTGAGTTGATCAGGATAGCCCAGCTCTCCTGCGGCCCCGAGTACAGCGGAGTCCAGGGAGAGCTGCAGAAGGCCGCCGATATGGTGGGTGCAGAGCTCGTCTTCCCCGAGGTATCCCTCGAGGACGTCAGGGACGTAGAGAACAGGTTCGGGATCGAGGTGGCCAGCGGCGACCTGAACCTCGCCATGGCCAGAGCGACCCGGATCGTGGAGAACCCCGACCTCGCCGACGCCGTCTTTGTAGCCACCTGCTTTAGGTGCGCCGAGGGGGCTATCGTCAGAAGCGAGATCCGCAAGTACATCCACGAGAACTCCAGGATCCCCGTCCTCAGCTACTCCTTCACCGAGAGGACGACCGCCGAGACGCTCCTCACCAGGATGGAGGCCCTCGTCACCACCGCAAGGTTCAAGGGGCTCCTCTCCCGGGAGAGGCAGACGGGCCTCACCGCCGGGATCGACTCCGGCTCGACGACGACAAAGTCGGTGGTGATGAGGGATAACGAGGTCATAGGGATCGGCTGGGTCCCCACCACGGAGGTGATCAAGAGCGCCGAGGCCGCCTATAGCGAAGCCCTGGAATCGGCGGGGGTAAAGAGGGAGGAGATCGAGGGGCTGGGGACGACGGGATACGGCCGCCACCTCATCGGCAAGCATTTCGTGGCGAAGCTCGTCCAGGAGGAGATCACCGTCAACTCCAAGGGGGCGGTCTTCCTGGCGGACGCTCAGAAGGGCAACGCGACGGTGATCGATATCGGTGGTATGGACAACAAAGCGATATCCGTCCAGGACGGCGTCCCCGGCACCTTCACCATGGGTGGGATCTGCGCCGGCGCCTCGGGGAGGTTTCTGGAGCTGACCGCCAAGCGTCTCGGCGTCGATATAACGGAGCTCGGCAAGCTTGCCCTGAAGGGGGACCACAAGAGAGTCCCCATGAACAGCTACTGCATCGTCTTCGGTACCCAGAGCCTGGTCAACAGCCTCTCGGCGGGGTCAAGCCCCGAGGACGTGGCTATGGCAGCCTGTCACAGCGTCGCAGAACAGGTCTTCGAGCAGCAGCTCCAGGAGGTGGAGGTGAAGGAGCCTGTGATCATGGTGGGGGGGACCGCCCTCATCGAGGGGCTTCCCCGGGCGATGGAGCAGCTCCTCGGGCTGAAGGTGACGGTCCCCGATTACGCCCAATACATCGGCTGCGTCGGAGCGAGCCTCCTCGTATCGGGCCTCGTGGAGGATTGAGATGGAGATGGACCCCCTCGAGGTCTTCGAGGTCGAGATGCCCGGCGAGGATTACGGGACAGAGAAGTACAGGGAGATAATCATGGACATCCTCCAAGATCTGGGGCTGATCAGGTCGATAGGCAGGCTGCGGGTCTATGTCGACATAAAGATCCCTTACTTCGCCGTTCAGGGCATGATCCGGGGTAAGCAGCCGCCTCTAAGGGTAGGGGACGTCGGAGATCTCCTTTACGCTGAGGGGGGCTATCAGATCACCGTCGATGATGAGGAGCATATGGCAGGCCTCATCCGGGCCCTCTGGGAGAAGTACGGCAGGGAGAAGGTGGAGCAGCCCGAGAGGAACGTCCTTGTCGTCCTGTCGGAGGAGTCCCCCCAGGATCTGGTGGTGGCAGACACCGAGACGGAGTTCCGGCGGGACCTCATGGACGCCCTCGTCAGAATAGCCCCGGAGGGGTTCCGCAACAGGAGGAACGAGATGAGCAAAGAGAGCTTCTTCTTCCTGGCCGCAGAAGAGACTATAACTCCAGAGATGATCGCCGAGGCTAAGGAGAGACTGGGAGGGATGAGAGATGCTTGATCCCGTGATGTTCACCGGCGGCGTCTACAAACACGACCTGGTGACGGAGCTCGTCGAGGACCTGGGAGGCTACCTCCTCCAGAAGAACGTCACCCAGAGCGAAGTGATCCTCCTGATGCTCGTCCCCCATGAAGACCTGCCGATCCTCGAGGCCCTGGCCAAGGAGCTGCGAGGAAAGCTCGAACGGGCGCCCCTGGCTGGGACGGAGATCGCCGTCGTCACCCCTACCCTCGCCATCCATCACCTCCCTCACCCCGCCTGCGACGTCGCCGAGTACCTCAGAAGGCACGGTGCCAAGAGCAACATGATCGGTATGGGCCGGGGGGTCGCGAAGAAGATCTCCCAGATAGACGAGTTCGAGACCGCCCTCATAAACGAGCACGACGCCGTCGTCTTCACCTTCGGCAACTTCGCCGACTGCATCATAAAAAAAGAGCACCTCTATCGAACCCTCACCGTCCCCGTCATCGTCACCGGAGGACCAGAGATGAAGGAGGAGGACCTGCCTTTCGCCTTCGAGTACGTCCCGCGGGTCGGGAGGATAGCCCATCGGTCCCGGAAGGCGACGGAGATAGGGTCCCTGGACAACATAGTAGCCGCCGTCGGAAGAGCCCTCGACAGCGTCCGTAACTCTATATCGAAGGACCCCCTCACCACCACCCCGCCCCGGGTGATGGAGGCGGTCAGAGAGCAGGTTCCGGACGTCACGGAGTCCCTCTCGCCGCTGCCGATAGCCCTCAACTTAAACGGCCTGAGGATAAAGCTTCCCTTCGAGGAGTACAGCGAGGCGGTCAAAGGCGTCACCTTCGATGAGGGGGTGACCCTGGAGGAGATCGCCCGAGTCGTCCCCTCCAGGATGAAGAACTATATACTCGTTCGGATATTGCCCGTCTCTGAGACCGGCTTTGTCGTCTAGGTGAGATGAATGAGTTTTGAAGAAGATCTGGAGAGGATCCTCGATAAGGGGACAGAACAGACGGCGGAGGATATGCTCGCATCCATCGAGAAGGCCTACGGCGAGGTCCCGTACATATTCGGGTTCATGAAGGACAAGCCCGAGCTTCTGGTGACTAAGATCCTTCACAACAACGCCATAATCAGAAGCTCCCAGACCCTGGATATGCAGACCCAGGAACTGATATCCATCGCCGTCGCCGCTGCGGTCCGCTGCAGCCACTGTTTAAAACTGCATCTGAGGATCGCCAAGAGGATGGGGATCTCCAACGACGAGATCGCCGCCGCTCTCCTCATCGCCGGGAACATAGCCAACGCCACCGTCCTCGCCATGGCCACCCGGGAGCTGAAGGAGGAGAAAGAGGTCTGCACCGTCTGTCACGTGGCCGGGAACGGGGACCCTCTGGAGATCTGATTTAAGGGTCTACAGGTATACAACGCCCGGGATCGCCGGAGAAGTCTCCAAAAACTATTGGATGGCGGTGAGCGCCCGTCAATGTCGGTGCTCCCTGCAGGCGTTCTCGTCGGAGGCCTCTTCGAGGTATCCCTCCTTCCAGTCGGCTATGGCGTCCCGGTCGCCCCGACGAAGACCTCTATCCCGTATCCCTCGAACATCTTCACCGCCTTGGGCCCGAGCCCTCCCGCCAGCATCACCTGGGCGCCCCTGGCGGAGATCAGCTCCGGGGGAAGGCCGGTCCCTCCCACGTGCTCACTCGTATTTCTCACCACATCGAAGTCGCCGGCGTCCACGTCGACTATCGTGAAGGTCTCAGCCCGGCCGAAGTGGGCACATATCAGTTCATTGAGACCTCCGTCCCCCATGGTTGGAACTGCAACTTTCATATCGTACCACCCGCATCGCAGAGAGTATGGATATTCAACTATTTGGCCTGGAATATGCTACTGCATATTTAAATGCTCCGGATATATTGCTCACCCTTATGGGAGTTAGATTTACATAATATGTATTTTCGGCCCCTGGGTTGGACGATCGACCCCGAGGGATCCGAATCCTACGAGGTCGCCTAAACTCATCGACAACCGGTTGACCGAATCAGAGGCCTGCGGATCTTCCCGGGACCATCGGGCCCCCTCAACCCATCTTCACCGGGGTCCTCTTCACCGGCTCGCGGCCCAGGAGGACCATCCCGAAACGCTCGTGGACTTCGTCGGTATCGGGGCTTTTATCGTGCCAACGGGCGAGGAACTCCTCCTCGGGGAGCCACGTCCTGCGGAAGGACGCGGGATCTTCGAAGATGAGGATGCCGTTGGTGTAGCCTATGACGATGGCGTAGTGGCCGTCATCGTAGTCCGTCCTCCAGTCCTCGAGGGTCATGTACCTCTCGGCCCAGGCCTGGAGGAGGACGATGACGGGCCTGCCTTCATCGACGCGCCCCTTCACCTCCTCAAGCCCCCACATGTTCTTGGCCAGGACCTCAAAGCCCATCTCGTCGGCGACCTCGATCATCCTCCGGACCGAGGTGCCCATCTCGTCGGTCTTCAGCTTCTCGAAGAGCTCGTCGAGGCGAAGGTCCACTCCATAGTAAGCCATCACCAGCTGGAGCGCCTTGGCACCGCAATCGAAGTCGAAGGCCTGCCTTCCAATATCGATATCTATCACGGGCATCGTATCATATTCCTCCAAGGGCCTTATGATACATCACAGAGAGGGACTCGGCGAAGGCGACCCTCAGGATGTGGAGCCTCACCAGGTCCGGGACCCCGTCCTCGTCGAGGTAGAGCCGCTGGTTCGTCTCCTGGAGGATGGCGGGTGCCCTCCCTCCGATAGGGACCATCGAATCGACGGAATGCTCTGCGCAGATGGAGCCGTAAACGGTGTCGTATTCGGAGGAGTTGACGGTAACATAGACCTCCGGCAGACGCTTTTGGAGCTCTTCAGCGTAGATCTCCACGTAGATATCCGGTGAGAAGCGGATCCTCCTCCCGTCCTCCGGAGAACGCTGATAATTCATGATCTCTATCTGATCGTCTCCGACGCCCCGGGCCGTTATCGTCGAATGCCCCTCAAAGAGGAAGGAGCGGCCTGCCGCTATCCTATCGCCGATCTCTCGGTGGAACGGTAATATGTATCTATCGGAGAGGCTCCTGCGAGCCGATCCATCGGGCTCTTTCCCCTCCCTGTAGATCGCCCTTCCAAATACGTCCCTTAAGGGGACGGAGTCGTCGATGACCGCTGGATCGCGGTTCGCCTCCAGGATTATGCTGCAGTAGGGGAAGGTGAGATGGTCGTTTCCGAGGAGGTCGCGGAAGTCGTATAGATCATCTGTGAACCAGTCGATGTTTCTGACCAGGGCGAAGAACTCCTCCGATAACCTCGAAGGCTCTATCTCCGCCGGGATGACGAGGCCGGCATGGGGTACCACGGTGATGAGCTCCTCGAATGGCAGAAGGTCAGCCCCCTCTCTTGAATAGATCCCTTTTTTTCTAGATCATAAACCCATCCCTTCGATCCAGAGAAGCAGACCGATGAGGATGATAGCCGCCGGGACGACGACCGCCCAGGAGCCGACCCCCAGGATCTCGGGGATGGTGGCGTCGCCGAAGTCGCCCCTGGAGAGGACCGTCTCCTCCAGCCTAGGATAGAGCTCTGCAAAGACGGCGGTCCCCAGGAGGATCCCGCCGACGCCGCCGAGGAGGGCGTCGATGGATCCCTGGCCGACGGCTCCGGCCACCGTCCCCGGACAGTATCCGAGAAGGGCGAAGCCGCCGCCGAATATGAGGCCTCCGAGGGCGGTGGACCCCCAGGAGCCGGGCTTAGGGTGGAGCCTCACCCACCCGCGGCTACGGAGGAGGTGGACTCCTATCATCCCGGTGATCACCGCCGAGGCCATCACCTTGAAGACGGTGAAGTCGACGAGGAGGAGTTGGCCGAGGATGACGTCGTACCTGGTCACCCCCCCCTTCTGGAGGAGAAAGCCGAAGACGATACCTATGGATAGGCCGACGGCGAGCTGGGACCTCGAATCTTTCCTGAGATCTTCAAGTATATCGATCATCTCTTCCATCACCACCTCAGACCCCGGGCCCGAAGAGAAGGATCGCCCCGGCGATCCCGCCGGCGAAGAAGCATGCAGCTGCGAGCCAGGAGCTGGCGGCGAGCTGGAGGGTTCCGCTGATCCCGTGGCCGCTGGTGCACCCTCCCGCCCACCGGGCCCCTAGCCCCATGAGAGCTCCGCCGAAGAAGGCGGAGGCGATTCGCTGGAACGGATCGGGACCGAACCGATCTAGCCAGAGAGGGGGGACGATCTCCAACCGGAGATCCCCCGAAAATGTAGCAGAGAGGAACGATCCTATGACGACACCAAAAACCAGCATCACCTCCCACTCTACGGCAGGCTTGAACTTCCTGTAGTACGCCTTCTGGGAGACGGCGGTTCCGATGAAGAGCTTCTCGATCATCCCGCTCGTCCTGGCGTAGGCGGCTGAACAGCCGATGGGTCTATCGGACAGTAGGAACGCCAGGATGCTCAATACCCCTATACCCACCCCGACCACGTAGGGGGGCCACAGATCCATCTTCAGATACTCCAGCATCGGGATCTCCTCGAAGCTTTATCAAGTGGGGGTCCTCGGGGAGGGGGATCGTCCAGTTCTTAGATCCCCCCGCCTGACACCCTCCAAACCACCCTTCTACGTCGTCACCTCTTTATAAAGCTGGTACGGAAATGGGACGGATTTGAGAGGGTGTTATGGAATGATAATGGCAGCGGTGATGGCATCTATCTCACCCCTCCTCGCCGGGGGTCAGGCCGACCCCGGCGTAAGGGGGGTCGAAGACCTGGTAGCCCTCCTCACCGACTATGGGGCCCCGGCTTCTACGCTGCCGCCCCCGATAGGTCGATCTACTCCGCAAACCCGGTGGCGAGGCTATCCACCATAACCCACCAGGTCTCTGCCTTCGACGTCGCCGAGGGGTCCTATATCCTGGCTCAGGCGGCGTGGAAGTTTCCTCCGGGGACGGTCTTTGCGGCGGAGGTCGATCCCGGAGTTGGAGGTGGAGCGCGCGCTATCGTCCTGGAGACGGCGGACGGCAAAATCTTCATCGCCCCTGACAACGGCCTCTTCTCCGGGGTCATGGACGACCTCGGTATAGCGTCCATCCGGGTGATCACAGACCCTAACCTGACGGCTAAAGGAAAGACCGCCCCCTTCGAGGGGTTGGGATCTACAGACCCGTAGCCGGCTGGCTCTCCGCCGGGATGGACCCCTCCTCCCTCGGCCCCGATATCTCCGATCCCGTCAGGATCGAGGCGAGAAGGGGTCGGATCGAGGATGGAGCCATCGTCGGAGCTGTCACCCTCGTCGATCACTTCGGTAACATCGTCACCGACATCCCGGGGGATCTGGCCGACGAGGCCGGCCTCACGCCGGAGGATGGGGTTGAGATCGCCTTCGACGGAGAGGTCATCGAAGCGACCTTCGGTAGGACCTACGCCGACGTTCCAGCCGGCGAATGGGTCTTATTGACCGGCCATTCGGGACGGCTGGAGATAGCCATCAATATGGATAGGGCCGCCGAGGCGGTCGAAGCCACCCCCGGGACTAAGGTCCAGGTCCAGAAGATCTGAACTTTCAGAGGTAGAGGAGCTCCACCATCCATGAAGCGACGATGATGAAGATCAGGGTCATGATCCCTCCGACCTTTAGGAAGTCTGCGCTCTTATACCCGCCGGGGGTCATCAGGAGGGCGTTTACCTGGTGGGTAGGGAGGAGGAAGGAGTTGGAGGCGGAGAGGCCGACCAGGAGGGCGAGGGCCCTTGGATCGATCCCCATCCCCTGACCCATGACCATGACGAGGGGGACGAGGAGGACGGCTGCTGCCACGTTGGATATGAAGAGGGTGAGGAAGGTGGTGAGGGCCGCCACGGCGATGAGGGCGACTATGGGAGGAGATCCCTCGAGAAGGTTCATCAACGCCGTCGCCGCGAACCCGGCAGCACCGCTCTCCTCCATGGCTATCCCCAGGGGTATCAGCCCTGCCAGGAGGACGACGGTCCTCCAGTCTACGGCACCATACGCCTCGTCGACGGGTATCACCTTCAGAAGGACCATGGCGAAGGCGCCGGTGAGAAGGGCGATGGAGATCTGAAAGCCCGCCAGGGCCAGGGCCAGGGCCCCGAGGAAGCAGAGGGTTGCAGGGATCGCCTTCGACGGGGTCAGGCTCACCGACTCGACGGGGGTCAGAAGGACGAAGTTGCGGTCAGATCCGATCTTTCTTATCCTGTCCCAGAGGCCGTGGATGACGAAGGTATCCCCCGGGTTCAGGGGACGGTCGGCGAAGTCCTTCCTCTGCTCCTCCGTCCCGCTCAAGAGGAGGATCGGCTCGACGCCGTAATTCTTCCGTACCCCTATCTCCCTGAGGGTCTTTCCGACTATGGAAGACCGGGGACGTACGACGACCTCGGCAAAGCCCGCCTCCGCCTCGCAGAGGAGATCGCTCAGCCTGAGATCGTCGGTGATCTCCCAGAGGTCGTGCTCAGAAGAGAGCCGCTGGAGATCCCCCTTCTCCCCCAGGAGAGCCAGAACCTGGCCCGGTGAGAACCTCGTCCTCCTCCAGGGGGAGTAGATCACCTCCTCCCCCTCCACTATGGCGAGGAGGGTTACACCGTAGTTCCGCCTCATCCTGACATCCTCCCGGGTCTTATCGACGAAGTCGCTCTTCCAGGATACGAAGTAGTACCTGACAATGGAGGGTAGCTGCCAGGTTTCAATCAGATCCACCTGGGCCTCGGAATCGGTCTTCGAACGATCGGCCTTCGGAAGGAGCCGATGGCCGTAGATCAGGAAGTATCCTATCCCGGAAGCCAGAAGGACGATCCCGATGGGGGTGACGCTGAAGAAGCCGAAGGGCTCCTCCCCGCTCTGTACCATAAGGTCGTTGAGGACTATCAGGGGGCTGGATCCGACCATGGTCAAAGTCCCCCCCAAGATAGCCGAGAACCCCATCGGCATCAAGAGCCTCGATGCCGGGATCCTGGTGGTCTTGGATATCCTGAGGATCGCCGGCAAGAATAGGGCTGCGGAACCGACGTTCTGCATGAAGGCGGAGATGAACCCCACCACCGAAGACGTGACCCCAAGAAGCCTCCTCTCTTCGGACCCGGCCACCCTCATTACCGCCCTGCTGATGGCGTTGACCACCCCCGCCCTCTCCATGCCTTTGCCCAGGACCATTATGGCGGCTATGGAGATGACGGCGTTGCTCCCAAACCCCGACAACGCCTGGGATGGGGTTGCAAGGCCGGTCCAGGCGAGGAGGAGGAGGATCAGCACCGCCGCTACATCTATCCTCACCACCTCGGTGACCAGAAGGAGGACCGCCACAGCCACCACGACGAAGGCGAGCTCGATCTCCGGGGTCATGCCGTACATTATCCACCACGCACCTTTGGAAGGTAATCTCTCATCACCGTTAATATCTCTTGGGTAGGATACCTTCGATGAGCCTACGGCGATCGACTCGATGAAGGGTTATTGAGAGCTTTTTCGGCTTGAAATCCTGGAAGTCAGATACCGCGGCCTGAAGGCCGTGGCTTGTAGCTAGGGTCTAGCCCGCTACGATTGGCCGGTTGACATGGGGCCTGCTACTATCAGATCTGCTGAAAGTAGCGATGGTCCTGGATGCGTTCAAATCCGCATACACTGGAAGCCGCACCTTTTAAGCTTGAACGTTCTACCGTAGCGGTTTTCCTTCTTCTGATACCCACATCGAGAAGATGTGAGCGAAGGGTATCTTGGATCTATGGCAGTGACTTTCTTTCCGATCGCTACCGTCTTATATTCTACCATGCTTCGAAGTTCTGCGAAAATCCACATTACATCATATGGTTTTGATACTACCAGTTGCGACCTGATGATTCGCGTCCCTTTGAAACTTCCATGATCCGAAGGCTCATGCCCGAAGGATGCAAAACCGATTATCCCCCATTGCTGTCGTGATATGGACAGTGAAGGTATATGCTTTTTTTGGGACTTTGATCCTGTCTTTGAAACTGACATCCACAAGAAGTTCCTCTTAGCGACGGTCTTACTTTTGGATGGGACGAAGCTCACCAAAAGGTTCAGCATGGACCTGAGATCACTTTTTGAGTTCAGAGACTGGGTCTGCGAAAACGGCTGTAAGGCTGTAGCTGTCGAGTCTACAGGAACCTACTGGGTTCTGATCTATCGCGTCTTGGAGATCCACGTTGAACTTGGCTCTTCGCTATTCCGTGTGGGTAACTTCGGGATAGCTATTATCGGACTCAATCATGCAAATGCCTATCAGGAGAGATGCCGATAGGGCGATAGGCAGCGATATATCTCATGAAGAGTATGATTTCAGGCGATCATTAGGTCGTTATGACCGGACCACCGGATCTGCCGCCCTTTCAGTTTACCCACACTAAACAGCGCGGATTCTTATTATTTGATAATCTATTTATAGCAAAAACAGACATTTATTATAGATCTAATATCACTGATTATGAGAAGATCCTCTTAGATCAGGCCTGAATGATATAAGAGGATAGAAGAAGGGTAAGAAGGAGAATAGGCTATGAAAGAGAAGATGCTGGCATCAATCTTGGCACTATGCCTAATGGTGGGGATATCGGCAGCGGATTTCACCCTCCACGTCTACGGCAACGCCAACATGGACGACGTCATCGACGAGAGAGATATCGAATACGCCCGAGCCATCATGGCCGGGACGGAAAGGATGACGGATCTCGCCGACGTCAACGGCGATGGTAAGGTCGACGAAGAGGACATAAGGCTGATAGAGGAGATCATTGACGGCACGGCACCGGAGATAAGGGTGATCGATTCCGACGGTAACGCCGTCGCCGTCAAGGTACCGGTGGAGAGGATCGTCATCTACAACCACCAGTGCGCTGAGATCCTCCAGATCCTCGGGGCTGAAGATCAGGTGGCCGGGGTGAGGGACACCTTCGAGAGGCAGGGGAACAGGTTCCCACAGATCAGCAAGAAGAAGAACATCGGAAGCGGTGCCGACGTGGACATCGAGGCGATCATCTCCCTCGATCCTGATCTGATAATAGCCTACACCTTCTATCCGACCAAAGAGGACCTGGAAGCAAAGCTCCCCTCGAAGATACCCATCCTGCGGATCGACTGCGCCGGAGGAGGTCCCTGCGGGATCGACTCCATCAGGGACGGAGTATCGATCCTCGGATACCTCCTTAATGCGAGGGAGCATGCCGCAAGATACCAGGAGTGGCACGACAGGTACGTCGGTCCCGTCGAGGTCAGAACCTCCGCAATCCCCGAAGGTGAGAGGGTGAGGGTCTACCTGGAGTCCACTCCCGAGGGGTCCGAGACGATCTCCTCCCGGACCGCCATAGGAAAGAACCATCCCGCCGGAAACCTAATTGAGCTGGCGGGCGGGGTGAACATCGCCGCAGGCCAGCTCCCCCTCTACATGGACACCGACAACGAGTACGGCGAGATCGAGACGGAGTGGGTCCTGGAGCAGAACCCCGAGGTGATCGTCGGCAGGGCGATGGGAGCTGGCGTTAGGCCCTACGAGAACGAGGACGACTCCCTCCTGCGGGCCTACTCCGATCAGATCAAAAGCCTTCCGGGGTTCGACGGTGTGGACGCGGTGAAGAACGGCCGGGTCTACATCATCACCAACGATCACGCCGTCACCCCCAACTATCCGTCGGCGCTCCTCCTCCTGGCGAAGTGGTTCTACCCGGAGATCTTCGACGACCTGGACCCGAGAGAGGCCCACCTGGAGTACCTGGAGATGATGGGGATCTCAAAGGATGTCGCCAACAAGAACACCTACTACTATCCGGCGGTGGCTTGAATGATCCCAAAGATTCCGATCGATAGATTTGCTATCGTCTTAGTCGCCCTGGCTCTGGCGGCGGTGCCGGCGTCGGCAGCCCTGGGGATCTTCGGCAACGCCAACATGGACGATGTCATCGACGAGAGAGATATCGAATACCTCCGGGGGATCATCGATGGGAGATACGAGAAGACTGATCTCGCCGATGCTAATCGAGACGGCGTCATAGACGAGGAGGACATAGCCCAGATCGAGGCGATCATCAACGGTGAAGAGAAGGTCCTCTGGATCCTGGACGGAAACGGCGAGCCCGTCGCCGTCCACAAGCCCGTGGAGAGGATCGTCGTCGAGTACCTCGACAACGCGGAGCTCGTCTCCATCCTCAACTCAAAGGATAAGGTGGTGGGGGTCGACTACGCCGTCGCCAAGAGCGAAGGACAGTTCCCGGACCTCGCCAAGAGGAAGAACGTCGGCCGGATGAATGAGCCGGACTACGAGACGGTCCTCAGCACAGAACCAGACCTCCTGCTCACCTTCTCACCCATGAACATCAAGTCCAAGGCCGATAACCTTCCGGGGGTGGACGTCGTCTTCCTCGGCCTCTACTACCCCGACCTGAAAGATCCAGCAAACTCGAAGTACGTCGACGCAGTGAGGAAGCTCGGCTACATCCTCGACGAGAGGGAGAGGGCCGAGGAGTTCATCCACTGGAACCTGGGATGGGTGGAGGAGATAAGGTCCAGGGCAGCCGGAGTCCCCGAGGAGGAGAGGGCTAAGGTCCTCATCTGCGCCTACCCTTACGCCCACCTGGACATCGGGACCTTCCGGACCTACTCTATGATCGACACCCTCACCCAGATGGCGGTCCTCACCGGGGTCAAGGTGATGGCTGAGGACCTCCCCGAGTTCTTCGGATCTTCCTACAGCATTCAAGTCGATCCGGAGTGGGTGATAGAGTCGGACCCCGACTTCATATACCTCCATCTGGTGGCCCACACCTATAGCGGCCTCTCCCTGGAACCGGCTAACGGCTACGATGCCACCGACCCTGCGGAGATAAAGGCCGCAAGGGATGCCTTCACCAGCCGGCCGGTGCTGGCGGAGATGAGGGCGGTGAAGGAAGGAAATGTCTATCTCGGGAGCGGCTCCTTCAGAAATGACGCCACCGGCGGCCTCATCGGTGCCGCGTACATGGCAAAGGCCTTCCTCCCCGAGGTCTTCGCCGACCTCGACCCGGAGGCGATCCACCAGGAGTACATCACCAGGTTCCTGGGTGAAGACTTCGACCTCGATCAGGGAGGGGTCTTCCTCTATCCCCCGATAGAGAAGGGCGACGGCCAGCTGGCGGGGATCCCCGACAGGTACGCCGAGAGGCTGGCGCCAGCATGAAGTCGAATGCGGACCCGGGATACGGGTCCGCATAATTCTTTTATTACTTCGGGAGCGCAGAGGTCACGAATACCCCGACCTTTAGGTCGGGGATGAAGTGAACCCTCGCCCGTTTTTCGTCCTCTTTTGAACTGATAAAACATTGATGACCGTTCAGCGGAAGGCACAATCTAAAAATCAAGTGATTTCGCGTTTTTGGAAATATACCGCTACTTTACTTTAACTCTCTATTTCTAAGGTCTTATCGAACCTGAGCAAGTACAATATTATTCCAGAATAAGTTGTTCAATATAACAATATAATATCATATATTAAATATTGTGGAGATAGCGTCAGCTATAAGTTAATCATAATACTATTTTTATTAAAATAGCTTTAACCAGGATCGTGGAAAGGGGCAAACATGAATAGAGCTTCGAACAACGTTATGCCAGGCTTTCCGAATATTCCAGCTCTCTTCAAGGCGGAGAGCTTCATTTGATCTTCTATTCCTGGAGTATGTAGCTGCTTTTTCCTGTGAGTTTTAAGGCTTGTAGAATAATAATTTTCTATGGCGTTGTTAGTAGCAGGGGCACCATCAACGAAATAAAATGCTGTGAGGTTAGGCCATAGCTTTTCGATTCTCCTCAACCTTTTCCTCACAGCTATCTCGAAAGATTCTATTCTATCGACCAAATTATGGAAATTTTTTAACGCATCATGATAGGGTCTCTGTTCCAAATTTTGGCCTTTTCTTCTGCGTTTGAGTTTAAGGGTATGGACGAAATTTGTAAATTGCCGCTTTGCCCCTCGAAACCATTGATTATATTTTTCCTTGTCACAGACCTTCATAACCTGTTCTTCATCCGCCAAGCGCTTGAGAAATTCAATCTCAAGGTCACGATTGTAGAAAATATTCAGCATTTCATATTTAGTCAATTCCTGTT
The DNA here is from genome assembly GCA_029167045.1 of Candidatus Methanocrinis natronophilus. Lineage (GTDB taxonomy): Archaea > Halobacteriota > Methanosarcinia > Methanotrichales > Methanotrichaceae > Methanocrinis > Methanocrinis natronophilus. Next base: position 57,032 of record JARFPK010000001.1, read on the forward strand.
CGATTGTTGTGTTCTTGGGAAAATCGAGAACTATAAGCTGGTTCAAGTGAAACAAGCAGAGTTGATGGGTCGCTTTGTTGCCGAAAATTTCTTCAATTATACCCTCATATCCCCTGTATAAGTCGGTCACGATGAATATCGGTTTATCTGTGTCTAGATGTTCCTTAAAAAATTTTATTATAGTTTCGCGGTCTTTCGAGTCTGAGAGTTTTTCTGCAATCACTTGGTTCGTTAAAGCGTCAAGAAGGGTTAACCGGTACTTCTGGTTCCTACCAGCCTTAGGATGCTGTTCATCGTAATGGACGACGCGAATATCTGCTGACTCGAATAACTTTGATCTGTCCAAAGCTTGCCTTACCATATTACGTATCGTATCCTTATCGCGGGGGATCAGGAAATTGAGTGTTGATTCGATTCCTTCATATGATACATGATGAAATCTCAATAGCTGGCAGATTTCTGAGAGAATATCGAATAGCTGTCCAGTCAGATCATCCCAAAAGCCGCTGTCCTCGGAGACGTTTTTCCGGCAAGCAGGGCAGAGATATCTACCTACTTTAACCGTTCCGAGGTGCTCTTTGCATCGATGGTTGAAGCCGTTGTGAACCATTTGTGTACTGCAGTCGGGGCAAAGCGGCGGTGAAGCTTTACGAAATACTCCCTTTGCAGTAAACTCATAGTCGTCGGGATACGCACCAAGGATACGGTAGAGAATTTCGCGATACGGAAAATTTATCAAGTTTAAGTGTATCTGGGTCATTGGAGGGTCACACTGGGTAGTTCTCCTCAAAGGTTAATAACTTTTGGGAGAATCTATCCAGCCTCCAACTTCATCACTGGAAAAATAGGTTGTGCCCAGCGGAAACCAAAGTAAGGTTTCAATCTTGCAAATCAGGGAATCTGGGCAACGAATACTCGAAGAGTTCTGAGATCCGGAAAACCGGGCGTGTGGCCCCGAAGCATACCCCACCCTTCAGGGTGGGGTGGGCGCACGCAATTTGATTCTCCGGACCTCAGATGTTCGTGGGCGGGAACCTATCGGATCTTCTGGGGGGGCCTCTTCTGATTGGAGGAGCAAGAGAAGGATCGATGACCGCAGCTTGGAGGGGTCGAGATATGAGCTGATGCTTTCATTTGAAATAAGAGAGGGCCGCTCGATACCCGAGACGGCTCCTATCATGAGGGATGTGGGGCTTTCGTCCTTCACAGGACCTGGTTCTTATTGTAGTCGAGGACCTCTGCTATCGTATTGACCCCTGATACCGATCGAGGGAAGTTGGTGAATATAATCCGCTCCGCGTTTATGCCCCTGTCCCGGAGCGCCTCCTCGATACCCTTTGCCAGCTCCCCGGACTGCATATTCTCGATGACGTAGGCTACGTCCTGATACTTCTCAGGGCTGGCGATGATGTCGTCTACGATCTTGTCGGCGGTCTTGGTCCCACCCATGGCGAACTCAGGGGCGAAGAAATTGACTACCTCCATCCCCAGCCAGTTCTCGACCGGCTCCCTCTGCCAGAGCATGACGATGACCTTCGTCTCCTGGAGGCGAGACCTCTCCGCCTCCGTGGGCTCCACGGCGTCGAAGGTCATCAGATATTCATCGTAACGCCCTTGATAATATGCCTCCCCCGCCGGATCTTCCTCGATCAGCCAACCCAATACCTCCGCCGCCAGGAGCTTGGCGGTCGTCGGGGTGTTCCAGCCCCGGGAGGGATCGGAGACTTTCTTCCATTCGACGGCTCCGTAGCTGTTCGCCGCCATGAACTTCTCGACGGCGGGCATGTTGAAGTTCTTGTCATTGTTGTCGTTGTAGGCGATGAAGACGTCGGCGTTTCTGATGAAGGCCATATTCAGCTGTATCCGGTTGGGGATAATATCCGCCTGGAGGTGCGGGCAAAGGGTCGGATCGGCGATGGTTATCGCCTCGACCCTCTCGCCGCCGATGAAGGTGGCCGGGTCCATGAGAACGCTGGTAGTTGATACGATCTTCATCTTCTCCGGGGCCTGATCGGCAATGGATGGGGCGATCAGAAGGATACCCAGGATCAGCATGATCAGGCTCCAGGATCTCTTTGAATACATGATGACTTTTTAGTATTACGATATATTTAAGAATTTTGTATCTTTCACAACGATGAAATATATTTTTATATGATACCCTCGCCCCGATATGTAACCCGCTCTAATATTTTTTGTAGTTGATCCGCCTCTTGAATGAGACGAGGACGGATACTCCGAAGACGGAAGTGAGGAGGAGGGCCACCAGGGGGGCGATGGGGAGGGTGTACTCAAAGCCTGCCCAGACGCCGAAGGCGCTGATCGATAGGGCGACTAGGGGTGCTGCAATGAACATGCTCCTGACGTTGAAACAGAACTGGCTAGCTATGGACGCGGGGGTGACTAGGAGAACGAATATCAGAAGCCCCCCGACGATGTTGAGGGTTAATGATACGGATATGGCGACGATGAAGAGGAGGATGTAATATATCAACTTCACTCTGACTCCAGAGGCCTCCGCTATCTTCATGTTGAACATTATGGAGGTAATCTCTTTGTAAAAAGTCAGAACGAATATTATGGTGAGGGCCGAGACAGCGGCGAGGGCGTATATATCTTCCCGGTAAAGGGAGATGACGTTTCCGAAGAGGAGGCTCCCCGCCGAGAGCCCCCTCCCGGAATACTGCATGTAGGATACCAGGAATATGGCCACCGCCATCGACATGGCGAAGAGGACCCCCAGGGTCGCATCGGCGGCCATCTTCGCCTTGTCGGAGACGGGACCTATCAGGGCGGCGACAGCGACGCTAAAGAATATCGCCGTCATCTGGGGATTTATCTCCAGGAACATACCGATGGCGGCTCCGGCGAAGGCCGCGTGGGACATGGTGAACCCAATGGATGAGAGGTTCATCCTGGAGATGATGACCCCGAGGATGCTGCAAGCTATGGAGGCGAAGACCATCGCCTCGACGGCCCTGCAGACGACGTTGTTCTCGATCAGAAACTCGAGGATCTAAGCCCCCCTCCGCTCTCCTTCCTGATGATCGACTCTACCTCTCCCGCATCGCATACGCCGTCGTAGGTGATCCGGCCTTTATTCATCACCACCAAGTGGATCCGGATGTCGGGGAGGCCGTCGAAGGCGTGAGAGACCAGAAGGACGGGGGTCCCTTTCTTGGCAACGGATTTGAAGACCCCCTGGAGGTACTCCCTCGCGTTGAAGTCGAGGTTGCTGAAGGGCTCGTCGAGCATCAGAACCTCAGGCTCCTTGGCGATGTTGTGGGCGATCATCGTCTTCTGCTGCTGGCCCCCGCTCAGGGTCCCGATAGTCTTGGAGGCGAGATCTTCTATCCCCAGGAGGCGGATCGCCTCGGTGGCCGCCTCCCGGTCAGACCTCGTAGGCCGATTCAAAAGGCCCATCTTCCCGTACCTGCCCATCATCACCACCTCCTCGACGGTGAAGGGGGTGAAGGGGTCGAAGTAGAAGTTCTGGATGACGTATCCCACCTTCCTTCTGACCTCGTTTCCGTAGCGTCGCAGGTCGAGGCCGCAGACGGAGGCGGTGCCGTGGGTGATTCTGACGAGGCCGTTGATAGACTCCAGCAGAGTCGTCTTCCCAGCGCTGTTGGGCCCCCCGATCACCACGTACTCCCCCGGGTTGACCGATAGGGATAACCCCCTTATCACCGGCTTATCCCCGCCCTCGTACGCCGTATAGATCCCTTCAAGCTCAATTATGCTCAATCGCTCCTCCATTAGAGATCGGATGGAAGATATGGAGGCCATATCCTGGGAAGGCCCTCCGATCTCGGGGGGCGGAAGAGGATGGCAAGACCCGACAAACCGCCCCATTTATATCAGATTGATATCAGCATCATATCCTGCGTCCCATTTCAGAGGTTGAAAAGAATATCGCAGATCGTAATAAGGATTTCGCTGGATCACGACTAAAATCAATTAAACTACGATTCAATTCACAGTTATTCATATTTCAATTCAATCATAAGAGTCATAAACGTGATCACTTCGCTACTATTTGCTACTATATCAAGGGCAATAACTGCTGATTCAAGATGCATCAGATCTCAGCCCCTGATGGAAGGGCTAGTTGGATGGCTACCGGGAGAACAGTTAAATATCTAGCCATAAAAAGCGATATTTATAAGAGAATCTGTAATATTGGTGATCATTTTGGAGATGAAGACCATCGATCCGGAGAACGTCCCCCTGAAGGAGCTGATAGAGCGCGGGACCGAGTTCCACGGCCATCTCGGCCCCTTTCTGGTCCTGGGAATAAGGATGGGGATCTTGGCCCTGAGGGAGCTGGGATCATCGGGCCACAAAGAGATTGAGTCCACCGTCAAGACCGGGACGACCCCGCCGATCTCCTGTCTTGTGGACGGTATCCAGATCTCCACCGGCTGCACCATGGGGAAGGGGAACATAACCACCGTCGACCTGGGGAGGGCCGAGGCGACCTTCTTCGCCGGTGGAGAGGGACTCACTCTGAAGGTCAAAGACCGGTTGATGGAGGAGATAGGGTCCGGGAACTATTCCTCATTGGAGGATTTTGCCTGGGAGGTCTCGGAGAGGAGGGACGAGGAGCTCTTCGACCGGATCTGAACTCCCGTGTTCCGTGGACCGGGGATCGGGGTGGAAGTGCGAGACGATTCAGGCTCTTTCTCCGTCCAGCGACCGGAGAGGTACCACGTATGGCCGGTCCAGGTCCCTCATCACCGCTGCTTCGACCCCGAAGATAGTCCTGATATTCTCCTTCGTCAGGAGGGTGAAGGGATCGCCTAAGGCGTGGACCTTCCCGTCCTTCAACATCACCAGGGTGTCGGAGTACCTGGCGGCGAGGTTGAGGTCGTGTATGGCGAGGATGGCGGATACCCCCGTCCTCTTGACGAGGGACCGGACGGTCTCCATCACCTCCAGCTGGTGCCTTATGTCCAGGTTAGAGGTCGGCTCGTCGAGGAGGAGGACCTCCGGCTCCTGGGCTAGGGCTCTTGCTATGAGGACCCTCTGCTTCTGGCCGCCGGAGAGCTCCGAGAAGTCCCGGAGGGCGAACACCTCGACGGAAAGGAGCTTCATCATCTCGACCACCAGGTCGAGGTCCTCATCTCCTACCCGCCATCCCATATGGGGCTTCCTTCCCATCAGGACGGTATCGAAGACCGTGGTCGTGAGGACGCTCGTCGTCGACTGGGGGACGTAGCCGATATACCGGGCCACCTCGCGCCTGCTCATCGACGCGACATTCCTCTCCCCCAAAAAGACCCTACCCTGGGGCCTGAGGATCCCTGATATGCATTTGATGAGGGTCGTCTTCCCGCAGCCGTTGGGGCCCACCAGGCTGAGGACCTCCCGGTCGGCGACGGCTATATCCAGGCCGTCCAGGATCCTGGCTTTGCCGTAGCTGAATTTCAGTCCCTCTATCTTTACCTTTGTCAATCCCCTCACCGCGTCTGGCCCGACGACCTATCAAAGTTATTGACCCAGGACAATTCATAGGTTAGACTTAAGACGGAATGACACAACATTAATTGGAACCACGCCCATTTTCCTTATCAAATACACATTTGTGTCCATGCCATTGATAATCACGATGATAGGATTATCCCGCTATCCTGCCCGCCTTCCCGGCCCACTTGCGAGAAGGAGTTAGGCAATGTCCATTTTACTCGCAGGAGGGCTTTCGGGGCGGGATCGGCTATCGCCTCGGCTCTTTACTGGGATCTTCCAGCCCCGCATCCCAGGCCCCGGCGATGACGGTGACGGGAGAGAGTTGAGGTCAATGAGCCCTCGAGGGATCTCCGGGACGGGAGCCGGAAGGACCATATCCCGTTGTCGGCCTTATGTATTAACTTTTCGGCAATTTATACATATCTATTATGCTATAGATTAATATATATGTTACTAAAGACGCCACAATAAGTGAGATCGATGAGCCGAGCTGATACGTTGACCTAAGGGTACACCTCAAAACCCCCTGCTCAGGGAGACGGGCCTTTGAGAGCCCGACCCCTCCGTTTGAAGAGGCCGGGAAGACCTATCAGGTCAAGGCTTCAATGATCACTCAAACCTCTTCCTGAGGAGCCTCATCGCAGGAAAGATGAAGAGAACGAAAAACCCGGCGAGGACGATAGAGTCCAGAAGGGGGCTTGACGGTGCAGCCGAGAAGGCTACCCGGAGCCCCTCGACGGTGTAGGTGAGAGGGAGGAGCTGGCTGATAAACTGGAGGGGTGCAGGCATCGCAGATATCGGATATACGACGCCGCAGAGGAAGACCATCAGGAACCTCGGGAGGTTCAAGAAGGTCTGGGCCTCGAAGACCTCCTTGAAGCCGACGCTGAAGAGGGCGCCCATCGACGAGAAGACCAAGAGAGAGAGGGCCGCCACGGGGATGAGGATTGTGAGGTCGGGGCGAAGGCCGATGGCAAGGGCCGTTCCTGCCGTCACCGCCGCTGTCATCAAGAGGCCGAAGAGGAAGCCGCCGAGGACCTTTCCCAGGAGGACTCCGCCTATGCTCACCGGCGCCAGGAGGAGCCTCTCCAGGGTCCCGAGCCTCATCTCGAAGTTTATCACCACCGCCTCCGCCGCCGTGGTGCTGAAGAGGATCGTCATGGCGATCAGCCCCGGTACGAGCTCCTCGAAGTCGCCGGGGCTCCTGAGGTAGAAGGCGAGGGTCCAGGCGACGGGGAAGACGATCCCCCAGCTTATCGCCGGAGGCTTGAGGTAGTAGGTCCTCATATCCTTGGCGGCGATCTCGTATATGCACCGGAGGTCGTCACGGACCATTCTCACCTCCCCCCCTTCTCTTTTGCCATCACCGCGGGGCTGAGGCCCGTGATACTGACGAAGGCGTCCTCGAGGCTAGGCCTCATGCTGTTGACCGCCTCAAGGCCTAGGTCGTGAGACCTCGAAAAACCGACTAGCTCCTCCAGAACCCGAGTTGGATCTCCACCCAGGATCTTCAACCTCGTACCGTCGAGGACGACGACCTTTGATCCGGGGAGGCGGGCCGATAGGTCGGCCGAATGGTCCGAGGTAGCCCCTCTGAAGGTGGCCTCGATGACGGACCCCTCTTCAGCAGACCTCTTCAGCTCTCTGGGGGTATCGACGGCGACGACCCTACCCTTCACCAGGATGACGATACGGTCGCAGAGCCGGTCCGCCTCCTCCAGATAATGGGTGGTGAGGACTATGGTGAGGCCCCGGTGGTGGAGGTCGCTGATGAGGTCTCGCAGGGAGCGGGCAGCCACCACGTCGAGCCCCACCGTCGGCTCGTCGAGGAAGAGGAGCTTGGGATCGTGGACGAGGGCAGCGGCGATGGTGAGAGACCTCTTCATCCCCCGGGAGAAGGTCCCGAACCTGTCGTTCCTCCGCTCGAAAAGGCCGAAGGCCCGGAGGAGCTCCTCCGTCCTCTCCTCCCGGACCCCCTTCGGGACGCCGTATAGCTTCGCCATGAAGAGGAGGTTATCCCTCGCCGAGAGCTCTTCGTAGAGGTTTGAGCTGTCGGGGACGACCCCGATCCCCCTCTTCGCCTTGTGGATCCCGGAGGATAGGTCGAAGCCGAGGACCCTGGCGTCCCCCTCCGAGGGTCGGGAGAGGCCGACGAGCATCCTGATGGTGGTGGTCTTCCCCGACCCGTTGGGGCCGAGAAGGCCCAAGACCTCCCCCTCTTCCACCTCGAAGCTGACGTCTTCGACGGCGGTCAAGCTCCCAAACCGCTTCGTAAGACCCCGGACTTCGATGGCTTTCATATCTTAAGCATCCTCAATTCGCCGGTTTATTCGTCCTCATCGAGGGGATGGCGTCGACGGTCCCTCAAGGGCGAATGGGAAACGAACTTTCATAAAGACCGCAGATCTATCCCACCCCGTCTCCCCTTCGATATCTACGACGGCTACCAATTCGCATTGGAGTAGATAATAATTTCCCATAAACGGCTAATCTTGTAAGATATGATATGTAATGTCAGCCCATTTCTCGACCAATCCCCCGATAAAGATGATCTTCAGGCGCCTTGTAATGGTAATAGGGGGAAGGGTGGATATGGGGATCGCCCCCCCTAGCCCTCCGGCACCATGACTCGAAACCGGATCTAACCTCTCCATCGGGACGGCCGTCTAGACGACGGCCGCCGGAACTGCTGGATAGGGTCCTACGAGGAGGGTCGGCCCCTCCCCCGTCTCGCGGGATCTGAAGGTGACTTTGTAGTCGGTGTCCCCTACCGCCAGGACGAGGAAGGAGATCTTACCCCCATCGGCCCCCATGACGTGCTCGGAGACGTCGAAGGCGAAGACCTCGTCGCCGCCGAAGTTCATCCCCACCTGACCGAAGTCGGTGTAATCTCCGCCCGTGATCATGAAGAAGGTGGCGAGCATATTCAAAGTCAGGGCCGTGGGGCTGGAGCCCTCGGACCACCCGGAGGTGACCGGCGCCGTGACTATCCCCGCCATCTCATCGCCGATCTTCTCCACCGACTCCGCCTTCAGAACGAGGACGGCGACGTCGGAAGCCCCGACCTCAAGGCCGGATAGATCGAACTGGACCATCACCACCCCTGGAAAGTCCTCTTCCACCCCGTCGGCTCCGACGAGGTACATCGCCACCAGACGATCTTCGTTGTAGACCCTCCCCGCCGTCAGGTCTACGTAGAGGTCGGCGACCGCCGGGACGGCGGTCATGGTGACGACGAAGGAGGAGGTCGATCCGGTGGCAGGCCTCCCGAATGGGGAAGCCAGGGTCTCAGCCTCCGCCGAGGCATGGTCAGATCCGGCCTCGACCCCGCCCTCGGGGACCATCGCCGGATCGGTCCCGCCGATCCCGGACGGCTCCGTCTCGATGGCGTCATCCTCGCCCTTGACGGTCACGTTGGCACCGTCCATCGATGGAACGATATCGGGGAGGAATAAAGAATCGTTCAACGTATCGTTCTTCTCCCCGCCCATATCTTCCAGCATCTCGGTCTTGAGAAGGCCGCCTCCATCGTCCGACGCCGTCGATGCGGCGGCGAAGGATGATGCGACGGCGAAGACCGCCAGGACGACCATCATTCGAAGTAACCCTCTTTGCATATCGCAGTCATCTCCCTTTCATCTGCATTATCCGAGCATCCCATGAATATATCCCTTTCCATAGAAAGACCGTTTTAAAATAGGACGGCTGGGGTCGGACCCCCCCGGAAGGCGGCCCTTGCGCCCCTCAATAGCTGGGCCCCGGAGAAGGTCCGCGCGGGGAGCCTTTCGTATATCAGATGGCCATGGATTTAAGAATGAGTGTTAACTTTTTACCGATTTTAAGTTTAATTAAGACTTCGAAAGGAATATATAGCATAAAATGTCATTAGATGGACGGATAATGTCAGATGATTCGGAGGAGGGATGAATTTGGTAAGTATAGGGACGATGATTAGGATCTCGGCGGCGCTCCTGGTGATGCTGGCCGTCTCGGCTCCAGCTTGGGCCACAGACAATCCGGCAGGTTACTACATTAAGAACACCCAGACCCTGGAGCAGGACGTGGAGGGAGAGGGTTACGCCATGGTATATCAGAAGGTGAACACCAAGACCCTCCAGTTCAAAAACTACATGCATGGCAGCGGGTCCATGGACGCTGCGATCCTGTTGAGCTCAAATCAGAGTGCCAGCAGCACAAGGCTCCAGGATCAGAATACACTGGCTTTCGGAGCCTCTGTTACAACTCGCAACAGTGACATCTCCTTTGTGGAGCAGAACGAGATGACCTACTCTCCGATGGCGATGGTCTACGGCACCGGATGGTACGAGAGAAACCCCATAATCTACAACTCCAAGCTGAAGGAGAGGACCGAAGCTAAGAACTATGACGGCAGCGCGTGCAGTGGTGACAGTCTAGGTGTCTCGATGCTCCACCAGATCGAGTACGCTTCGGCCTTTAAAAAGGACATAGCAGTCAAACTCAAAAACGAAGAGAAGAGCTCCGGACACAGCTCTAGTCCCAAAGACGGATTGAGCAGCACCAGCATGAGGATAGAAGAGGAGGTAATTGAAGGTGCGGTCCATGTAGGCCAGATCCTCACGAAGCTCGACTCCAAGCAACACGGATGGAAGAACCCCCTCGTCGAGATCGACGAGAACTACCACGGAACCTTCAGGATCAAGAAAGAGATGGAGATAAGCACCGACTGTAGGGGTTCAAAGCCGAGGGAGGACTGGTTATCCTGCTGCTTCGGCGGCTATGAAGGCATTCATGAAGACGACAAGATGTGGGGCGAGAAGGAGGTCTTCGACTCCACCTGTCGGGATGAAGCCTGGGGGAAGACCTGGGAAGACAAGTCGAAGGCCCAATACTGTAAGGAATGTTGATCAAAGATCACGATGGTAAACGAGAGGCGCTTGACGCCCGTGGCCCAAGCGCCGCTCCCTCCAACTTTTTTGTTCTAATTCTTTTAGCTAAAGGTAAGAGCTTCTGCAGGGAGAAAGCCGATCTCCTCCACCAGGGACTGGCCCGCCTCCCCCAGGAGGAAGTCTATGAAGGCCTTCTCGCCGGCGTCGGGCTCCCCCCAGGTGATGACGTAGAGGGGACGAGTGAGGAGGTAGGTGCCGTCCCTGATGGTCTCGGCGGTGGGGAAGACCCCCTCGTAGGCGACGGCCCGGAGGGGGCCGTCCTGGACGTAGTTGAAGCCGAGGTACCCTATCGCCCATTCGCTCTTGGTTATCGCCGTCTTCATCTCGGCGTTGTTCTGGGCGTAGGTGGATGCGCCGAGGGCCTCCGTCGCCAGCTCTCCCATCACCATCTCGTTGAAGAGGTCGCCGGTCCCCGAGCCGACCGTCCGGGCGACGGCGTAGATATCGAGATCGGGCCCCCCGAGATCCCTCCAGTTCGTCACGTTCCCGTCGTATATCCCTCGGAGCTGATCTCTGGTCAGGTTGGTGACCCCTCCCTCGTATATCGATCGGCTGACGGCGATGCATACGGCGTCATAGCCTATAAGATACTCTCTGAAGTTGTCGCCGTACAGGGCTACCTCATCGTCCCTCACCTCCCGGGAGGACATCCCGATGGAGGAGAAGCCGCTGGCGACGTTCTTGATCCCCACCCCGGAACCCCCGACGCCGCTGACCGTCACCATGATCCCGGTCTGTTGCATGTTGAAAACCTCGGCGGAGACCTCCACCAGGGGCATTACCGTCGTCGACCCGGTGACGGTGACCGTCTGCAAGCCCCCCATGACCGGGGATGTCCCGGCCAGGACGAAGATCACCGCCATTGTGGAGATGAACGCCAGTGAGGACATTTTGTTCAATAGATCACTCCCTTTTAGTAAAACCGCTAGTAGTATATGATATTTGTTGTGGGAGTGAGAGAGATCATCCCATCTCTGCCACCGTCGTGAGATCTCCAGTTGGGGGTATCTCCAAAAGGAGAAAGAGCGGCCAGGAGGAGGTCAACCCACCCGGCGGTAGAGGGTCGTCCTCTCCACCGGGACCCTCCCGTTCCTCTCGATCAGATCGCAGAACTGGCCGGGGGTGGTCCACTCCCCCTCCACCGCCCCCGCCGTCCGGGATATGTTCTCCTCCATCAGGGTCCCCCCCAGGTCGTTGACCCCCCAGTGGACCGTCTTGCCCGCCATCTCCCTGCCGAGCTTCACCCAGCTCGCCTGGATGTTCCCTATGAGGGGGTGGAGGGCGACCCTCGCCAGAGCATGCATCTTGAGGTTCTCCAAGGGATCCACCCTGGAGGACGACGGGCCCAGATCGTTGTTTCCCGGCATGAAGGGGAGGAGGACGAACTCGGTGAACCCGCCGGTCTCGGCCTGGATCTCCCTGAGGAGGAGGAGGTGGCTGATCCGGTCCTCCAGCCTCTCCAGGTGGCCGTAGAGGATGGTGGAGGTGGTGGGAACACCGAGGCGATGAGCGGTGACGATCACCTCCCTCCACTCCTCCGTCGAGAGCTTCGAGGGGCAGATCTCAGCCCTCACCCGGTCCACCAGGATCTCGGCTGCGGTCCCCGGCATCGATCCGAGGCCGGAGGCTTTAAGTTCCCTTATCGACTCCTCCACCGTCGTCCCAGAATTCTCCGAGATGTAGAAGACCTCCATGGGGGAGTAGGCGTGAAGGTGGATCCTCGGATAGTTCTCCCTCACCGCCTCCAGGATCCGGCAGTAGTCCTCGAGGACGAGGCCGGGGGCGAGCCCCCCCTGGATGCAGATCTCGGTGGCAGAGAACCTCTCCGCCTCCTCCACCCGGGCCAGGATCTCCTCCTCGCAGAGTAGGTAGCCGTCGTCACGCCGGAAGGCGCAGAACCTGCAGCTTCCTACACACCTGTTAGTGAAGTTGACGTTCCTGTTGACGACGTAGGTGACGACGTCGCCGCACCACTCCTCCCGAAGGAGGTTTGCGAGGCGGAAGAGCCTCAAAGGCTCCTTCCAGAGGGCGAGGAGGGAGGGTCCGTCGAGAGGCCGCCCCGAAGAGAGGAGGGGGTCGTCGGAGGCGGGGGCCTCTCGCGCCCCGGACGATATCATCGGCCACACCCCTGCGAACCCTCCGAAAAGCCCTCCATATCCTTTCCCTCGATCCTCCGCTCCTTGGGAAGCTGGCTGATCAGATCGCCCCTCGAATATAGACCGCATCCCAGGACGTCCCCTCTATAAGATACCACCACGTAGCCGTCCTCGACGGGAGCCCAGAGCTGCTGCCTCTCCCCGGCTATAAACCTCCTCGCCTCTCCGTCGGATAGGTCGACGGCGTTCTTGGTGGCGAAGCGGCCGAAGAGCTGGAGGGCGTAGGTCGTCGGCTTTGGGACCCGCCCCCGGATGGAGATGAACCGCAGCCCAAGAGCCTCATAGTCCAGATCCGGGATATCTTCGAGGCTGAAGGCCCAGATGTTACGCCCCCTCCGAAAGAAACTGACGGCTTCGAAGGCCTCGGACGGGATCCCGAAACGAGATCCCATCATCTCCGCCACCTCTCCCCGGTCCACCGGCAGGAAGGGCTGCCTATTCCTTAACGAGCTTTGCGACAAAGAATCCTCCAGTATCGTTCTGGTGGGGGTAGTACCTGGCACATCTCTTCATCTCCTCTCCGAAGGCGGACCCGCCCACCTCCGAGAGCCCCGGCGAGCCCTGAAGGTCCGGGACGCAGACCTCCTGGAGGCTCAACCCCCGGACCTGGTCCAGGACCCGGGATACCACGGCCTCGTTCTCCTCGGGGGCGAAGGTGCAGGTGGAGTAGACGACGGTCCCCCCGGGCTTTACGACCTCCACCCCCCTCTTTAAGAGAGCCACCTGGAGCCGCTGGATGCCGAGGGAACGCTTCAGGCTCCACCGGCCCAGGACGGCGGGGTCCTTTCTCGCCATCCCCTGGCCGGTGCAGGGGACGTCGACGAGGACCCGGTCGAACTTCTGGGCTGGAAAGCGGCGGCCGTCGTACCTGGTCACCGCGACGTTTATCGCCCCCGCCCTCTCGCAGTTGGAGCGGAGGGACGCCACCCTCCCGTTGGCGGGGTCGTTGGCGACCAGAAGCCCTCGGTTCTCCATCATCATGGCGATCTGGGTCGTCTTGGAGCCGGGGGCGGCGCAGAGGTCCAGGACCCGCTCTCCGGGCCTGGGGTCCAAGACGACGGCGCAGACCATGGATATCTCCTCCTGTATGTGAATATGGCCCATCAAGTTCTCTACGAGGTTTCCGGGCTTATCCGTACCCATCCTCATCCCCCAGGGGTACCAGGCGAAGGGGCGGCATGCCACCTCCGCCACCTTCAGTCTGGAGAGGAGCCGGTCCCGATCGGTCTTGAGGGCGTTTATCCTGGCGGTGACCGGAAGGGGACGATAGATCGCCTCGACGAACCGATCGAACTCCGGGATCACGCCTGCGTACCTCGCAAGGCCGTCCATGACGGCGCAATCCGCGTTTCTAGGATATATTCCCAGCCGTCGGATGGATGAATGGTCCCGGTCCCCCACCCCCATCGACCCCTTCGGCGGTCGATCGGAATCGTCTCATGCCGGTGGCGGGCTTGAATGCTGCCGATCTCATTGGAAGGCCAGAGCGGTCGGCCTCATGAGCAAAAGGATTTAATAGTGGGAATGATTTGTGGACAATGCGGCAAACTGTATCCCAGTTTTCGCGAAGGACGGTGAAGTGTTTGTACGGCAACGATAGAGGTTCTTTCCGAGGCGAGAGCTTCGCCCCCTCCGCCCCCGTGGAGGCCGGAAAGGAGTACGATGTTGAGATCGAGGACGTCGCCAAGAAGGGAGATGGGATCGCCAGGATCGAGGGCTTCGTAATATTCGTCCCTGACACCAAAGTCGGCGACCAGGTGACGATCGTAGTCGACCGGGTGATGCAGAGGTTCGCCATCGGCCACAAGGCCTGAACTTATCAATCATCCTCTCTTTTAACAAGGACGGTGAGGCCATTTGTACAGAAGTGATAGAGGATCCTTCCGAGACGATAGCTTCGAGACGACAGCTCCCGTTGAGGTCGGAAAAGAGTACGACGTAGAGATTGAGGATATCGCAAAACAGGGCGACGGGATCGCCAGAGTCGAGGGGTTCGTCATATTCGTCCCCGAGACGAAGGTCGGCGACCAGGTGACGATCTCCGTCGACCGGGTCATGCGAAGGTTTGCCATCGGCCACAAGGTCTGAAGGCGGATGCCGCATTTTATGAGCCGGTGAAAAAGAAGTTCAGCCCGGTGGGGCTGAAATCCATTTTATTTTGGGTGGTCAGAGCCATTCCAGGCCGTCGTTTCAGCCGCGTCTCTTCACCACGTCCCCGAGGTCTTCTAGAAATAGGTCGACGCTCTCGGCCGTCGAATGGGGCATCAGTATCAGCCTCAGAGCCTTAGGACTCCTGGTCGTCGATACCCTCCACCGCCTTTCCAGGAGGTCGGCTCTGACCCCTTCCGGATCGTCCATACGGAGGGTTACGACGTTCGTCACCGGCTCGATCACCGGCTCGATCCCGACCTTCCTCGCCCCATCCACCATCCGCCTGGAGAGGTCCATGCACCGGCCGACGACCTCCTTAAAACCCGCCTTCCCGAGATGGTTCATCACCGCCCAGATGGCGGCGGCGGCGGCCCCGCTCCTCGTCCCCGTCAGGGCCTTGGGCCTCGCCAACGTCAGGTACGGGGCGTAGGCAGCAAGCCTCTCCAGGTCCTCAGGACGTCTGAAGAGGAGGCCGCCTCCCGGGATCGTCGCCATCCCCATCTTGTGGGGGTCGATGGTGATGGAGGTGACGGCCTCCACCCTGAAGTCCCATCTCCAGTCCCCCTCCAGGAAGGGGATGACAAAACCCCCGAAGGCGGCGTCGACGTGGAGGTGGACCCCGTAGTCGGCGGCGATCTCTCCCATCTCGTCGATGGGATCTATCTGGCCGAACTCCGTCGTCCCCGCGATCCCCACAAGAGATACGGTCTTATCGTCGATGAGGGACTCCGCCGAGGAGAGGTCCACCTTCAAATCGTCGTCGAGATCTGCCTTCCTGATATCGAGGGAGAGAAGGTCGCCGATCTTGTCGAAGGAGAAGTGGGCGGACTTCGGGACGACGATATTTCCGTCCCGAAAGCTGTAGCCGTTCCTCGCCGCCCTGATCGCCTGGATGTTCGACTCCGTCCCCCCCGTCGATAGGTAGCCACAGGCATCAGGATAGCCCAGAAGCTCCGCCATCATCCCCACAGCCTGAAGCTCCAGCTCGGCGGAGCCGGGAAATAGCCCCGGATCGCCCAGGTTCGTCTCCTGGAACTTCTCGTGGGCGAGGAGCGCTATCGGGTGAGGCGGGGTGCACATGGAGGAGAAGATCCTATGGTAGGAGAGGTCCCTCTCCCTCATCCTTTGGAGGCCTTCCATGACCTCCTCTTCAGATATGCCCTGATCTCTCAAAGGGTATTCCTCTGTGGGCTTATCTACGCCGGGGGTTGATCCTCCCGAAGCGCCCTGAGCATTATGATCTTCTCGGCCCTGGCCACGGTATCCCGGACGGTGGCGACGGCGTCGATGTTGGCGGAGATGCTGGTGATACCGATCTCCACGAGCCTCTTGGCCATCTCGGGGTAGGAACCGGCCTGGCCGCAGATGGAGGTGGCGACCCCCGCCTTGTTGCACCGCTCGACGACGTACTCGATCTGGGCTAGGACCGCCGGGTGGAGCTCGGAGTAGAGGCCTGCTACGTTCTCATTGTTTCTGTCGACGGCGAGGGTGTACTGGGTGAGGTCGTTGGTCCCGAAGGAGACGAAGTCGATGCCGTCCTCGATGAAATCGTCTATGGTGAGGGCGGCCGCCGGGGTCTCCACCATGATGCCGACGTCGATCTTCTCCAGGTCCAGCCCCTCCTCCACCATCAGGACCTTCGCCCGCCGAAACTCGTTGACGTGCTGGACGAGTGGGAGCATGATCCCGACGTTGGTGAGCCCCATCTCATGGAGCTTCTTGAAGGCCCTCATCTCCAGGCGGAAGTGGTCAGGCTCCTCCAGGTCCCTGCGGATACCGCGCCAGCCGAGCATCGGGTTGTGCTCGGAGGGCTCGTCCTCCCCGCCCTCCATCCCCCGGAACTCGTCGGTGGGAGCGTCGAGGGTCCTCACCCAGACGGGCCTGGGGTAGAAGGCCTCAGCCACCGCCATCACTCCGCCGACGAGCTCCTCGACGTACTCGTCCTCCCTCCCCGCCTTGATGTAGTACCGGGGGGTCTTGCCGAGGCCGAGGATCATATGCTCGATCCTGAGAAGGCCGACGCCGTCGGCGAGAGTGGCAGCCGCAGCCTCCGCAGCCTCGGGCATGCTGACGTTCACCTTCACCTCCGTCGCCGTTATCGGCTTGTAGGCGAAGGCGACGGCAGGGCCCGTCGGCTCCACCGACTTCGCCTTCTTAAGCCGCCCCTCGTAGACCTTCCCCTTTCCTCCGTCGACGGTTATCACCATCCCGTCGGATAAGGTCTTGGTGGCGGACTTGGTGCCAACGACAGCCGGAAAACCCAGCTCCCGGCTGACGATGGCGGCGTGACAGGTGAGGCCACCCTCGTCGGTGACTATGGCTCCGGCCCGCTTCATCGCCGGGACCATATCCGGCTCCGTCATCACCGTCACCAGGATGTCCCCCTCTTTGACCTTATCAAGATCTCCCAACCCGGATACGACCTTCACCTCGCCGGTGGCTACCCCCGGAGATGCGGCAAGGCCGGTGAGGATGACCTCTCCGCTCCCCTTCGCCGCCTCATCTTCGCCCTTTACGCCCTTCGTTATCGTGGTGATCGGCCTTGACTGGAGGATGAACATCTTCCCCTTCTCGTAAGCCCACTCGATATCCTGGGGGATGCCGTAGTGCCTCTCCAGGAGGTCCCCCTGGGCCGAAAGCTCCAGGATCTCCTCGTCGCTGAGTACTACCTTCTCCCTCAGGTCCTGGGGTGTCTTCTTCGTCACCGTCTCTCCAGTCTTCTTGTCCCGGAAGATCATCGTCTCCTTTGCGGCGATCGACTTGGAGACTATCCTCGAACCCTTCCTGTCGACGACGTAATGGTCCGGGGATACGGATCCGCTGACTACGGATTCGCCTAGTCCCCAGGCAGCTTCGATGATAACCTCCGGCTCTCCGGTGGTGGGATGAGAGCTGAACATCACCCCCGACTTCTCCGCATCCACCATCTTCTGGACGGTGACGGAGATGTTCACCTTCTCGTGCTCAAACCCCCTGTCGACCCGGTAGAAGATCGCCCTGGCCCCATAGAGGGAGGCCCAACACTTCCTGGTCGCTTCGAAGACCTGATCCTCGCCCCTCATGTTGAGGAAGGTCTCCTGCTGCCCCGCGAAGCTAGCGTCGGGGAGGTCCTCGGCGGTGGCGCTCGACCTGACGGCGACGAAGAGCTCTTCGCCCTCCCGATCGCACATCTCCCGGTACCGGCCCCTGATCGCCTCCTCGATATCCTTGGGGACCTTCGCCTCCAGGACCAGGCCCTTGGCCTTCTCCGCCGCACCGTTGAGGGCCGCCGGATCGTGGACGTCCACCTTCAGCGCATCGAATATGCCGTCAACGATCCCCGATCGGGTAATGAAATCTCTATAAGCCTGCGCGGTGACCGCAAACCCCCCCGGTACGGGGACGCCCACGTTTATCATCTCGCCGAGGCTTGCGCCCTTCCCGCCTACTACGGCGACGTCGTCTTTACCGACTTCTTCCAGCCAAACAACAGCAGCCATGGGATATCCACCTACTTTTTTAGGAAGCGAAATTTCGATCTATAATGTTCGATCTTGTAGCGGAGACATGGCGGCGGGACCGTATATATCTGTTTTCACGGGAAGGACAGAAGGAGGGACCTGACCTGGGTTCCCCGGAAGGGCAAGACCCTCCCGACGGAAGGCTAAAGAGAAGGAGGTCGGAATAGGAGGCCCCATGTTCAAAGAGCTCGCCGGAGCCGCCGAGGCCAAAAGGGCCCTCTTGGAGAGGTCCGGACCCGTTACGAGGTCGGAGGTGGTCCATCTCGCCGCCGCCCGAGGGAGGGTACTCTGCGAGGATATAGCATCCCCGGTGAACCACCCCGCCTTCGAGAGGGCGGCTATGGACGGCTACGCCGTCAGGGCGGCTGATACGAGGGGGGCAACCCCCCTCTCCCCCGTCCTCCTCAAGATAGACGGGGCGGCGGGAGGGGGCAGGTGCGTCCCCGTCCGGACGGGGATGGCGGCGCCTCCGGGGGCCGACGCCGTCCTCATGAAGGAGGACGCCGTTGTCAGGGGAAAGGAGGTGGAGGCGACGGCGGAGCTCCACCCTTACAAGAACCTGGCAGCCGTAGGTGAGGACGTCGCCCTCGGCGAGATTATATTAAGAGAGGGGCACCGCCTCCGGCCCCCCGACATCGCCCTTCTGGCTTCCCTGGGGCTATCGACGGCCCGGGTCTTCGAGAGGCCGAAGGTCGCCGTCATCCCCACAGGAAGCGAGCTTCTTCCCCCCTTTAGAGAGAGGGATCTAAAGCCCGGGGAGGCCCGGGAGACGAACAGCCTGATGATCGGGATGTACGCCGAGGTCTGGGGAGGGTCGCCCCGGAAGACTTCAATCGTCGTGGACGACCCCGACCTCATCCGGGAGGCGATCGCCGAGAACCTCGACGCCGACCTTATCCTGATATCCGGGGGGACCTCCGTAGGGGACCGGGACTACGCCCCCCCGGTCCTCGAGGAGATGGGCGAGCTCATCGTCCACGGCGTCCGGATCACCCCCGGAAAGCCGACGGCCATCGGTATGATCGCCGGAAAGCCGGTGATCTCTCTTCCCGGATACCCCGTCGCCGCCCTCGCCGCCCTCTACGTCTTCGCCCGGCCCCTCATCACCATGATGGCTCACAGGACCGACCTTCCGAGGGTCGTCCCGGCAAAGCTCGCCGGGAAGATCGTCTCGCGACCCGGATACCTCACCTTCGCCCGGGTGAGCCTGAAGGGCGGCGTCGCGACGCCGATTATGACCTCCGGAGCCGGGATCTTGAGCTCCGTCGCCCGGGCTGACGGGTTCGTCCTGGTGGCCGAGGAGGTGGAGGGAAGGGAGAAGGGGGAGGTGGTGGAGGTGAGCCTTATCGAGTGATCTTTTGGGTACATAAGCGATCTCATCTGCCCATCGCCAACGGCCCTTCGGCAATCTGCCTTAATCGCCGATCAAGTAAAATTTACTTGCTTAAACTCCTTTAGCGTTGATTTTTTATACCTCGCAAGGCAACAGATGGATCATGCGAGACTGGATATACCCTCACTTTGATTATCAGCCCAAGCGGCCCCTCTTCCTCTGCGTCCTCTCCAACACCGACACCGGCAAGATCCCCGGAGTGAGCGCCGCCGGCGCCTCCCCCGACCTCACCGACTACACCCCCAGCGCCGACGCCGAGCTCATCGAGCTCCACAAGATAGTGACGATCCCGGCGATCCCCGAGTCCCCGGAGGGGGCGACGACCCCGGCGGTGGTGACGAAGGCCGCCCTCAGCCTATCGGAGATACCGGCCCTCTTTGTGACGAGCGGCCTGCGGAGGAAGCCCGCCATCCCTTACGTCGACATCAACGGCTCACCCGGAAGGGACATCAGGTCTGCTACGGCCGTCCCCGACGCCGCCGAGATCATGGAGCGGTCCGCCTTATTGGGAAAGAAGCTGGCCAATTTCTCCGACTGCATATTCATCGGCGAGTCGATCGCCGGAGGGACGACGACCGCCATGGCGGTGATGCAGGCCCTGGGGTATCCCGGGAAGGTCTCGAGCAGCCTTCTGAATCACCCCATGGCCAAGAAACAGGAGATCGTCGATGTTGCCCTAGATAGGTGCGCCGCCTCCTTCGGCTCCATGAGGTCCGACCCTCTCGGGGCCTTGAGGGAGGTGGGAGACCCCATGATCCCCGCCGCCCTGGGGCTTATCAAGGGGCTGGCCGGGACGAAGGTCGTCCTCTCGGGAGGGACCCAAATGGCCGCCGTCCTCTGCGCCGCCGACGCTCTGGGGATCGACGGCGACGTCTCCATCGCCACCACCAGATACATCGTGGAGGATCGGAACGCCACCTTCGTCGAGACGGTGGAGGGGCTCGGTAGGAGTTGGTACATGGCAGACCCGGGGCTGGAGCGATCCAAGATACCCGCCCTCAGCTGTTACGCATCCGGATCCGCCAAAGAGGGGGTCGGGGCCGGGGGCGCCGTCCTGGCGGCGAGCCTCCGGGGGATAACCCAGCAGGAGATCGTCGAGGGATCGGATCGGGTTCTGATGACTGTGGAGCTTCCGAAGGGATGATAAATACGCCGAATTGAGCCCGCCCTGTTATAGCGTCTTGGGGGATCGGACCTGCCTTCCGATATCGGATGAAGATTAACTGACCGCAGATCCGGAAGGTAGCGGGGATGAGGTTGATTCCGTTCCTACCCCGTCGGCAAAGCTTTTTATCGATATCCCGCCGAGAGTCCGAGACGGGGAGAATCTTTTGGAGAGAAAACTCAGATCGCTGCTCATCGAGAACGCCTGGATCCTCATCCCAGTCCTGCTTCTACTGATACTGATAACCTACTTTCTCCTCCCCCTGATGGACGGCATCATCCTCGGCGTCGTCTTCGCCTACGTCGGAAGGCCGATAAAGGAGAGGTTCGGCAAACGAGAGCGGCTCGGATCCGCTGTCGCCACCGCCGCGATAGTCCTTCCCATCGCCCTCATCCTCGGTCTCGGCGGTGTGGAGGTGGTATCTCAGCTGAACTGGGTCGTGGAGAACCAGGCCGAGATCATCAAGAGGGCGGGGTCCTTCTTGGCCGAAGTTGAGATGCCCCTTGCCGGGATCGATATACTCCCGGCGATCTACGAGATACCCCCCGCCATATACGACGATCTGACGGGGAGCATAAAAACCTTGATCGAGCTCCTCGCGAGGATCCTATCGAGCATCCCTGTCTTCTCCTTCGGCATGTCGATAATCTTGATGGGCCTAAACCTCATCGCCTCGATATACGTCTGCTACTTCCTCCTGATGGACGGAAAGAAGCTCGCCGCGGGGATCTCCACCATCCTCCCCACCGAGAACCTCGCCATATATAAGAAGTACGAGGCGAGGATCGACAGCATCCTCTCGGGGATCTTCATCGGAGCCATCTACACCTCCATCCTCAGCGGCGTCCTCGCGGTGATGGTCTTCTACGCCTTCGGGATCCCAAACCCCTTCGCCCTGGCGGCCCTGGTCTTCATATCGGGGCTGATCCCGATCCTCTCCTCCTGGCTCGTCATCATACCGATATCTGTCTACAGGTACTTCGATATGAGCCCCTTTGATGGGGTCCTCTTCTTGGTCGTCTCCGCGGTATTGATATTCGTCCCATCAGATCTGATAATCAGGCCCTATATCGTCTCAAAGAAGTCGACGATACACCCCCTCCTGGTCGTCCTAGCCTTCGTCGGAGGTGTTCTGGTGGCGGGGCTCGGCGGATTCTTCCTGGCCCCGGCCCTGATGGGGGTCGTCGTTGGAGTATACCAGATCCACAAGGAGGAGAAGATGGCATCTTATGAAGACGAGACGTCGAAGACGGGGGCCGATCCTTTGGGGATCGGAGGAACGGCCGATCCGCCAGAGACTGTCGGGGGTTCGGATGGGTACGACGATCCGGCACTCAAAGGAGAGAGAGGCTGATAGACGCCTTCGGCGCTGGCCCATGGGACAGATCATAGATGAGATTTTATCTGGAGACCTACGGCTGCACCGCTAACCGGGGAAACTCTGAGGCCTTCTCCGACGCCCTGATAGAGAAGGGCCACCGCCCGGCGTGCCTTGGAGAGGCGGAGCTGGTGATCGTAAACACCTGCGCCGTCACCGAGAGGACCGAGAGGGATATGAAGAAAAGGCTCTGGGAGCTCCAGGGTGACCGGCTCGTCGTCGCAGGCTGCCTCCCATCGGCGATCCCAGGATCGGTCCGGGAAATAAGGTGCCGTGAGGTGAGGGGGATCCTCGGCCGGGCCGCCGCCGAGGAGATGGGAGAAGGCCTCCTTCCGGAGATGCCGAAGGAACGCCGCCCTCCTGCCGCCGTCCGCCTCACCGCCGTCGTCAACATATCGGAGGGGTGCCTGGGCAGGTGCAGCTACTGCATCGTCAGAAGGGCGAGGGGCAGCCTCTACAGCAGGCCGGTGGAGGAGGTGACATCGGAGGTCGAGAGCCGTCTTAGAAGGGGGGCGGTGGAGGTCCTCCTCGCCTCCCAGGACGCCGCAGCCTACGGCCTAGACCGGGGGTCAGACCTACTAAAGCTCCTCGACGCCGTCGCCGGGATAACAGGCGACTTCAGGGTGAGGGTCGGGATGATGAATCCGGACCTTCTGGCGCCGATCATGGAGGATCTCATAAGCTCTTATGAAGACCCCAAGGTCTACAAGTTCCTCCACCTTCCAGTCCAGTCCGGCTCGGACCGGGTCCTCGATGAGATGAATCGGGGCTATACCGGGAGAGATTTTCTGGATATGGCGGCGCGTTTCAGAGAGGCGTTTCCCGAACTCACCCTCTATACAGACGTCATCGCCGGATTTCCAGGAGAGACGGAGGAGGATTTTGCTGCCACCGAGGATCTCATCCGAAAGGCTGAGCCCGACAAGGTCAACGTAACCATGTACTCCTCACGGCCGGGTACCGATGCCAGTAGCCTTGGCGATATGCCGTCCCGGTTCAAGAAGGGGCGCTCACGACGGATGACCCGGCTCTGGCAGGAGATCGCCGGACGGAGAAACGGGCGATACCTCGGGGAGACGATCGTCGCGCAGGTGACGGAAAGGGGGAGGAGAGGGACGGTGATGGCTAGAGGAGACAACTACAGGAAGATCGCCGTCTCTGAGCCCCTCCTTCTGGGAAGCGTCCATCGATTCAAGATCGTCAGGACGACCCCCTTCTACCTGATAGGAGAGGCGATAAGTCGCGAATAGCTGGCCATCCTTTGGAACCATATTGATTTAGCTGTTTTCGATTTTCGCAATATGCGGCTGCCAATTATCCCGCTTTTTCGAATCTATAACGATTAAAGCGCCACTAACCTTATTAATCATGAAGATTACTATTTGGCATGGTCCAGTCGGGCGTTCTCCTGGCCGATATGATGGGAACGCAGGGCAGATTCTAGTTGGAAATCTCCAGATTGGAGCCTTATCTGCCCGGGGATCTGGGGAGAGAAGAGTGCAAAAATATTCGATCTTCGATTAAGGAGGGTTGAAATTGGCTGAAGCAAAAACTGGAAAGACTAAGGTATTTCAGGAAGAAACTCGTATCTTTGAGCCGCCGAAAGATCTGGTGGAGAACTCCAACGTGATGAAGTACATGAAGAAGAAGGGGTTCAAGACCGAGAAAGAGCTGCGGGAGTGGTGTTCCAAGAACTACATCGAGTTCTGGGACGAGATGGCGAAGGAGTACGCCGACTGGTTCAAACCCTACACCAAGGTGATGGACGACTCGGGGATGCCCTACTTCAAGTGGTTCACCGGCGGCGAAGTAAACGTCACATACAACTGCGTCGACAGACACGCCAAGGGGGCCAAGAAGGACAAGGTCGCATACATATGGGTCCCGGAGCCGACGGACCAGGCGACCCAGAAGATCACCTACGGCGAACTATATAAAGAGATCAACAAGTTCGCCAACGGCCTCAAGAGCCTCGGCCTGAATAAGGGGGACAGGGCCAGCATATACATGCCGATGATACCCCAGCTCCCCATAGCCGTCCTCGCCTGCGCCAAGATCGGCGTAATCCACAGCGTCGTCTTCTCAGGCTTCAGCTCCAAGGGCCTCTCGGACAGAGCGGCAGACTGCGGATCCAAAGTCATCATAACGACCGACGGCCTATTCAGGCGTGGAAAGCCGATACCCCTGAAGCCGAACGTCGATGAGGCCGTTGAGGGCGCCCCCACCGTAGAGCACGTCATCGTCTTCAAGCGGGCAGGCCTGGACGTGGCCTGGAAGGAGGGGAGGGACATCTGGTGGGACGACCTCGTCGCTGGCAAGTCCGAAGAGTGCGAGCCGGAGAAGCTCGACCCGGAGCACAGGCTCTACATCCTCTACACCTCTGGAACCACCGGAAAGCCGAAGGGGATCGAGCACGCCCAGGGCGGAAACGCCGTCGGGCCGGCCCAGACCCTCCACTGGGTCTTCGACCTGAAGGAGGACGACATCTGGTGGTGCACCGCCGATATCGGATGGGTCACAGGCCACTCCTATATCGTCTACGGACCCCTAAACCTGGGGGTTACGGGGATCATGTACGAAGGCTCTCCTGACTTCCCGGACTTCGGGAGATGGTGGAGCATCGTCCAGGAGCACAAGGTGACAAAGTTCTACACCGCCCCCACGGCGATAAGGATGTTCATGAAGCAGGGCTCCGAGTGGCCTGCCAAGTACGACCTATCGAGCCTGAAGCTCCTCGGGTCCGTCGGCGAGCCGATCAACCCCGAGGCGTGGATGTGGTACCGCGAGCACATCGGGGGAGGCAAGCTCCAGATCATGGACACCTGGTGGCAGACGGAGACCGGCACCTTCGTCCTATCGCCGCTGCCGATCACGCCTCTGAAGCCCGGATCGTGCACCTTCCCGCTGCCTGGATTCAACACCACCATCTACGACGAGGAGGGCAACGAGGTGCCCCTGGGAGAGGGCGGGAACGTAGTCAACGAGACTCCGTGGCCTGCGATGCTCAGGGCTTTCTGGGGCGACACGGAGAGGTACATGAAGGAGTACTGGCAGTTCTACTGGGACACCCCCAAGCGCGGCACCTACCTCGCCGGCGACAAGGCTACCCGGGACAAGGACGGCTATTACTGGATCCAGGGTCGTATCGACGACGTACTCAGCGTCGCTGGCCACAGGATCGCCAACGCCGAAGTGGAGTCTGCCCTAGTCGCCCACCCCAAGATCGCCGAGGCTGCCGTGGTAGGAAAGCCCGACGCGATCAAGGGCGAGTCGATCGTCGCCTTCGCCGTCTTGAACGTCGGCGTCGAGCAGACCCCCGACCTCGCCAAGGATGCGATCACCTTCGTCAGGAAGACCCTCGGGCCCGTGGCAGCACCCTCGGAGGTCCACTTCGTCAACGACCTACCGAAGACGAGGTCAGGCAAGATCATGCGCCGTGTCGTCAAGGCGAAGTGCCTGGGCAATCCCACCGGCGACATATCCACCCTCCTCAACCCCGAGGCCGTCGACGGCATACCGCTCATCGTATAGATGGGCGACCCCACCTTTTTTTGATTTTTTTCCCACCCGATCCATTCGAAGGGTGGCCTGGCAGCAGATCGGCGTCCTTCACACGCCCCCTTCTGACACACGATACTTCTTCCCATCTCAAAGAGTACGCCAAATTGAAAAGGCGACAATATAGAATTATAGTATTTATATTAATTACTCGTATAATACCCCTGACGCCTTTTAATATATGACGGTGGAGTATTCAATCCGGCCTGGGATGATCCGTTCCTCAATTATGACAGGTTTTCAGATCCGGGATGGACTTCCATCCACCCGATATACGCAAATCAACATTTGGAATTAAACTGTGTAGCTATCCTTAATAATTGAGCCAAAAACATCATGATAAATCATTATAATATTTGTTCTCGATAGATTTATAAACAAAGGAAGTACACGATAGCCAGGTGCTTCCGACGCATCTCCACGGTCCTGAGGGGATAAGTTGACAGAGTCGGGCGGCAGGCCCGCTCGGCGATCCAAGAAGAGATCATCTAAATGCTGATTCGACTACGAAATGGATCGCGGAATCGGTGGGGAGGCGGGAACATCTCAATTTGAGGGTTAAAAGGAGGTTTTTAATTGGCTGAAGGAAAGACTGGAACTACCAAGGTTCTGATGGAAGAGACGAGGATTTTTGAGCCGCCAAAGGACCTGGCAGAGAACTGCAACGTCTGGCAGTGGGCGAAGAAGAAGGGCTTCAAGAGCGAGAAGGAGATGCGGGCCTGGTGCGGGGAGCACTACGTCGAGTTCTGGGACGAGATGGCCAAGACCTACGCCGACTGGTTCAAGCCCTACGACAAGGTGATGGACGACTCGGGGAAGCCTTACTTCAAGTGGTTCACCGGAGGAAAGATCAACGTCTTCTACAACGCCGTCGAGAGGCACATCAAGGCAGGAAAGGGCGACAGGGTGGCATACCACTTCATCCCCGAGCCGACAGACCAGGCCGAGAAGGCCTACACCTACCAGGAGATCTACGAGACCGTCAACAAGCTGGCCAACGGCCTCAAGAGCCTCGGCGTCGTCAAGGGCGACAGGATATCCATCTACATGCCGATGGTCCCCGAGACCGTCATGGCGATGCTCGCCTGCGCCAAGATCGGCGCGATCCACAGCCTGGTATTCTCCGGGTTCAGCTCCAAGGGCTTCGGCGACAGGGTCGACGACTGCCAGGCTAAGGTAGTCTTCACCGCCGACGGGTTCTACAGGCGCGGCAAGCCCATGCCCCTCAAGCCCCAGGCCGACGAGGCTATCAAGGGGATAAAGAGCGTCCAGAACGTCGTCGTCCTGAAGAGGACCGGCCTTGACACCCCCTGGACCGAAGGAAAGGACATCTGGTACCACGAGCTCGTAGCCAGCCAGTCCGCCGACTGCAAGACCGAGGAGCTGGACGCTGAGGACAGGCTCTTCATCCTCTACACCTCCGGTACCACCGGAAAGCCGAAGGGGATCGAACACGCCCACGGCGGATACTGCGTCTCTCCACCCCAGACCCTCCACTGGGTCTTCGACCTCAAAGAGAGCGACACCTGGTGGTGCACCGCCGATGTCGGCTGGATCACCGGCCACTCTTACGTCGCCTACGGACCTTTAATGCTGGGCGTCACCAGCATAATGTACGAGGGATCTCCCGACTTCCCCGACTTCGGCCGCTGGTACAAGATCATTCAGGACCACAAGGTAACCGTCTTCTACACCGCCCCCACCGCCGTCAGAATGCTCATGAAGCAGGGCGCTGAGTGGCCAGAGAAGTACGACCTCTCCAGCATAAGGCTGCTGGGATCCGTCGGTGAGCCCCTCAACCCCGAGGCGTACATCTGGTATCGGAAGAACTTCGCCTACGACAAGGCCCCCATCATGGACACCTGGTGGCAGACCGAGACCGGCTGCTTCGTCATATCCGCTCTGCCGATGACACCCTGCAAGCCCGGCTCCGTGGCATATCCCCTCCCCGGCTTCAACACCACCATCTACGACGAAGACGGAAACGAGGTCCCCCTGGGAGAGGGCGGCAACATCGTCAACCCCACCCCCTGGCCCTCGATGCTGAGAGCCTTCTACAAGGACGAGGTCAGGTACAAGAAAGAGTACTGGGAGATGTACTGGAACACCAAGCCCGGAACCTACCTCGCCGGCGACAAGGCGACGAGGGACAAGGACGGCTACTGGTTCGTTCAGGGCAGAATCGACGACGTCCTCAGCGTCGCTGGTCACAGGATCGCCAACGCCGAGGTCGAGTCCTCCCTGGTCGCCCACGCAGCGGTATCCGAGGCTGCGGTCATCGGCAAGCCCGATGAGGTGAAGGGCGAGGCGATCGTCGCCTTCGTCATCCTGAAGAAGGGAGTCGAATCATCCGACGACCTGGCCAAGGAGCTTAAGACCCACGTCAGGACGACGATGGGCCCCCTGGCGATACCCGCCGGCGTATACTTCGTCGACGACGTCCCCAAGACCAGGTCCGGCAAGATCATGCGCCGGGTCATCAAGGCAAAGGCCCTCGGAAACCCCACCGGCGACACCTCAGCCCTCGCCAACCCCGAAGCTGTGGACGGCATACCCCTCATCTGAGGGGGGGCCGGCCACTTCCCACTTTTTTATTTTGTCTCCTCCCATCCCGGCTCTTTCAGCTAATAAGATCCCATCGATTCCGCGATCCGCGATTTTTGATGGTTCGTCCGGATAATGGCGGGATAGCCAAAGACCACCTTCGAGCCTCGAGAAGGGGAGGGTCGATCCTCATCATGATGGTACGAGCCCTACGCTCAGGTCCGAGCCGACCGACCAGGCCGAGCGGGCCTATACATACCAGGAGATCTAAGAGACCGTCAACAAGCTGGCCAACGGCCTCAAGAGCCTCGGCGTCGTCAAGGGCGACAGGATATCCAACATGCCGATCCTCCCCGAGACGGTCATGGCGATGCTCACCTGCGCCAAGATCGGCGCCATCCATAGCCTGGTATTCCCCACCGGCTACACCTCCGCCCTCGCCAACCCCGAGGCCGTGGACTACATCCCTCTGATCTGAGGGAGAAAGGCTCCCATCCGCCTGGAGTGGGGACGGCCCCACTCTGGCGCATATTTTTCTGCCCCCGAGATTTCAATGCTATAAGTCAAAAAAGGGTTTCAGTGGCCGTGGCCGCATCCGCAGCCGTGATCGTCCTCTTCCCCGTGATCGTGGCCACATCCACAGGAGTCGTCATCCTCGTGTCCTTGGATGACGAAGCCTCTCCCCAGATCTTCGGTGTCCACATAATCTATCACCGTAGGGCTATCTCCCAGGATCTCAGCATCCTCAGGGGAGAGATGTACCTGGACGCCGTTGCTCTCGTAGATCAGATCTCCTTCTTCAGCGTCGCCCCAGGCGAGGACATAGTTTGCGCCGGTGGCGTCGGTGGCTGCTAGGATCATCCTGATCACCCTTCCCTCTATCATGTTCTCTTTCAAAACCTCGGCGGCAACATCGGTTATCTCAATCATCGTCGATCACCTACCTACTGCATTTATCTCTTCATCGTTCAACTAATATCTAACTTTGGTATCTTATAAGACCGGCGGAATATCCGGCTGCACCAGAGAGGTCAGCCATGCCTAATTAGAGAGGATAGAGGAGCCATGGGAGTCGATTTGGGAGATCTCCTGGAACGGGAGAATATAGAGATTAAGGATTTATCGGGACGCTGGATCGCGGTGGACGCCTTCAACACCCTCTACCAGTTTCTGAGCATCATCCGGCAACAGGACGGAACCCCCCTAAGGGACGGGTCGGGGAGGACCACATCCCACCTCTCTGGGATCCTCTATAGGATGACAAACCTCCTGGAGGCGGGGGCGAAGGTGGCCTTCGTCTTCGATGGGGATCCGCCCTCTTTCAAGAGGGAGACCCTGGACCAGAGGGCAGAAACGAGGTCGAGAGCTGAGGAGATGTGGGAGCGGGCGAAGGAGGAAGGGCTTCCAGGCTTCAAGTACGCCCAGGCCTCATCCCGTCTCGGAGAGGAGATGATAGCCGACTCAAAGCGGCTCCTGGATGCCATGGGGATACCGGTCGTCCAGGCCCCCTCGGAGGGGGAGGCCCAGGCCGCCTTCATGGCGATCCGGGGGGACGTCGATCTCGTGGCGAGCCAGGACTACGACGCCCTCCTCTTCGGGGCACCGAAGGTCGTCCGGAACATGGCGGTCACCGGCAAGAGGAAGCTTCCGGGAAAGAACGTCTACGTCGACGTCATGCCTGAGGTAATAAGCCTCGATAAAGAGCTCTCCCGTCTGGGGATCGAGAGGAGGCAGCTTGTGGAGATCGGGATAATGTGCGGGACCGACTATAACGAGGGGCTTAGACGGGTTGGGCCCAAGACCGCCCTGAAGCTGATAAGAGAGCACGGCGACCTGGAGAGGGCCCTGATGGCGAGGTGCGAGACGATCGAGAGCGCCGCGGAGATTAGGGGATTATTCCTCGATCCGCCTGTCACAGACGATTACGTGATAGAGACGAAAAAGCCCGATGCAGAGAAGATTCTGAGATTTCTCTGTGACGAGAGGGACTTCTCCCCCGAGAGGGTCGATAAGGCGGTCAAGAGGCTGCAGGAGGCGGTTAAGGTTGGTCAGAGCACCCTCGACAAGTGGTTCTAGCCAGGGACTATTCGACCTCGACCTGGAGGGGGCCATTGAGCTGATAAAAAAGTCGGGCGCAAGGACTGTGGGGGTTCAGGTTCCCGAAGGGCTGAAGAGGATCGCCTCGGACCTGGCTGGAGAGATCGAGGAGAAGACCGGCTGCGAGGTGATCGTCTCGGGGGACCCGTGCTACGGGGCCTGCGACGTCGACCTCGACCTCTGCAGGGCCGCCGATCTGGTCATCCACGTCGGCCACTCGGAGATGCTGGAGGGAGACCCCCTCTCCGACAAAGTCGTCTACGTCGAGGCGAGGATGAGGGCCGACGTCAGGGAGGCCATCGAGGGGGCGGCCGATGACCTCCTCTCCGCCCGGCGGGTCGGGGTCGTCACCACCGTCCAGCACGTCCACAAGCTCGCGGAGATCCTGGAGGTCCTGAAGGGTAGGGGTATCGAGGGGGTCGTCCGGCCCGGAGGGAGGACGAGATATCCCGGCCAGGTCCTGGGATGCAACTACGAAGCCGCCCGAAATGCAGACGTCGATACGTACCTATTCGTCGGTACGGGCCAGTTCCACCCCCTCGGGGTCGCCCTGGCCACGGGAAAGAGGGTGATCGCCGCCGACCCGGTTACCGGGAACTTCTCTGTAATCGACACCGCGCAGATCTTGAAGCGCCGCTACGGAGCGATAGCCAGGGCTATTGATGCCGAAAGGATAGCAGTTATCGTCTCCAAAAAGCCTGGACAGCGGAGGATGGAGCTCGCAAGAAGGATGATCTCGCTGGGGATGGAGCGAGGAAAACGGATGGTCCTCGTCTACCTCGACCGGATGGAGCCCGACGCCCTAGTCAACCTGGGGGTGGACGCCGCCGTCTCCACCGCCTGCCCCCGGATAGCCCTCGACGACCAGGCGAAGTATCCCGTCCCGGTCCTCACCCCCCCGGAGTTCGAGGTTCTTCTGGGGGGGCGCAAAGGGGACTATCTCCTCGACGAGATCGAGTAGGCTATCGAAGGACATTTATTAGAGTAAAAATATTGGGCGAATGTGGCGGCAGTCCATATTTCCCGAGGGCTCGCGCACCTGTGGTGCGTGACGCAGTGGTCCAGCCATCTTGCCCTCTGCTTGGTGTAGTAGCCGCTGCCAAGATCGAAGCTCTCCAAGAATCTCGCTTGGTCTGCCATCTATTAAACCTTGGGGCAAATTGGCTCCCCGTAGTGGATAAGACTTAGCTTGAGAGAATTGCCGCAAGGATTCGATTAAGTGCGATCTATTAAGTTGATTGCCAGCGAGCAAAAGATCAGCTTGATGTGGATATGGCTCGCGCCCCCGTAGGGCTGGATGCGCCATAGGATCCTGGATCTGTGATATCAGTAATCCTGGAGCCCTAACCGTAGGTCTGATAGAAAATAAGAGTTAGGTGAGGTGGCAGCGATCCATATTTCCCGAGGGCTCGCGCACCTGAGTACAGTATGGAACGTGGACGGGCTTATCTTCTGAGTTCGGAATGGGTTCAGGAGTTTCCCCGCCGCTATGGCCGCCACACTCGAAGCCAAGGTCCGGATTCGAACCGGAGTAGAATTGCTGACTGCAACAGGCCCCGTGAAGCCTCAATACTGCAGGCAATTGCGTAACCACTCCGCCACCTTGGCACGAGGATATTAAGCTTTGCAATTCCAGATTTCGCCCGAGCCCAGCGGGACTGCTGTACGGACAGTTAGTAGTCGCGGGCTGAACACCTCGTTGCCTTGGTGCGTACACCCCGACTCTATCAAACTCGTCTTCTACGAGCGTCCTTAAAGTGGTCTCTTTTCAGGCACAGCTTCGAGCTTAGATGCTTTCAGCTCTTATCCGTTAGCGCGTAGCTGCTCGGCAGTGCCCTGCCGGACAACCGATCGACCAGTGGCGCCGCTGGTTTGTTCCTCTCGTACTAAAACCAGCTTACCCTCAGACCACAAAACACCCCTAATAGATAGTAACCGACCTGTCTCACGACGGTCTAAACCCAGCTCACGATCTCCTTTAATAGGCGAACAACCTCACCCTTGGCCGCTGCTGCACGGCCAGGATGGAAAGAACCGACATCGAGGTAGCAAGCCACCGGGTCGATGTGTGCTCTTGCCGGTGACGACTCTGTTATCCCCGGGGTAGCTTTTCTGTCATCTAAAACCCCCACCAAGGGGGTATAGAGGTTCGCTAAACCCGACTTTCGTCTCGTCATCTCTTGCTTTGTGAGATGACGTCAGGCTGACTTATGCTTTTGCACTCTTCATTGGGTTTCCGACCCAATTGAGTCAACCTTAGGGCGCCCTAGATATCTTTTCTAGGGCGTGGCGCCCCACCCAAACTGCCCACCTATTGGTGTCCTCCTCTCGGAGTTAGGGTCGTAGCCACGGAAGGGTAGTATTCCAAGGTTGGCTCCCCCCGAGCTGGCGCCCGGGCTTCTACGCCTCCTACCTATCCTCTACATCCGAAACCACAACCCAACAACAGGCTGCAGTAAAGCTCCACGGGGTCTTCACTTCCCATTAGGGGTCCCTAGTCTCTGCACTAGGATGAAAGTTTCACCAGGTTCTAGCTAGGGACAGTAGAGCTCTCATTGGTCCATTCATGCAAGCCGCCAATTAAGCGGCAAGGTACTACGCTACCTTAAGAGGGTCATAGTTACCCCCGCCGTTGACAGGCCCTTCCTCCCGTTGGACCGGGTCTTCAGGTACCTGCACTGGGCAGGATTCAGAGATTGTACTAGCCCTTTCGGGTTTGCAATCTCCTATGTTGTTATTAGACAGTTAGAGCTCCCTAGTCACTGCGACCTGCTTTCTTCAAAGCAGGCACCTCTTCTCCCGAAGTTACGAGGCTAATTTGCCGAATTCCCTTAGCTAGATTAACCTGACACGCCTTAGCCTTCTCAGCTTGGGACACCTGTGTTGGTTCTCGGTACGGCCATTCAACTCCCTTTTCACGGGCTCCTGGGGCCAGCCGACTTGCGTCATCACGCATTCGCCTGCTTCTCGCCATTACGGCTCTCCACAGGTTTCGGCGCTTGAACACCCTGGCAAAAGGTGCCCGGCCTACCCAGAAGCGTCAGTTTTGTTGTTGAATGGTACAGGAATATTAACCTGTTTCCCTTTTGAGATGCTCGAGTTACGACATCTCTTAGGACCGACTAACCCTCGGCTGACGAACATTGCCGAGGAAACCTAGCCCATTCGGCGATCGGGATTTTCACCCGACTATGCTGCTACTACTGCCAGGATTTTCGTTTCTGCTTGGTCCACACCTCCTCACGGAGATGCTTCTGCCCACGCAGAACGCCTCCCTACGAGATCACCTTGCGGTGCTCCGTGGTATCGGCAGTCGGCTTAGCCCCGTCCATTTTCGGGGCCCTAAACCTCGACTGGTGAGCTGTTACGCACTCTTTAAAGGATAGCTGCTTCTAAGCTAACCTTCCAGTTGTCTGGGGCCTAGGACTCCCTTTAGTGTTAACACTTAGCCGACATTTGGGGGCCTTAACCACGGGCTGGGTTGTTTCCCTTACGGATTGGAAGCTTACCCCCCAACCCGGACTCCGACCTTCTACGGCGACAACGGTTTTGGAGTTTGACAAGAGAGCGAGCAGTTTCCCGCCCGGGATCTCCAATCAGTGCTCTACGCCGCTGACTACCTCTGGTCAGGTCATGCTGCGACATGTTTCGGAAGGAACCAGCTATTTCCGGGCTCGATTGGCCTTTCACCCCTAGACACAGGTCACGCGAGTGATTTGCATATCAACACCGCTAACGGTCCTCCACGCAGCTTTCGCCACGCTTCAACCTGCCCACGCCTAGATCGCCCGGCTTCGGGTCGCATCCAAGTGACTCCACGCACTTGTATACGTCGCGCCTCTCCGAAGATGCGCGCTTGTCGCTTTCGCTCCGGCTGCTCCGTTGAACGGATTAGCCTCGCCACTCAAATGCACTCCCTGGCCCGTTCTTCAAAACGTAAGATGTAACGCTGGCATTCAGCACTCGTACCGACGCCTCGCGACGTTTTCCTTCGTGCTGAGTATCCTTTGACGCTACATCGCTCCATCACCAACCAATTTCAGGCACTTTGCACCGCCCTCTATGGGGTACTTTTCAGCTTTCGGTCACCCTACTATTGCGCTATCGGTCTCAAGACGTATTTAGCCTTGGAAGTTGGTGTCTCCCAAATTTCCGCGGGATATCCGACCCACGGTACTCAAGACAAGGCTCCAGAAATGCGGGTTTGTATTTACGTGGCTATCACACTCTTCGGCGTGCCGTTCCAGGCAACTTCAACTTCACCCACAAAAACTGTATTGAGCCAAGCTTATAACACCACATCTCCCCGAAGGGATTCGGTTTGGGCTCTGCCGCGTTCACTCGCCGTTACTGACGGCATCTCGTTTTGATTTCTTTTCCTGCCCCTACTAAGATGTTTCAATCCGGGGCGTTCCCGATCCTTACGGATCAGCCCTAAGGCTGGGAGTTCCCATTAGGAAATCCTCGGTTCGACGGTTCCATGCACCTCGCCGAGGCTTATCGCAGCTTGGCACGTCCTTCATAAGCGCTTGAGCCAAGCCATCCACTGGTTGGCATACACAGCGTATGTCCCACTGAACTCAGTAAGCGTCTGGATTGCAAAGCTTATACATGGCCTCATACGATACCGCAAACTTCGACATCGTCGGCCCTTCCCAAACGAGAACTGGATCTCGCTTGGTGCATATTTACCATGGACTCGCTGGGATTTGAACCCAGGGCCTCCGCCTCGCAAAGGCGGCGCTCTTCCAGCTGAGCTACGAGCCCAGAAACGCCTTTGGAGGCCCCATCTATCACCGGGTCGGTATATCCCAGCAACTGAACGTTATAGTATTTCCGCTCTGGCGACTATTCGGCTCCGACCGACACTGAAGCACACTTATGCACGTTAGTGCATGTCGTTAGGAGGTGATCCAGCCGCAGATTCCCCTACGGCTACCTTGTTACGACTTAACCCCCCTTGCAAAGCCCAGATTCGAATGTGTCAAGGTAACACACCCTCATCCAGACCCTACTCGGGTGGTTTGACGGGCGGTGTGTGCAAGGAGCAGGGACGTATTCACCGCGTTCTGTTGAAACGCGATTACTACGGATTCCAGCTTCATGAGGGCGAGTTGCAGCCCTCAATCCGAACTACGATTGGCTTTAAGAGATTTCCTTCCCCTTTCGGGGTAGATGCCCATTGTACCAACCATTGTAGCCCGCGTGTAGCCCGGGAGATTCGGGGCATACTGACCTACCGTTGCCCATTCCTTCCTCCGCTTTAGCAGCGGCGGTCTCCACAGTGTACCCATCACCCCGGAGGGTATGCTGGCAACTGTGGACGTGGGTCTCGCTCGTTGCCTGACTTAACAGGATGCTTCACAGTACGAACTGACGACGGCCATGCACCACCTCTCAGCTAATCCGGTAAGGTCTTCAGCCTGACCTTCATATTGCTGTCGCCCCCGGTGAGATTTCCGGCGTTGAATCCAATTAAACCGCAGGCTCCACCCGTTGTAGTGCTCCCCCGCCAATTCCTTTAAGTTTCAGCCTTGCGGCCGTACTTCCCAGGTGGCTCGCTTCACGGCTTCCCTACGGCACCAATCACGGTCGCACCGTGACTGACACCTAGCGAGCATCGTTTACGGCTAGGACTACCCGGGTATCTAATCCGGTTCGTGCCCCTAGCTTTCGTCCCTTACCGTCGGACCCGTTCTGGTGAGACGCCTTCGCCACTGGTGGTCCCCCGAGGATCACAAGATTTCACCCCTACCCCCAAGGTACCTCTCACCTCTCCCGGTCCCAAGCCATGCAGTATCCCCTAGCAGCCTGACAGTTGAGCTGCCAGATTTCCCAAGGGACTTACATGGCCGGCTACAGACCCTTTAGACCCAATAAAAGTGGTTACCACTCGGGCCGCCGGTGTTACCGCGGCGGCTGGCACCGGTCTTGCCCGGCCCTTGCTAACAGATGCTTTTTAGGCATCTGGACAGCCAACATTATATGCTGGCACTCGAGATTCCCTTATCACGGTTTCCCGCATTGTAAAGTTTTCGCGCCTGCTGCACCCCGTAGGGCCTGGATCCGTGTCTCAGGATCCATCTCCGGGCTCTTGCTCTCACAACCCGTACCCGTCGTAGGCTAGTAGGTACGTTACACCCACTACAACCCTGATAGGCCGCAGACCCATCCTTTGGCGCCGGAGCTTTGGGCCACAGTGCATTCCAGCATCTGTGGCCTATCCGGAATTACCCCCAGTTTCCCAGGATTATGCCGGACCAAAGGGCAGGTTGTCCACGTGTTACTGAGCAGTCTGCCATGTTCACGAAGAACATTCAACTCGCATGGCTTAGTCGAATCTCGATAGCAGTAACCTCTGGCAGGATCAACCAGAATTATGGAAGTATTTACAGTATCGGTCGGAATTGGCCGAGTCGCCATAAGCGTATGTCGGACGAGACAAGTTATATCCCGTCTCCACACAGATATGTGCCGCGAACTTGGAAGCACGCCCATCATCGTCAGCGTTCTACGCCTTCAGGGCTCGCGCCGTTATGTCGCGGTGCCGGGGATCACTCCCCATCGGCCCGTATATGTATGGGCCCTTAGTATTTAAGCTTTCCGGTTCTGCCGAACCTGCGACCACCTGACGCCTTGAAGGAATCAGAGGTCACCCGGACGGCCCCGGGCAGCC
Organism: Candidatus Methanocrinis natronophilus; assembly: GCA_029167045.1. Lineage (GTDB taxonomy): Archaea > Halobacteriota > Methanosarcinia > Methanotrichales > Methanotrichaceae > Methanocrinis > Methanocrinis natronophilus. The sequence goes on from JARFPK010000001.1 coordinate 94,047, forward strand.
TATCCCCGTATCCGGGGATGGTATTTAAGCCTTTCGGACTTCCGGGGAGGCTCGGATTCGAGCACCCAAAAAGGCCTCAGACTTTGACCCTTCTCGACGGATTGCGCGAACTTCGCGCCCCCTGCCAGACGGGCGAACTCCCCCAATACCAGACGAATATTTAAGGTTTGCGGTTTCCCCTTGGGAGCGGCATGGGCGAATTCCGGGGACCCCGCGTCGATTATTAATACCTATAGAGAGATTTAATATGAACCAAGGGGTGAAGTCTCGAATTCTGAGGGATTCTGGAGGTTTTTTATGAATTTCACGCTGACTGAGAAGATTTTGAGGGATCATCTCGTCGAAGGACGTTATGAGCCGGGAAGAGAGATTGGAATAAGGATAGATCAGACCCTGACCCAGGACGCCACGGGGACGATGGCCTACCTACAGTTCGAGTCGATGGGCCTATCCAAAGTAGAGACGGAGATATCAGCGTCCTACGTGGACCACAACACCATCCAGGTGGGGTTCGAGAATGCCGACGACCACCGATATCTCCAGACGATAGCAGAGAAGTACGGGATCCACTTTTCGAGACCTGGAAACGGCATCTGTCACCAGGTTCACCTGGAGAGGTTCGGCCAGCCCGGAAGAACCCTTCTCGGCTCCGACAGCCACACCCCCACTTGCGGCGGCCTCGGGATGATAGCTATAGGAGCTGGAGGGCTGGACGTCGCGGTGGCCATGGGCGGCGGAGCGTATTACCTCGCCTGCCCCAATGTGATCAGAGTCAACCTGGAAGGAGAGCTCCCCGACTGGGTGACGGCCAAGGACGTCATCCTCAAGGTCCTCGGCGAGCTGACCACAAAGGGGAACGTCGGATGCGTCTGCGAGTACGCCGGCGAAGGCGTCCGGACCCTCACCGTCCCGGAGAGGGCCACCATAACCAATATGGGCGCCGAGACGGGGGTCACCACATCCATATTTCCCAGCGACGCAGAGACCCGCAAGTTCCTCACAGCCCAGGATAGAGGTGGGCAATGGGTCCCCCTGGAAGCTGACGCGGGTGCTGAGTATCATCGCGAACTGGAGATCGACCTATCAGATCTGGAGCCCCTGATGGCCGCCCCCCACAGCCCGGGAAATATAGTCCCCGTAAGCTCCCTGGAGGGGACCCCCGTCGACCAGGTGATGATAGGCTCGTGCACCAACTCCTCCTACGTCGACCTGATGACCGTCGCGGAGATGCTGAAGGGGCATAGCCTCCCTCCGGGGATATCCCTGGGGGTGGCCCCAGGGTCGAGACAGGTCCTATCAATGATCTCCGAGGACGGGGGCCTCGGCGACCTCCTCGGCTCTGGCGCGAGGATCCTGGAGTCTGCCTGCGGCTTCTGCATAGGAAACAGCATGTCCCCCAAGACCGACTCGGTCTCCGTCAGGACCAGCAACCGCAACTTCAAGGGGAGATCTGGAACCGCCAGCGCCAACGTCTACCTGGCAAGCCCGGTGGTAGCGGCAGCGGCAGCCCTGAAGGGGGAGATCGTCGATCCGAGGGACCTGGATATGAAGTTTCCGCGAGTGAGGATGCCGGATCGCTTCAAGGTGGACGACAGCATGATCATACCACCCCAGCCGGCAGAGGATAGGGCAAAGGTTAGGATCTTTCGCGGCCCGAATATCGGCGCGCCGCCGACCAACGAACCCATGCCCGAAGACCTTCGCGGCCGGATCACCATAAAGGTGGACGACTACGTCACCACCGACCACATCATGCCGGCAGGATCGAGGCTGAAGTACAGATCGAACGTCCCGAAGTACTCTGAGTTCGTCTTCGAGCCCCTCGACCCCACCTTCAGCAAGAGGGCTGCGGAGAACAGGGAGGGTGGTATCCACAACCTCATCGCGGCAGGCTTGAGCTACGGCCAGGGATCCTCGAGAGAGCACGCCGCCCTATGCCCCATGTACCTGGGTGTCAAGGCGGTGGTGGCGAAGTCGATAGAGAGGATCCACGCCGCAAACCTCGTCAACTTCGGCATCGTTCCCTTCACCTTCGCATCGGAATCTGACTACGACCTTCTGAGGGAGGGGGACGGTGTGGAGATATCCGGGATTCGTGAAGCCATCGAAAGGGGGGATGAGGTGATAGAAGCCTTCGACAGAACCGCCGGAGTGAAGGTGAAACTGAAGACGGAGCTTAGCGGCCGCCAGAGGGAGATCCTCGTCGCTGGCGGGCTTCTCCCATACACCGTCAGAAAGAATAGGTAACCGGAAAAGGGTAGTCGGCCTGCCCATCACAGGCCGAAATTCTTCATTATGTCCTGGGCCAAGAACCTGGTGTTCTTCTCCAGCTGGCTCTCTGTGGAATAGTTCCCCTCCCCGAAGGAGGAGGTCTCAATCGGCATCGTCTCGTCATAGCGCCAGGTGTAGACGGCGGCGAAATCGTATCTGGGTCTCACGCTCGCCGATCTGATGTCAGCTCCGTCACCGAAGGAGGATGCGGTAATGTCGAAGGGGAAGTTGTTCCTCCAGAAGGTCATGGTATTCTCGACGTCCACCGTCTGGCCTGCCAGCATCGGCGCCATGGGAGCCCTGTCGGGGTTTGATAGGTAAGAGGCCCAGTACATCTTGGCGTAATCTTCGAACCGGGCGTCGTTCATAGAGCTCCTGACAGGATTCTCACCCTTGAGGAACATGGCCTGAGTCGAGGTATAGCCTGCAGCTGCCGCTGTGCCTACGAGGCATATCAACATGATCATAACTCTACATTTCAAGGTTGGTCACCACCAATTTTTATCAAAATCGCGATGCGACACTCTCTGATCTGTACCAACCTATTTATGCCTTATCGGCAGTGGGATGGGGACATGCCGGATTGCTTTGAGATTTTCAACAAAGATCTGGCAGGTCGTATCGGGAGACTTCGGACACCTCATGGCTCCGTCGAGACCCCTGCGCTGATGCCCGTGGTCAACCCCCACCTCAGGCTGATCGAACCTGCCGATCTCAAGAAGATGGGTGCCGAGATCCTCATCACCAACAGCTACATCATCAGCCAGGACCCGGAGCTTAGAGAGTTCGCCGAGAGAAAGGGCGTCCACCGGCTCCTGGGCTTTGACGGACCCGTCATGACCGACTCTGGCGCCTTCCAGCTCTCCGTCTACGGCGATATCGAGGTCCTCCCCCTGGAGATCCTCGACTTTCAAAGGTCTATAGGCTCCGACATATCCGTCCCCCTGGACATACCGACCCCTCCGGACGTCTCCAGGCCGAGGGCCGAAGCGGAGCTCGTCGAGACGGTGCGGAGGCTCTCGGAGGCACGGGAGCGATGGGATGGCGGCGACCGCCTCCTGGCGGGGCCGATCCAGGGTTCGACGTATGCGGACCTCAGGTTCGCGGCGGCTCGGAAGGTCAGAGAGCTGGGGTTTGACCTCTGCCCCATTGGGGCGGTCGTCCCCCTGATGGAGGCATACAGGTTCCGCGACCTGGTGGAGGTCGTCGCCGCCTCAAAGAAGGGGCTCGGTCCGGGGTCCCCGGTCCACCTCTTCGGGGCAGGCCATCCTATGATGTTCTCCCTCGCCGCGGCCCTGGGCTGCGATCTCTTCGACTCCGCCGCCTACGCCCTATACGCCCGGGCGGGTCGCTACCTCACCCCCAGCGGGACCCGCCACCTGGAGGATCTGAGGTACCTTCCATGCTGCTGTGACGTCTGCAGAGATCGATCTCCCGAGGATCTGGCGACCGACCCCGATAAGACGGCCCTCCTCGCCCGCCACAACCTCGCCGTCTCCCTGGCGGAGATCCGGGAGGTGAGACAGTCCATCTGGGAGGGGTCCCTATGGGAGCTGGTGGAGAGGAGGTGCAAGTCCCATCCCAGGATCTTAGACGGCCTGCGGGCCCTCGGATCCCACGCCATATGGATCGAGGGGCTAGACCCCGTATCCAGGTCGACCTGCTTTTACCTGGGGCCTGAGTCGGCTAAGAGGCCTGAGGTTCTCAGGTACGGGTCCCGGATCGAGAGGATCGAACTCTCCGGGAGGGTTCTGGTGGCGGATCGGGGCGTCGATGAAGAGGGGTACGACCACGTCCTCTGGTTCCTCCCTCCCTTCGGCCCCTACCCCAAGGAGCTCGCGGAGACAGCCCCCCTCAACTCCGAGGTCCCGGAGGCCTCCGACGGGGCGGGGCTCTACGAAGCCTATGCAAACCTGAAAAGGCTGATGGAGGCGAACCCTGACGCCACCTTCGAGGTTAGGCTGAGAGATCCGCCGAAGCTGCAGAAGGAGGCGATGGAGGCGGAGAGATGACGAGACGCTTCGAGGTGACGGTCCGCGACGGCCCCGCTAGGGCAGGAAGGCTCCGGATCGACGGGACGGTGGAGACCCCTGCCATCATATCCGGCGACCAGATCCGGACCACCGGACCGATATGGAACTTCCCGACGATCGAAGAGGCGATGGAGGAGGGGTTTAAGCTATCAAAAGAGAGAGGCAAGATCTTCATCGGCCCCCACGTCCCCGCCCCCCTCCACGCGGACCCACCCTTCGCGATCCCCACCATCCCGACGGAAGGCCCCTGCGGGGTCGTCGTCCACCCCTTGGGGAGGGAACGGCCTACGACAGCCGACGTCTACGTCGTCGGGGCGGCGGGGTCTCTCCGAAACCCCAGGGATCTGCTGGCCACCCTCATCGGCATCCGGGAGAAGATACCCCCCGACTCGGCGCTCTACACCCCCGCCCTCGCGACACCGGCAAACCTCGCCCTTCTGATATACCTGGGGGTCGATCTGGTGGACGGAACGAGGGTCTCCGTCGACGGCCTCCTGGGGAGGTACCACCTCACGAGCGGCGTCTGGCCCCTGGAAGATCTGAAGCACCTACCCTGCCGATGCGCCTTCTGCAGATCCCGGGAGGAGGGGGACCGAAACCTGAAGCTCGTCGCCGGCCACAACCTCCTGCAGCTGGAGGAGGAGCTCCTCCTACTGCGGGAGATGGTCAGGATGGGGACGGTCCGCGAATACCTGGAGAGGCAGGTGAGGGTCTCTCCTGAAGAGACGGCGGCCCTGAGGCTCCTCGACCAGGAGCACCGTTACCTGGAGAGGAGGACCCCCATATACAGGAAGAGCGTCATCTACGCGAACTGTGCCGAGTCCCTCCACCGGGTGGAGGTGACAAGGTTCGCTGAGAGGATCCTGGAGAGGTATCGGGCTCCTCAAGGCGAAGTTCTCCTCCTCCTCCCCTGCTCTGCGAGGAAGCCCTACTCGACTTCGCGGTCTCACCGGCTCTTCGCGACCGCCCTCGGCCCTCACCGGCGGAAGATCAAAGAGCTGATCCTCACGTCCCCCCTCGCCCTCGTACCCAGGGAGCTGGAGGAGGTCTATCCAGCCGCGAGCTACGACGTCCCCGTTACAGGCAAGTGGGATCTGGAGGAGAGGAGCTGGCTGGCCCGCTGCCTCGAGGGATACCTCGATAGGAACCCGGCGACGAAGATCATCGCCCACATCGACGGGGAGCTGAGAGAGGCGGTGGAAGCCCACGGCATCGACGCCGTCTACACCGGCGGCGGAACGACCGATGAGGGATTGAAGCGGCTGACGGAGGCGACGGCCGAGGCGGCGGCAGGCGAAAATGTCCTGGAGGGGTTCATGGTCCAGCGGTTCACCGCCCTCGCCGACTACCAGTTTGGTCGGGGAGCCGCCGCCGACCTCCTGGGAGGGGATGCCAAGGTGAAGGGTAGAGAGCTCCAGACCCCTGAGAAGAAGAGCCTCGGATCCATCACCCCCCAGGGGACGATCGCCCTCTCCCTCGAAGGGGCAAAGAGGATCCTCCCCCGGGGCGGATACGTCGTCGAGATCGGCGACTTCGTCCCGAGGGGAGACGTCCTCGCCCCCGGCGTCCCATCCGCCGACGACCAGATCAGGCCCGGAGACGAGGTGATGGTGGTGGGGGAGGCGGCCTTCGGCGTCGGAAAGGCTAAGATGAGCGGCTGGGAGATGGTCGAATCGACGAGGGGGATCGCCGTGGAGCTCCGGCAGGTCGAGGAGGCCTGAGGATGGGTGGCAGAGAGGATCGACGGCCAGAGGTGGAGGTGGGGGAGGCAAGGACGAGGGTCCTTGACGACGGAGAGAAGGCGGATTACTTCCGGAGATGCTACACCTCGGCGGACGGTCTCTGGTTCATGATGGTCGAGGAGATGTGGGGCTTTGAGGAGGCGCTGGAGATCGACCGCCAGGTCTGGTCCGTCCTCCCCAAGATCCAGGCCCGGACCCTGAGGGAGATTCTGGGGGCCGGGAAGGGGATCGGAGGACTCGCCGAGTGCATAGCAGCCAAGCACTCCGCCGAAGGGTTCGGGTTCGAGATGGAAGCTGAGCAGGGCGGACGTCTAAGACTCACGATATCGAGGTGCCCTTGGCAGGACCTCATGGCCAGGTCCGGCAGGGCCCACCTTTCGGATAGGGTGGGCTCTGTCATCTGCAACGCCGAATACTCCGCCTGGGCGGCGGAGTTCTCCGAGGTGGACCGGAAGATCTCGTTCTTATTGAGATCCCGGATCTGCGGTGGAGACGATGTCTGCACCTTCTCCTTTGAGGGATGAAGAGGGGAGCGAAAAGGGCGCCGGTAGGAGGGCTTGCTGGAGGGGGGGTCTCTGCGGCAAGAACCTATGGTAGGAAGAGTGGCTGAAGGGGAGAGGGGGAGGGCCAGAAGAGGGCGCATCTCAGGCAGAGGGAGATATGAGACCTGTCTATAACGTCATCGTTCTATGGACCCTTGCGACAGCCCCTCCCCGTGACAATAGTAACGATTAAAGATTATAAATATGGCGATCGACCCTCGTCTCCTGCCAAATCTCACAGATAACCTCCGACGCCGCCAACGGAAAGATCCCGGGGGGTCAAATAGATCTCTCCCACCCCTGGCCCATATCGACGATCGGCCTCACCTCTTCGACCTCGAAGGTGACGGCGGCATGAAGCATCCCCGCCGCTGCCTCGCCGATGGCCTCGGAGATCTCCCTTCTCATAGCGTCGATAGCCTCCCCGGAGGTCTCGCAGCTTCTCATCCTCATATAGACCCGAACCCCCTTCCAGTCGAAGATGCCCTCCCCGGGGACCATGATCATGTAGACGGCGTGGGGGTTCTCCTGGAGGTTCGCCAGGGTCCTGTTCTTAGCCAGGGCCATGACGACGGTCGTCTCGTCGACCATCCGGGGAGAGCCCATCGGCGCCACGTCCACCTTCCCGTCCCTGTCGGCGGTGCTGAGGGTTGCGATCCGGGGCTGCCTGTTGAAGTACTCCACCAAATTAGGTTGCATATATGACCACCATTACTTTAAATTTCTCATGGCGGATGTATATATCTGTTGGAGGCCTCTCGGCGGAATCAGCGTCTAGGATGGTCCTGATGTTAGAAGGAGCCTTTAAGATATTATCATATGTGGATATTCGGTCGAAAAAGAGATGGACAGAAAGGAGGATGCATAGAGGCACCCTCCCTCCCCGAGGACGTTCATGCCAAATGATCGACGAAGATCACCAGATATGCACAAAGGTGATTCGCGTATCAGTCGATCGGCTCCAGGGCGAGACTTAGCGTATAAGTCTCATTGTAAGCCCCACCCCGGCTGTCGTCTACCCTGATATAGTACCAGCCGGGTTCGGAGATCTCCCGGACCAAAATGGCGTCGTCGCCCCGGCCACCGGAGGTGATGGATCCGATCTGGCGGGCGTCCCTGTCGTAGAGCCTCAACCTGCCCTCCATATCTCGGGGAACCTCCGTCAGGAAGGCCTGGAGGATGCCGACGGTGTCGATCTGGAACCTGTAGTAATCCAGGTCGCCCCGGGGGAATATGTAGCCGTGGCGGTCTTCACCGACCATCATCTCGGCGGCATCGGCGAAGTTGTCGTTCGATGCCTGAGGATCGACGACGGCCTCGAAGGAGAGGGAGAGGGTATAAGTCTCGTTATAGGCCCCTCCCCGGCTGTCGTCTACCCTGATATAGTACCAGCCGGGTTCGGAGATCTCCCGGACCAAGATGGCGTCGTCGCCCCGGCCACCGGAGGTGATGGATCCGATCTGGCGGGCGTCACCGTCGTAGAGCCTCAACCTGCCCTCCATATCCCGGGGAACCTCCGTCAGGAAGGCCTGGAGGATGCCGACGGTGTCGATCTGGAACCTGTAGTAATCCAGGTCGCCTCTGGGGAATATGTAGCCGTGGCGGTCTTCACCGACCATCATCTCGGCGGCATCGGCGAAGTTGTCGTTCGGTGCCTGAGGATCGACGACGGCCTCGAAGGAGAGGGAGAGGGTATAAGTCTCGTTATAGGCCCCTCCCCGGCTGTCGTCCACCCTGATATAGTACCAGCCGGGTTCGGAGATCTCCTGGACCAAGATGGCGTCGTCGCCCCGGCCACCGGAGGTGATGGATCCGATCTGGCGGGCGTCACCGTCGTAGAGCCTCAACCTCCCCTCCATATCCCGGGGAACCTCCGTCAGAGAGGCCTGGAGGATGCCGACCCCTCCGATCTGGAACCTGTAGTAGTCCAGGTCGCCCCGGGGATAAATCGTGCCGATGACCGTCTCATCTGCCATCAGTTCGTTTGCGTATGCAAAATGGTCGTTCGGCTCGGCCTCTTCGACGATCACCCATCTCATCTCGTCTCCTGCCTCATCTGCCGCTGCGGGCATCGCCAACGAAGCCAGAGCCGAGAGTATCAGAATTATATATAGATTTGACCTCATCTCCATACTTCCTCGGAGATGAAAGAAAACTCAGGCGATAAAAATGTTTTGGGCTCGATGGCCTCTTAAATGGAGATCGGCCGAGAGAGGGGGAACCTGTCCCCATTCCCTCTGCCGGGTATGCTCCACGGCCCGTCACAGATGCCGTCCCCGTCGGCGTCCTCGCAAAGGCCTGGGCCGTAATAGTTGCCCCGGGACCCGTCGTCCCACCGGTTATCTCCCTCGTCCCTCGCCACCTCGACGTTCGTCGAGAGATCATTTCCGGAGATGGAGTTGCCGGTGGAATATACGTCGAGGGATATGCCGAGGAGGCCATCGGCGATCTCGTTTCCCGATACGGCGTTTCGGCCCGCCCCTGCCAGGATCACGCCTATGTCGCACGACCTCAGCCGGTTCTGCAATATGTGGTTTTCATCCGATCCTCCCGAGATGTTGATCCCCTCGGTGCTGTTGGTGACGTTGTTTCTGATGAAGACGTTCCTTTCGCTCGACTCTGCCAGAACCAGCCCGGCGGTGTTATCGAGGAGGGTGTTATTATCCATCGAGGCTCCGACGGCGGACCAGAGGTAGATCCCGGCCTTCTCCCCCTCGGCGATGGTGTTGTTCTTCACCATCGTAAAGTTCGACCGGTCCAGGTATATACCATGGTCGTTCTTGGTGACGTTGTTGAGGTCGATGGTGTTGTTGTTGCTCTCCTCGAGGTTGATACCTTTGCCGTGATTCTCTGTGACGTTGTTGTCGATTATCTTGTTCTTCCAGGTCTTGGAGAGGTGGACCCCGTCTTTTCCGTTCCCCTGGATCCGGTTGCCGATGATCAGGTTCTCGTAGGACTCCTCGGCGCCGCAGGGCGGCTCGCTGCAATACTCCCAGAAGATGCTATTGAGGTAGATCCCGTCGTTTCTGTTGAAGGAGATTACGTTGTTTGCGACCAGGTTCATCGACCCCACCAGGGAGATCCCATTCCAGTTACTACCAAGCTCGCTCTCGTGGCCGTTTCGCGTTATGATGTTATAGGTGATGAAGGTGAAGTTGCAGCTGAACGCCCGGATACCGTCGATGACGCTATCCCGGATCTCGTTATCCTGGATGGTGTTGGAGTCACACCATTGGAGTTCGATACCATTGTAGTTGGAGAGGAGGTCGTTGCCCTCGATGTTGTTGTTGTGAGAGTTATGCAGGTAAATGCCGTGTCCGTAGCGGACGTCCCTGATGGTATTGTTGAGGATCTGGTTGTTGCTGCTGTTCAATAGGCCGATGCCGGTCAACTCGTTTCCTTCGAAGGTGTTGTTGGCTATGGTGTTGAAGTCGGAGTAGACCCTGATGCCGGCGTTGCCGATGACGTCGTAATGCTCTCCGGTGTCGTAGGGCTTCTGGCTGCTGGCGCCGGTGATGACGAAGTTCTCCACGGTGACGAAGTCTGCCCTGATGGCGACGGCCGTCCCGCCGGTCATCTGGACCATCCAAGTCAGTCCGGGGTAGGTCCTCTCGATCTCGGCGGTGGACATTCCAGCCCGCAGGACGGGGATTCCGCCGCCGGTGTCGACGCCCCGCAGGACGATCCTGGGGGTGGTTATGTTCAGGTTCACCAGGTACTCCCCGCTTGCGACCTCGATCACGTCTCCTGGGTCTGCGGAGCTGAGGGCAGCTTCAATCCTGTGAAAATCCGAGCCTTCCTGCCCCACGGTGATCGTCGCCGCCTGAGACGACGGAGATGATGCCAGGAGGAGGAACATGATTATAATTATGGAGCGAGCCATAATATGCCACCATCAGAGATGGACCCCTCTGAGGATAAATAGGATTCGAGGGCGACGGTCTTGGATACCGCCGGAAGATGGGCGGCGGAGATGAAGGGTCCTTCGGGCAGCTCGGAGGTGGTGATACCGGTACATTTTTAGTTGGTTGTGACCATCCACCTCTAAGAGGGGGTTTTGACGAAGAGAATGATCATGCTGGTGGCGATAATCCTCGGGGCCGCGGCTGGAACAGCCCTGGCGGACGAGGTCGACGACCTCATATTAGACCTGAAGTACGGCCAGGCCGATCTCCGGGCGAAGGCGGCCCACTCCCTGGGCGGTACCGGCGGCCAAAAGGCGGTCGATCCCCTGATAGTCGCCCTCGAAGACGACGTCCGGCAGGTCCGGTCTGCGGCGGCCGCATCTCTGGGCAGGATCAGAGATCCGAGAGCCTTCGAGCCCCTGGTAAAGGCCCTCCGGGAGTCAGATATAAAGGAGGAGGCGGCCAGGTCCCTGGGAGAGATCGGCGACCTTAGGGCTCTTGGCCCCCTCGCCGATGCCCTCAAGGACGGAGACCCGCGAGTCCGGGGGGCGGCGGCGGAGGCCCTCGGCGATATAGGAGATCCGAAGGCTTTCCCCCACCTCGTCGAGGCGGTCAAAGACGAAGAGCCGTCGGTCCGGCTGAAGGCCGCCCGGTCCCTCGGCGCCATCGGCGATCCCGGGGCGATGGAGCCCCTAGCCTACCTCGCCACGAGGGATGGAGATGCCGGGGTCAGGGCGGCGGCCGTCGGTGCCCTCGGCGATATCTCATACCCCGCAGCCATAGACCCCCTCATCAGGGCCCTCTGGGACGGGGACCCAACGGTCCGGAGGGCGGCCTCTTTGGCCCTCGTCAGGATCGGCGACCCCCGGGCAGCGGGACCTCTGGCAGAGGCCCGCCAATACGAGGCGGCGATCGCCCTCGACCCCAACTCCTCCTCGGCCTGGGTCGGGAAGGGGCTCTCCCTCTACGAGGGGGGGAGGTACGAAGAGGCGATCGCCGCATACGATGTGGCCATCGCCCTCAACCCGGGAGAGGCCCAGGCCTGGAACAACCGGGGCGTCGCCCTCAGGGATCTGGGGAGGTACGAAGAGGCGGTCGGATCTTACGATAGGGCCATAGCCCTCGAGCCCGACTACTCCCACGCCTGGTATAACAAGGGGATCGCCCTCGACGAGATGGGTGGATACGAAGAGGCGGTCCGGGCGTACGACGCCGCCATCGCCCTGGAGCCCGACGATGCCAACGCCTGGAACAACCGGGGCGTCGCCCTCTACCATCTGGGAAGGTACAAAGAGGCGGTCCAGGCCTACGACGAGGCGATAGGCCTAGACCCCGATTACGCCCGGGCCTGGAATAACAGAGGGGTCTCTCTTTATTATCTCGGCAACTACCAAGAGGCTATCCTGGCATACGAAAAGGCCATAGCCCTCCTCCCGGATTACGCCCACGCCTGGTCCAATAAGGGTCTGGCCCTGGCAGCCCTGGGCGATTACGAGGAGGCGGTCCTCGCCTACGACGAGGTTGTGAGGATCCGGCCCGAGGAGGGCGAAGCCTGGAAGAGCCGGGGGTTGGCCCTCCAGGCCCTCGGGAGGGTCTCCGAGGCCGAGGCCTCCTTCGAGAGGGGGCGGCGGCTCGGGGCTCTGCCGACGGCCGGCGGGGAAGAGGCATAGGCTCTGGCAGAGGAGAGATGACGGGATCCCCTTCCAAAAGCCGCCAATTTATGTAAGATGAAAAGCTTTTATCCCGCTCTATTCAAGTATATATCATGACCGTTCGATCTATCGTCCAGGTTGCAGCCCTGGTCCTGGCCTTAATTTTTTGCATCTCTCTGCCGACCCTCGCTCAAAGCGGGGGGTGGGAGAGATCGGTGGACTGGGGACCCGGCTCTGGAGCGGGGGGCGCGTCCCCCGGCGGCTGGAGCCAGCCGCCGCCGGCTGAGACCACTGATACCGGCGAGGCCTATTTCCCCAGCAGCATCGCCGAGAGCTCTGGCGCCCTCATCGAAGAGAGCAGATCCGGTCAGTATGCTCGGGCATCATCCCCCGCCGCTGCCACGGATCTATTAGCAGCGATCCCCGGAGGTAGCCAGAACCTCTTCTGGATCGTCTCCAGCGACGGGACCCGCTACTGGCGTTCTGTCAATATACCGCAATACCGTTATGCCAGACTCCTCCTGATACCCTCCACCTCGGGGCCGTTGATCCTGGAGGAACGCTATCCCTCCGGCCAAGTCCGGACGTACAACTTCGGGAACGTCTGGGCGCATAATCAGTACAGGCTCTGGTTCTACGCCGACGGTCCCGGCACGTACCAGGTGAGATACCGGATAGGAAACGGTCCCTACAGCGATATCCTGACATTTCACGTAGGCACAGGTGCCCCTGTCCCACCGCCGACACCCCCCGGCACAAGACCGAACATCCAGATCGTGACCCAGGCGGTGGACCCGCAGACTAACAGGGTCTACTACTCGTACAACCAGCAGGGTCTCCAGATCTTCAGGATCAAGGTCCTGGTGACCGGCCCCGACCTATACAGGATCAGGTCCGTCCACTACCAGCTCCATCCTACCTTCCGCCCGTCGGAGCAGACCCGGACGAACCCCAGGAACAACTTCGAGCTGGAGCTGTGGACCTGGGGGGCGTTCAACATGCCGATCACCATAACGACGACGGACGGGAGAGTTCACAGGTACGACTACCGTTTCACCTTCGGCGACCAGTTGAGGGACGCCCAGAGGAGGGGTGTGCCGTTTGTAAGGGTCCGGTGAGCCTCCTCACCGCAGCTGCCGCCCCCGCCCCTCCCCTTCC
>JARFPK010000100.1 GCA_029167045.1 Candidatus Methanocrinis natronophilus
CCGGCGGCTGCGGGGCCCTGGCGGCCCGCCACCTCTCGGTGAGGCGGCTCCACCTCCCCGACCTCGGGATGGCGGAGGGGCTCTGGGAGCTGGAGGCGGAAGGGTGGGGGCCGATGATCGTCGCCATCGACCCTCACGGAGGCGACCTCTACCGGGAGGCGAGGAGATCGGAGATGAGAAGTTAGTGGAGCTGAAGAGGGCTGCAGAAGAGGTCCGCTACCTCCTCGACCGGGGATATCCGTCGGGGCCCGCCGTCAGGTTCGTCTGCGACCACCACCGCCTCCCCCAGGAGGAGAGGTTCGTCCTCAAGAGGACCGTCGTCTCCTCAAACCTCGCCTCCTCGCGAAAGGCCAAGAGGATACCCCTCGAGGATCTCCGGGGTCGCGACCTCGCCGTCGACGGCTACAACGTCCTCATCACCGTCGAGAGCCTCTTGTCCGCAGCCCCGGTATACCTCTGCGACGACGGCTTCCTTCGGGATACCCGAGGGATCTTCAGAAGATACCGACCCACCACCGTCACGGAGGAGGCGCTCTTGGAGATCCTCTCGATCCTGAAGGTGTCGGGAGTCGGCGGAGCGCTGATCCTCCTCGACCAGCAGATCAGCAGGAGCGGCGAGCTGGCGGCGAAGATGAGGGAGATGATGGCAGAGCTCCAGGTCCCGGGGTCTGCGACTACGGCCCGGGATGTGGACAGGAGACTGAAGGGCGCAGATTGCCCCGTAGCTACCGGAGACGGGGCCATCATAGACGGATCTATCGAGGCGGTGGACATACCGGGAGAGGTCGCGGATAGAAGGGGGATGAGGCCGATAAACCTCTGATCATCCGTCCTGGGAAGGGATTTGCGAACCCATCTCCGTCCGACCCTACTATAGTTATTTATTATATACCCGATCAAGAGATTATAGGCTAAGCTATTGCCAATGTAGGGGGTAAATTCGAGATGAAAAAGATCAAGTTTCTGCTGGCCATCCTCGCGGTCATATCGACCGCGTCGCTGGGCGGAGCGATATGGTTTCCCTTCGTTCCCCTAAGCGACCTCACCATGGCCAAATCCGTTAACCCAAACTGGGACCCGATATACAGGACGTATACCTTCTCGCCCCAGGACGACCAGGCCGTCTCCTGGATCAGGTTCGCCCGAGACCTCAGGCCCCACGAGCTGGAGTGGCGGTGGTACGCTCCCAACGGACAGCTCTACGCCCGGTCCTTCGCCGTAGTCCCCCCAAAGGACTTCAGCAGCGGCGACTGGGAGGGTAAGGCCTGGTCCGCCATCCAAATACGCGGCTGCCCTCCATCGATGATGGAAGGGACCTGGAGAGTGGACATCTTCAGGGACTGGATGAAGGTGAGGACCGTATCCTTCAACATCGGCAGCCAGTACGTCTCATGCTAGCCGCATGGGGCTGAGAGGTCCATCCTGGACCGGAAGATGCCGCTGGAGGCTTTAGCCGGGGCTTCATCTCCGAGTTAAGAGGCTAATCTCTCTATCTCTCTATGATCAAGCCGTCCCAGGCGTCACGATTCTACGACCCCCACCTGCCGGAGGCGGGGGCGAATTCGGCGCCCATGCCCCTCAGAATCAGATCCCCGGAAAAACGTTATAAATTTGCCGAGCCATCCTCCTCTGGGTGTTGAGAGTTGAACGAGCTGGAATTCGGCAGCAAGACCAAGGAGCCCGACGTGAGGATGCTCCGCGACATGGACGAGGTCCTTTTCGATAAGAAGTGGGCGATGAGCGCCGATAACCTGGAGCTCTACTACATGTACAGAGACCTCTTCCTCAGCAGGAGGGACGGTGAGCTCTTCGTCGAGCAGGGGATCAGGTACGACATCACCATCATCCCGCCCCTGATGCTGGGGAGCGAGTACGTCAAGACCGCGGGCCACTACCACCCCCTCGTCCCCGGAGAGGCGATCACCTACCCCGAGGTCTACGAGGTCCTGGAGGGGGAGGCGACATACCTCCTCCAGAAGGAGGACCTCAGCGACGTGGTGGTGGTGAGGGCGATGGGGGGCGACAAGGTCGTCGTCCCCCCGGGTTACGGCCACATCACCATAAACGAGTCGAACAGACGGCTGAAGATGGCCAACTTCGTCGCCCGGGGGTTCTCGTCGATATATGAACCCATAAAGGAGAGGGGTGGGGGCGCCTACTTCCTCACCGAAGACGGATTCGTGGAGAACCCGAGGTGCGAAGAGGCGGCGCCGCTGCGGGAGATCGAGGTCCCCAAGGTGAAGCCTCTGGGCCTATCGCGCAGCCGGGAGATCTACCCCATCGGCAGGGAGCGCGGGAAGCTCGACTGGCTCGTCCGCCCCCAGGACTTCGCCGATCTCTTCGAGGGGTTCCTGGACTGAGGAGTGAAGAGCGTGGACGGATCTAGGGATGGGAAGGGGCCTGAGGGCCCCAGTTGCGCAAGTTGTGAAGTGACCGCAAGAATCGGCGATAACCGCGGCGGGGGCCTTCGCGCCTACATTGAACTCCTCCGCCCGCCTCTCGCGCCGATGGATATCGCCCTTCCGGCGGCGGCGGCGCTGCTGG
>JARFPK010000015.1 GCA_029167045.1 Candidatus Methanocrinis natronophilus
TCAAAATCGGCCAGACTTCTTTGCCAGGCACGACACCAGAGAGGACCTTTTCCATCTCCAGGTCTTCCGCGATCTGTTTTAGCGGGACAAATTCGCCATGCGACAGCACCTTCTTCGGTATTTGGTCAGCGGAGCGGACCTTGACCGCAACCCCGTTGACGTTCTTTCCAAGGTACTTGCTCTTCTGGCGAATCTTCTTCTTTTTTTTATCGTAATACGGGGTTATCTCATAGATATATTCGTGGCTATTTATCTTTTTGATGCGAGTGAACGATTTCATATGAATATTTAGGCACATACACTATTAAAACGGTAGATGATAGCGAAAATCATCTTGATATCCCTAAATCATGGTGGGCTTAGGTAGGACGGCATCGTGAAAAATACTACGGATTGGAGGCTTGATGCGGAAAGCCGGGTCGAGGAGTGATGTCGAGGCGCTGGGAGAGGACTGAGGGAGAGAGTTGAAGTCAACGTCGCGACTGGAGCCATACCATGATCATAGGAGCTTTAAGTCCTGAGGTGAAATACCAGAGTAGCAGAGGAAAATAATCTGAGGTGAACGAGATGACGAAGGTGCTGGTAGTCTATCATTCCAGGAGCGGAAACACCGCCAGGATGGCTCAGGCCGTCGCCGAGGGCGCGAAGAGCGGCGGGGCTGAGGTGGTCGTCAAGAAGGTGGAAGAGGCGGCTTTGGAGGACCTGACCGGAGCCGACGGGATAGTCCTGGGGGCGCCGACCTACTTCGGGACCCTCTCCGCAGAGATGAAGGGCTTCATCGACGGGTCGGTCCGGGTCAGGGGCAAGCTGGAGAATAAGGTCGGCGCTGCCTTCACCTCCTCGGGGAGCCCCACCGGCGGAAACGAGACGACCCTTCTCTCCCTTATACAGGGGATGCTGATCCACGGGATGGTGATCGTCGGCGACCCCCTGGAGACCGGCGGCCACTACGGCGCCGTCGCCGTAGGGGCCCCCGACGCTGGGGTCCTGATCGCCTGCCAAAAGCTCGGCGAGCGGGTCGGGAAGCTCGCGAAGGTCGTCGGGGGAGCCTGAAGCTGGGGTGGATCATGACCCGATCGATGGAAGAGCTGCTGGAGACCGCCGAGAAGATCAGGACGATGGAGATCCGGGGCGCTGCCCTCATCGCGAGGGCCGCAGCCTCGGCCCTCAAGGAGTTCGCCCTTTCCATAGAGGCGGCAAGCCTCGAGGAGTTCAACGGAGAGGTCCGCCGGGGCGCCGAGATCCTCCTCGATACGAGGCCTACGGCCGTCTCCCTATCCAACGCCATAAGGACGGTGATGCGCTACCGCGGCGACGACCTGGAGGCTGCCCGTTCTTCCCTGGCGAAGAACGCCGATTCCTTCGTCGAGCGGTCGCTCATGGCCGTCGAGAGGATCGGGGAGATCGGGTCCCGGAGGATCCTCGACGGCGATGTGATCCTCACCCATTGCAACTCCTCCGTGGCCCTAGCGATCATAAAAACGGCCTTCGACGCCGGCAAGGATATCAGGGTCATCGCCACCGAGTCGCGCCCCCGTTACCAGGGCCACCTGACGATAAAGGCGCTGGACGGCTGGGGGATCGATACGGAGCTGGTCGTCGACTCGGCGGTGAGGTCGGTGATCAACGAGGTCGACCACGTCATAGTGGGGGCGGACGTGATAACCGCCAACGGGTCCCTGGTCAACAAGATAGGGACCGCCGCGATCGCCCTCGCCGCCCACGAGGCGAGGACGAGCTTCGTAGTGGCGGCGGAGACGTACAAGTTCAGCCCCGAGACGATAATGGGAGAGCTCGTCCCCATCGAGGAGAGGTCTCCTGAGGAGGTCTACCCCGGGATCTCAAAGCTTGCGCATGTCCGGGTGAGAAACCCCGCCTTCGACGTCACCCCCCATCGTTACATCGACGTCATCTGCACCGAGATCGGGGCGATCCCCCCGGAGATGAGCTACCTCGTCATAAAGGAGATGCTCGGCTGGGAGCTTTAGTCAAAGCCCCCCCCTCTCAACTCCTCAACTCAACGTCTTCTGGCTCGCCCCCATATCGCCAGGAGGGTGAGGGCTCCCAGGGATGCGCCTATCCCAAAACCCGGGATCTCCTCCTCGGAGTCGTCCGCCTCCTCGACCCCTGCCAGGTTCATCTCAATGGGGCAGGGCGGGTACTCTTCCTCAGCCCCGAGGACAGCGGTCTCCTCAAGATCCGGCAAATCTGCCGTTCTATCCGCCACCTTTTCATCATCTTCTCTCACCGTCACCTCGACACCGGTCCACCCCGGCGGGGCTCCTGCGGCGACGATGCCGACTTCAAAGGTGTAATTCCCGGGGGGGATCTCTTCAGCCTCCACCACGAGCTGGCAGTCGAACTCCCTCATCGTCCCCGAATCGACCCATTTGGTGCACCGGGGGCCGACTATGTATAGCCCTTCGGGGATGTTCCTGAAGATGAGCCCCGCATAGCCGCTCTGGCTCCCCAGATTATGGATGAAGACGGTGAACTCCGCCTCTTCCCCGGGGCTGACCTGGACGGCGGGGACCTCAACTATCTTGAAGAAGACCGATGCCTCAGCCTGCCCGGCGATCAGGAGGAGTAGAAGGACAGCAAAAACTCGTTTCATACCCTTTTATCGGTCGGGCATGATTAAGCTCCTTTCGGGCAGATCCTCTCGAGGAGCTATGAGATCCCGTAGATGTGGTCTATCTGAAGGTGAGGATATCTGAGATGGAGATGATAAAAGATGGCAAAGATTTGCGGTCTTCCCCCGCTGGGAGACCGCGAGACCCAGATTGGAGCTCCTGAAGATGGACCCAAATCGGCAAAGGCGCGCCGGCTCCGACTTGGAACCTCTCTCAGGAGGGTCAATCAGGAGGGTCAAATAGTCTTCTTAGCTTAAAACCGTTCTATTGGCGCGCCAGCTCCGACTTGGAACCTCTCTCTGAAGATGGTCACGTCCACGGGCGTCATCCTGCCGTCGGCGGTCGTCTCCTGAGCAGGCGCTGTAACCGCCGGGGTCTCAGGGGTCGGGGTCACCGGGGCGACCGCGGGTGCGGCGACAGGGACGGTGGCGGGGGTGTATCCCGAGGTATCGGGGTTGATCAGTATGCCCATGACGCTCTTCATCTCTGACCTCCCCTGGCTGTCGGACTGGACGAGGCTTCCCGCGATGGTCCCGTCAGATGCGGGACCGGCGATGACCGTCGATACCAGGACGCCGTCCCGGAGGTTGAGGATCTGGATCCGGACCATATCACCAAAGACCGACCCCGTAACCACGCCGTTCCAGGGGGCGGGGGCCTCTGAGTTGGCAGCGCCGAAGAGGATATCCTCGGACTGGTAGAGTACCATCGAGATCTGACCGTCATCGGTGTTCAGGATCCAAATGCCTTCGAGGTCGACAGAAGTTGCCGCTGGAAGGGCCGTCTGGATATCAGGTGCTGACGGCTCCGCCGGTTCGGCGATATCCGTCGTATCAGCCATCTCCACAGCTTCGACTATTTCGACCATATCGTTCTGGCCTGATATGCCGTCATCTACGGTTCCGTTCCCATCGTCGGCTGCCGAGTTGCCCGAGATCAGGGCGATCGCCAGTATCAGAGATATGGCGACGTTTTTGATATTCAAGCTAACACCTCTTTCATTTTATCCCACTCCGCAATCGGGCTTCTCCAAGCCCCACTGCCGTGGGCTTCTTTTCATCCCACCGTTAATAAGCTTTTCATCGGGGAGATCCAGGCTATTTGATAGATTAAAACCGAGCTTTCTCCGAGAAAAACCCGTATTCGCAGCTTAAGAACCACCGGCGGGACGAAGCATCGCCAGCATCTCTTTTGGGTCCGTCGTAGGCATCTGACAGACGTGTCCTCGGCAGACGTAGGCGGTCGTCTTCCCGTCCACCATGATGAGATCTCTTGTGAACTCGGCGACCTCCGATATCTCAGGTCGGTCCCCCACCTCCTTGAAGAGGAGGACGGTACCGGGGAAGAACTCCGACCTGAGGGCTCTTATCATATCTCTCGTATCAGGAGAGGTCGGGTCCCCGACGATCACCACCTCCGACGCCGGCCCCAGGGCGAAGTCGAGGGCGGAGAGGAGGTGGAGGTGGGCTGCCGGAACCGCCCTCGCCCGGGGGGCGAAGGCGCCGAAGGCTTTTGAGGCGATCTCTTCGAGGCTGGAGTCGGCGGTCATCTTGGCGAGCCGGAGAAGGTCGAAGGCGGCAACGGCGTTTCCTGAAGGTAGGGCGCCGTCATGGCCGTCCTTTCGACGGAGGATCAGCTCCTCGCCGTCGACAGGTGAGAAGTAGAAGCCTCCACCTTTTCCGTCATGGAACCTCCTCACCATATCTCCCGCGAGATCCTTGGCAGCTCTGAGGTATTTCACATCAAACCCCGCCTCGTAGAGCTCCAGGAGACCCCAGATGAAGAAGGCGTAGTCGTCGAGGTTTCCCAGGATACCGGCGGAGCCCTCTCGGTATCGGTGGAGGAGCCTTCCTTCCCCGTCGAGCATCCTCTCCAGGACGAAGTCCGCGGCCTTGGAGGCTGCCTCTTCCAGGGCCTCATCCCCGAAGACCTGGGCGCCCTTTCCGAGGGCGGCTATGGCGAGGCCGTTCCAGTCGGCTAGGATCTTGTCGTCCAGGAGGGGTCTCGTCCTCTCCTCCCGGGCGGAGAATAGCTTTCGGCGGGCCGCTTCCATCGTCTCCGTCAGCTGGAACTCTTCGACCCCCAGCTCTTCCGCCACCTCCCCTAGAGGGCTCTTCAGATGGAGGACGTTCTTACCGGTTAGCTTTCCCGTCGCCTCCTCCCGGAAGTTTCCCCCTTCCTGGACGTCGAAGACCCTAGCCGCAAGATCCGCTTCGTTGCCTTCGAGGACGGTGTATAGTTCGTCCTTCGTCCAGAGGTAGAACTTTCCCTCCTCCCCCTCGCTGTCGGCGTCCTCGGCAGAATAAAATCCCCCCTCGGGAGATCTCAGATCCCTCAGGACGTACTCGAAGACCTCTCGGGCGATCCTGCCGTACCTCCCGTCCCCGGAGGCCTGGTGAGCCTCGAGGCATCCGATGGCGATCATCGCCTGGTCGTAGAGCATCTTCTCGAAGTGGGGTAGGAGCCAGGCGGCGTCGGTGGAGTAGCGGTGAAACCCGTATCCTATCTGGTCGAAGATCCCGCCCCTCCTCATGGCGTTCAGAGTTATCTCTGTCATGGAGAGCCCTCCGGGGTCGCCGGTCCTCCTAGCGTGGCGGAGGAGGAAGAGGAAGGTGGCGGCCGAAGGGAATTTGGGCGCTCCCCCGAACCCACCGTTTCTGGCGTCGAAGCGGGCGACGAGGCTCTGGTAAGCCTGCCTGATCGCCGTCTCGTCTAGGCTCCTTCCGGGGACCTCCGGCGGCATCCGCTGGAGGGCGGCGGTCACCTCCTCCGCCGAGTTGAGCAGCTCATTACGCTCCGTCCTCCAGAGGAGGCCTATCCTGGGGACTAGGTCGAGGATCCCGATCCTCCCGAACCTCGACTCCCGGGGGATGTAGGTGGCGGCGAAGAAGGGTTTCTTCTCGGGGGTTAGTATGACGTTGAGGGGCCAGCCCCCGGAGCCGGTCATCATCGAGGCGACGTTCATGTAGATGGCGTCGATGTCCGGCCTCTCCTCCCGGTCGACCTTTATGCAGACAAAGGTGGCGTTCAGAAGGCCGGCCACCTCCTCGTCCTCGAAGGACTCGCGGGCCATGACGTGGCACCAGTGGCATGTGGAGTAGCCTATCGATAGGAAGACGGGCTTGTCCTGGTCCTTCGCCTTCCTGAAGGCCTCCTCCCCCCAGGGGTGCCAGTCTACGGGGTTATCCTGATGCTGAAGGAGGTAGGGGCTCGATTCAAACGCCAGGCGGTTCTTTCTCTTTGCCATAGATCATCACCATCTTGACACTATTCAGGGCTGCGGTTCTCTGCCGGCGCGCGCCGCGCAGGTCCATCTAGATACGGCGTTTTTGAGGCGGCATATCCTTCTGCTCAGCGACTTTGGTCCCGGTCCCGGCGAGGGGGCGCGCCGCCGCCGTTCTCGTTCACGCCGCTCTTCAATCCCCGTGGTATATCCGCAGAGCCTCCTCGACGCTTCTCTCCTCGACGGTTATGGCGTAGATGGCGTCGCAGATCCTGGCCGCCTCGGCAAGCCCCTTCTGATGGATGTTCCTCCCGGTGGCGTTTCCGGCGGCTCCGCTTATGTAGATCTGGTCGTGGAGCTCCTGGAGGAACTCTCTGGGGTCGCGGCTCGCCCCCCCGGCGCAGACTACCTTCGTCCTCCCGGCGGCGGCTATAGCCTCCTTGAAGATCTCCTCGGACCTCTCCCCCTCCTTCTTCGGGTAGTTGACCTTCACGAAGTCTGAGCCGAGGGCTGCGGCGACCCCGGTCGCCCCTGCGATGAGGTGCGGGTCTCTCTCGTCTTTGACGGCTCTGCCCCGGGGGTAGATCCAGAGGACGGTGATGAGCCCGAGGCCGTGGGCCTGATATACCGCCTGGGCCGCCTCCCGGAGCATCTCCGCCTCGTCTTCGCTTCCCAGGTAGACGGTGTAGCCGATCCCGAGGACGTCCAGGCCGCTGTCGTCGGCAAAATCCGCCACCTGATCGACGTCGACGAGCTGGAGGCTTCTGGGATCCATCTGGTCTGTCTTTACGAGGTCGGTCTTGGAGTTGAGCTTGACGAGGTACGGTACCTTCGGGTAGTCCATCCCGTATCGGGCTATGAGGCCGAGCTGGGCGGCGAAGACCCCGATCTTGCCCCGATCGGCGATCCGGAAGAGGTGCTCAGGGTCGCTGTCCTCGGGGCTGATCCCCTCTCCGTAGAAGTCCCGGTTGAGATGCTCTATCTTCTGATCTCCTGCGAAGAGCATCAGCCTGCCGCTCTCCCTTGTGATATCGAGGTAGCGCTCGATGTAATCGTCCCGCATCCTGGGGGGGACGTCCAGGGGGACCGATACTTCCTCCCGTCCTATTCTCGTCGTCAAGTTTTTCAATCCTCCGATATAGTTTCAACCTCCACCTGGGGGACGATCCTCTCCGCGTCCTCCCTTCTGGCGAGGGCCGTTCCCCGCCGCAGCGTCGTCGCCGTCTCGCCCAGATCAGGGCTTCCTTCAGCTTCAATCCCTTCGAGAGCCCGAATATGAACCCCGCCACCGAGGAGTCTCCGGCGCCGATGGTGTTCACCACCTCCACCTTTGGAGGCACCGCCTGGTAGGCCTTCCCCTCGGAGACGAGGAGGATACCCCTCGGTCCCATGGAGACGAGGACGGTTGAGACCCCTTTTCTGTTGATCATTCGGGCGGCTTGCAAGATCTCTTCCCTCTTATCAAGTTTCTTTCCTACAAGGTGGCTCAGCTCGTGGATGTTCGGCTTTATGACGTCGGGCTTGCCTTTTATCCCCACCGAGAGCGCCTCTCGATCGACGTCCAAGACCACCGTCGCTCCCCGCAGCCTTGCAGTCTCGATGATCCTCCGATAGATCTCGGGGTGGGCCCCCGGGGGGAGGCTTCCGCCGATGCTGACGAACTGCGGATCCTCCAGACGTTTCACCACGTCGACGATCTCGATCAGCTCGAAGGGCTTCACCTCGGGGCCGAGGGAGTTGAAGATGATCTGACGGCCGGTGGCGATCTCATGGACGATTACGTTGATCCTCGTCTCCCCCGACACGGGGATGAAGCTGCAGCCGGTGCCGTCTCTGACCAGCTGGGCCTCCAGCTGCCTGCCCGCAAAGCCGGCGATGAAGCCGAGGGCCCTGTTCTCGGCGCCGAGGGCGGTCAGGACCTTCGATACGTCGATCCCCTTCCCTCCGGCGTAGCTCTCCTCCCGGATTATCCTGTTGGGGACGTCCTCTCTCATCTCGTCGATGAGGAGGGTCCGATCGAGGGCTGGGTTGAGGGTTATGGTGTAGATCATCCCCAGCTTCTCCTCTCCCGGTAGATCTCCATCATCGTCTCGATCGTCTCGGGATCGACCATCCCCACCGTGGAGACGGTCTCGTAGAACCTCCTTGGTATCCTAGACTTCGAAAGGTCAAAGCCCTCCCGGAGCTTGAACCTGTACTTCTCGTCGAAGATCTTCCTTCCGAGGATCTGGAGATCATCCTTCGTCTTCTCGATCCCCACCGACCCCAGGGCCTCGACTATCCTATCGGGGGTGTAGACCCCCCGCGCAAAGAGGCAGCCGATGAGGGAGTTGTAGACCCCCCGGGCGTCGTCCTCGGCGATGATGGCGTCTACCATCTCCTCCGGGGTGAGGGGCTTCTTCGCCGCCGCCTGGTCGATGCTGTAACCGGCGTTGTCGAGGTGGGAATGCCTCACCCCCACAGCCAGACCGAAGATGAAGGCGGGACCGGTGTGGTAGCCTGCTACCTCGTTTCCGCCGAGGGCCATGGCGAAGTCTTCGCCCCCGTACCTGTCGGAGGCGGCCACTACCCCCCTGGCCAGGGTGGAATAGAAGTCGTTGGGCGCTTTTACAATTCTCTCTATCGCCTCGAGGTAGCCTTCGACGCCGTCCCATTTCAGGGGGACCCCGAGGGTCTCCTCCTCGGTTATAATCCCCCGGTCGAGGGCTTCCGTCGCCCAGGCGAGGACGACGCCGGTGCTGATGGCGTCGAGCCCCTGCCTCTCGCAGGCCTCGATCAGCTCCAGCATACCCTCCGGGGTGGTGACCCCGAGGTTAGACCCCAGGGCGTAGATGAGCTCGTAGTCGTAAGATATCTTCCTGATCTCGAACTCGTGATGGCGGGAGAAGGAGGTCTTGAGCATACCGATGTGGATGCAGCCTATGGGGCAGTGGGCGCAGGATACCCTCCTGAGGAGGTAGTTGTCGGCGAGGTTCTCCCCGCTTATATTCTCCGCCGCCTCGAAGCTGCTATCCTGGAAGTTTCGGGTCGGAAGCCCCTTCATCTGGTTCAAGACGTTGACGTTTATCGGGGTCCCAATATCGTGGTACTTCTCCATGGCGTCGGTCTGGACGACGGTCTTGAAGAGCTGGTTGTAGATATCCCTGTACCTCTTGGAGTTAGGAAGCTCTACATCCTCGGTTCCGGATACTACGATCGCTTTCAGGTTCTTCGATCCGAAGACGGCGCCGAGTCCGAGCCTCCCGAAGTGCCTGTAGGTGTCGACGACGACCCCTGCGTACCTGACGAGCCTCTCCCCGCCGGGGCCGATCCTGATGATCGACCGGCGGCCGACCCCCGCCTCGACTTCCCGGAGGATGTACCCGACGACGGTGGCGGGGATCCCCCATATCGAGGTGGCGTCCTTGATCTTCACCTCGTCGTCCCTGATGGATATGTAGCAGGGGCTTTCGGCGGCGCCCCGGATTACCAGCCCCTCATGGCCTGCAAACCTCATGGCCATGGCGAGCCTCCCGCCAGCGTAAGACTCCCCCAGCTCACCGTTGAGGGGGGACTTGAATGCCGCGACGGTCTTGGTCATCGCCGGAAAGAGGGCGGTCAGCGGTCCGATGCCGAATATTATCGGGGCCCGTGGCGATAGCGGGTCCGCCCCTTCGGGACACTCTTCCAGGAGGAGCTGGGTCGCGACACCTGTCCCCCCCAGCCACTCCTCGAAGAGGTCGTACCTATCCTCGACGAAGCTCTCTTTTTTGTCGAGATCGATGTAAAGCACTCTTCTCAGCATCCTTTCCACCTCCTACCTCGATCTTTCTCACTCCTCCACCTCTTCCATCTCCAGGACGCCGTGGGGGCAGAAGGCGACGCACGCCCCGCAGTGCTTGCACTTGATAGCCTTTCCTTCGGAGTCTATCGATATCGCCCTGATGAGGCAGGCTTCGGCGCAGGCTCCGCAACCGTCGCAGAGCTCTCTCTTGAAGATGACCCTCCCGTTCTCCCTCTTCTCCAGGGCCCCTCGGGGGCAGGCCCTGACGCAGGGGGGGTCTTTGCAGGCTCGGCAGATCACTACCGCGAAGTCCCCTTCCAACCCCCCCTGGGTCTTGACCCTTATGGCGGACCTGTCCAGGGACGCTCTGCGGGTGTTTATCCTGCTGCAGGCGAACATGCAGGAGAGGCAACCTATGCACCGCTCGGGGTGGGCCACCTTCAGCCTTCTCTTCTTTCTCTCGTCGGACACCGCCACCTTCGCGTCTCCTCCACCTCTGAGATCTTTCATATCTCTCCCCTTCCCGTCTTCGGCCTCGCCGGACCGTCGAGACCCCCATATCGTTTCGCATAACTCCATATCCGCCCTCCGAGAGGGTGGGCACCGTCGTCGCCCTCGCCGGATCAGGAGGATGGAGAAAATTAGTTTTGATGATTATTAATCATTTGTCGTCCGGGTCCCGGAAGGTGTAGGGCCGGCCTCCAGCTCCGATCGTCCCTTTGGCCCAATGAGGGTTGAGGCCGGACCTATCCGTCATCATCGCGGGAGGGGGGACCCTCAGGAGGGGTTCCCGCCTTCCTGGCCCTTCAGTCGGTGTATTCGAACCTCTCGCCCAGGTTCTTGAGTATGTTGGGGAGGGTTGTGTATTCCATATCCTCCATCGGGAGCCTGTGGGGCTCGAAGGGGCCGTGCCTCCTCATGTAGTCGGTGATCTCGTGAACCCTCTGCCTGGTGAGGTCGAAAGCCGGGTCTCTGAAGAGATCGACGGGTCCGATCAGCTTTCCCCTAGCGATCTGGAACCCCGCGGCTATGACCCTAGGGGGACCATCGAACCTGCTGCAGATGGCGTCCTCGAAGGCGCAGGGCATCAGGGGTCCGTTGTGGCTTCCCCTCATCCAGCCGCTGACGAGGTGGCCGAAGGCGAAGGGTTCCAGGACCTCTCCGAGGGCTGGCAGCCCCGACTGGGCCCTCACCAGGGCTACAGGGTCGTCCTTCCCGACGTAGGTTCCCGCCGTCTGGTAGAGCTTCTCGGTACTGATGACGGCGGCGGGCTCATCGGTGGGTAGCTTCCCCGCCTTGGGGTAGACCCTCTTGATGACGTACTTGCTCTTCGCTCCGATGAGGGCCAGGATGTCGTACATCTCCTCGGGGGAGTCCATCAAGACCTTCTTGTGCTCCATGATGTCCCAGATCTCGAAGACGAACCCGTGGTGGATGGTGGGGTCTATGACAAGGCCGGCGGTGTTGAAGGGGTCAGCGAATATTCTAAATATCGGGAGGTTGAAGGCCCCCGGCTCGGTCTTGTCCATCATGAAGGCTACGACCGGCTCGGCCGCCCTCTCTACAAACTCCATCTCCGCGACCCCCGGACCCATCCCTTTGATGTTGCCGCAGAAGGCGTCGCATAGGAGGTCCTGGCCCGCGCCGTAGAGCTTCAGTTCCTCGGCCTTCTCCGTCGCCTTGCACATCACCTCCCACGCGAGGCCGTGGATCTCGGCGTTGTCCACGCCTTGGGTGTGGGTCATCAGGAGCTGGAGGTCGTCGCCTACGGACATCACCTTGAAGTCAATTATCTTTCCAGCTGCCTTCTCCTGGGCCAGAACCGAACTCGCCGTCTCCTTCAATGCGGGGTGGACGGTGGCGTGCCCGGGCCATCCGCCGACGTCTGCCTTGATTAAGCTGATAGTGATCTTGTTCATCTATAATCCCCTCTATCCGGTCGACCCCTCGAACCACAATCGATATCCATAAGGCCGATTATCCCTCGGCCTGCGACCTTCGGGGGGCGCGTTGATTCGCAACGTTGCCAACCGGCCGCGGTGATTCAACTGCATCACGCTGTACCTGAAGCCTTTTACCTGTTACGGTTCCGTTTTTTTATATACAGGCCCCTGAAGGGGGATCTATCGCGATCCTGCCTCCCCGGCGAGGGCTGGAGGATCGAGCCTGACACGTAGACCTTTATTAGCGGGGAGGACCACCACTTCTTTGAGGAGGGTTCGAGTTTATGGAAGTTATAGCAAAATATCGCGTCGAGACTGACCTCCCCATCGAGAAGGCTGCTGCTGCTATAGCAGCGGAGCAGTCGACGGGGACGTGGACCGATGTGGAGCGGGAGAAGCTGGCATCCGACCTCTCCGGGAGGGTGATAAAGGCCGAGGGGAACTTTGCGTACGTCGCCTTCCCCGAAGAGCTCTTCGAGCCGGGGAACATACCCCAGTACTTATCCGTCGTCGCTGGAAATCTCTTCGGCCTTTCGGCCCTAAAGAAGGTCCGGCTCCTGGACGTCATATTTCCCCAGAGCCTGGTTTCGGTTCACAAAGGGCCTAGGTTCGGGATAAAGGAGGCGCGGAAGATCCTCGGGGTCTTCGACCGCCCCCTGGTGGGGACGATCATCAAGCCGAAGGTGGGCCTGCGCCCCCAGGAGACGGCCGAGGTGGCGGGGCAGGCGGTGAGGGGGGGGCTGGATCTCATCAAGGACGACGAGACCCTCACCGACCAGTCTTTCTGCCCCATGGACGAGAGGGTGGAGGCGGTGATGGCGGAGCTCTCCAAGGTGGAGGACGAGACGGGCAAGAAGGCCTTCTATGCCGTAAACGTCACATCGGGCGCCGAGGAGATCTTGGAGCGGGCGGAGGATGCCATCGATCGCGGTGCCAACATGGTGATGATAGACGTCCTCACATCGGGCTTCTCCGCCCTGGAGGTCCTATCCCGGGGGGTGAAGGTCCCCGTCCACGTCCACAGGACGATGCATGGAGCCTTCACCCGGGACAGAAGCCACGGTATATCCATGGTCCCCATATCCAGGCTTGTTCGGATGACGGGGGGGACGAACCTTCATACCGGCAGCTATCTCGGCAAGATGGCAGCCGACAGGGAGGAGAACGACCAATGTAGAGACGTCCTCAGGCAGGAATGGTACGGGTTATCCCCGGTATTTCCCGTCGCCTCGGGGGGTCTCCATCCCGGTAACCTCCGCCCCAACCTCGAAGGTTACGGGGTAGACTGCATAGTCCAGGCGGGGGGCGGGGTCCACGGCCACCCCTGGGGGACGACCGGCGGCGCGATGGCGATGGTCCAGGCGGTGGAGGCGTGGGGTGCAGGGATCTTTGCCGATGAGTACGCCAGAAGTCACAAAGAGCTGGAGGCGGCGTTGCAGTACTGGAAGATATGAGATATTCCAGAACGGGAGACGATATCCCCCAAAACCGAAGAGTTTATATTGTTACATGTTATGAGGAGAGAACGTTTATCACAGCTCGAGTGATGGTAGCGCTCTCTGAAAACGGTAAGGATGTAGTGAGGGTAGAGGGATCAGATGACGAGACACGAGATCTTATCGAAGATTAAGCAGGCGGAGGCCGATGCTCAAGCAAGCATCGAACGGGCCCAAAAGGAGCGAGACAAGCGGATCGCCGATGCCACTGCCGAAGCAATGAATATGGTGAAACAGGCTGAAGCCGAGGCGCAGGAGTATTACGAAAAGCGTCTTGCAGATGCCGAGAAGGGTGTTCAGACCAAGAAACAGGTGATCATCGACGAAGGCATGGAGAAGGTCACTGCGATGAAGGGCGGCGCCAGCGGCAAGGTAGACAAGGCGGTTGAACATCTATTAAAGGAGTTTATGGGGTTGTTGCATGCTTAGACCCGTTGAGATGAGCCGTGTTGTCGTCGCCGGGTCGAATAAGGTAATAGAACCTGTCATTGAGAAGCTGCACGAGCTTAACCTGTTGCACGTCGTCAACTATTCTGGCGACGATGAATCCTTCGGAATGGGTAAGCCGGTGGGAAAGTCCTCTGAATATGCCGAACAGCTCATAAAGCTCCGGTCCATAGAGAGATACCTGGAGATCACCGACAAGATGCCGGATAAACAGTTCTCCACAGATCAGGTCATCTCCCAGATGGGCGGGGTTCTCGGAAGCATCGGCGATGAAGTGATCGCCACGGCAGAGCGGATCTCTGAGATCGACAACGAAGTCAAGATCAAGCAGGATCAGGCCAAGTCCTTGAAGCCTCTCGCCGCCCTCCCGTTGAATCTGGAGCTGTTATACGGTTATGATTCCCTGGCAGCTTTTGTAGGAACCGTCTCTTCTCCCGTCGAGGCCGATGTATCGAAGGTCTCGTATGTAAACGAGGTATTCTCAGCCGGCTCAGCTGCCGCTACCGCTGTAGCTGTATTCGTACCGGGGGAGAAAGCGGGAGAGGTTTCGGCGATCCTCTCAGAGCACGGGTTCTCTGAGATATCCGTTCCCCGCGGACTGACTGGCAGCATCGCTGGTGCCATAAGCGCCCTCGAATCCGACGCCAAGAGGCTGGAGGGAGAGAAGGCGCCGCTTCAGAAGAAGCTGAAGGACATCAGGGCCCAGCACGAGGACCTGATCCTGGCCATAGACGAGTACATCTCGATCCAGTCCCAGAAAGCCGAGTCTCCTCTGAGATTCGCCTCCACGGAGAGCGCCTTCGTCATAGACGGTTGGCTCCCCACCGATCAGTTCGATATGGTGAAGAAGGAGCTAGAGGGCGCCGCCGGAGGGCGGGTCCAGGTGGAGATGCTGGATAGCTCCGAGGCTGAGAAGTTCGTCGAGGGCGGGGAGGACATCCCCACCAAGATGAATAACCCCAAGGTGGTCCGGCCCTTCGAGCTTATCACCCGGCTCTTCGCGATCCCTGAGTACAAGGAGTTCGATCCTACTCCGCTGATATTCGTATTCTTCCCGGTGATGTTCGGCCTGATATTGGGGGATGTGGGGTACGGGATCATCATATTCGTCGTAATGCTCTTGCTCCGGCGAAAGTTCAGGACCCCTGGATGGCAATCTCTCATAAGCATCGTCCTGATATCGAGCATATGGGCGATAATATTTGGCATCCTCTTCGGCGAGTTCTTCGGGCCTCTAGGACTTTGGGCCTATATATTCAGCAGCTCTCACCATGTAGGCCTTCTGGGAACGGTCGCCAATCCATATGCGATAGGCACCTCCTTCGGACCTGAGTTCTACGGTCCCCTGGGAAGGATAGGTCCCGAGATCGCCGGCTTCGCTGGGCCCGTATTCCCGATGTTCAGGTTGGAGACCGCCTCTGTTCTTTTGCTGATCGGTATCAGCCTCTTCATCGGCGTCCTCCACACCGGAGTAGGTTCTATCCTGGGCGTCAAGAACGAGCTGGCATATGGCAAGAAGGACCACGCCTACTTTGAGAGGCTCCCTGTCCTCCTCTTCCAGGTATTCTTCGTCGTCGGTCTTCTGGGGATGATCCTCGGCGGATTGACTCACCCGCTTGTTATCTTGAGTGGGTTCGTCCTGGTCGTTTCCATAGGCATGATGGTGAAGGGTCCCGAAGGGATCATGGGCGTAACTCACGTGCCCTTCTTTGTCAGCAACCTGATATCCTACCTGCGACTTCTGGCCATTGGCCTCGCTTCGGTGGGCGTCGCTTTCGCTGCAAACCAGCTGGCATTCTACGTTGCGATGCCGATGCTCAGCGGCGGAGGGCATGACGGCTTCACGACGATCGCTATCGTCGTTGGTATAGTTGTATTAATCACAGTTCACTTCATCAACCTGCTTCTTGGTATTCTCTCTCCGTTCATGCACCCCCTCAGGTTGCATTACGTCGAGATGTTCACCAAGTTCTACAGCGGGCATGGTGGTGGAGTTGAGTATTCACCTTTCGGACGTGTCCGAAGGTTCCTGAGAGATTGAGATTAGGATTAGCTAACGGAGGGATTTGGAAATGGTAGCAGAAATTACTGATGGTGGAATACTGTATGGACTTATAGCTGTTGGCGCCGGTCTTGCGACTGGACTTGCCGGTATCGGAGCGGGTGTTGGTGAGCAGGGCATCGGAGCTGCTGTGGTGGGCGTTGTGGCTGAGGAGCCCGGCTTCCTGGGCAAGGGTCTCTTCCTGATGCTTCTGCCCGAGACACTCATCATCTTCGGCCTTGCGGTTTCACTGATCCTGATGTTCGCCTGGACGCCCTTCGCGTGAATTCGCCATCCTGAGGGAGGTCGAGAGGAATGGCACTAGACGCAGTGGTTGAGGACATCCTTGCCACCAATAAGAGCAAGGTCGCGGAGATCAACGCCGAGACCGAGCAAGAGGTCGCAAGGATACTTAATGAAGCCAGAGAACGTGCCGCCGAGATCAAGTCCGAGAAGATGGGGGAAGCAGACAGCGCTGTAGAGGCTCTTGAGCGCAGGATTTTATCCAGCGCCCGTCTTGAGGTCAAGAGGGCCGAGCTTAACGTGCGCAAAGATCTCATGGAGGAGGCTCGTATGAAGCTCATCGAGGCGGTATCAAAGCTGCCTGAGAAGGAGAACGAGAAACTCATCAAGGAGATCGTCAAGCAGTACGACATGAAGGAGATGAAGGTCAAGTCCAGCAAGAAGGACAAGACCCTCGTCTCTTCTCTTGCCCCCAAATTTGCTGGGACCGTCGATACCGCAGGCGGCGTCGTGATAGAGAGCGAAGATGGATCGATGAGCTACGATCACACCTACGAAACTCTGGCGAGCGAAGCATTCAGCAAGTCCATGAAAGACGTCTCCAAGATACTGTTTGGGTGAGTCCATGCCGGTATTACGTTTGCCGAAGTTCGGACAACCGGTGAAGTATGCATACATCACGGGTCGGGTTCGAGCGATGAAGACGAAGCTCATACCCCATGAGATGTATCAGAGGATGCTGGGCATGGATATCCCCGAGATCACCCGTTACCTGGAGGAGACTCAGTACAAGGAGGAGATCGACCTGATGGCCAAGGACCACTCTGGCGCGGAGCTGGTGGAGTACGCCACCTTCGCCAACCTGGCCAAGACCTACAAGAAGCTCTTGAGGGTCTCGATCGATGAGCCCGAGTTCCTGATTCTCGAGTATCTGAGGAGATGGGATATCTGGAATATCAAGACGATACTCCGAGGCAAGTTCTATGGCGCCAGCGACGAGGAGATCATGAAGTACCTCGTCCCTGCTGGAGAGCTGGACCTCGAATTCCTCGAGGGTCTTGCCAAGAAGGAGAGGATCGAGGAGGTCGTACAGGCCTTCGATGGGACTGATTACTACGAGGCTCTGACTCAGTATGACGGTGAGATGCTCTCTTCGGTGGAGAACGCCCTGGACAAGCTCTACTACTTCAGGATGGAACGAGCTGTGGGCGGCACCCTCTCCGTCGGAGGAGGTCTCTTGCTGAAATACGTCCGAAAGGAGATAGACGTCAAGAACCTGGTCACGCTCTTCAGGATGAACAAGGCCGGGATCGAGGCGGCAGTGATACAGGATAACCTCCTAGCCGGTGGGAAGCTCCACGAGGAGTTCAGCAGGATGGCGGGCCAGTCCTACAACGAGTTTGTCAGGGGGCTTGAAGGCTATCCCTTCTGGGGCGCCATCTCAGACGTGGTGGCTGAAGGGGGGAGCGTGAGCAGGATAGAGGCGCGTCTGCGGGCATATCTCGTTAGGTACGCCTGGGCGCTCTCCAACTATCATCCGCTCTCCATCCTTCCGGTCCTCGGTTATATCGTCAGCAAGGAGACGGAAGTTTCTAACATCAGAAAGATAGTCCGCGGCAAAGAGGCGGGCCTTTCTGCTGAGCTCATCGAAGAGCAGGTGGTGGCGTAATGCAGATCGCTGTTATCGGCAGAGGAGATTCCGTTATAGGTTTCACCTTGGCAGGGATACGGAAGGCTTACGAAACCACTTCAGAGGATGAGCTAATCTCGAAGATAGAAGAGGTCATGGCTGACCCCGACGTAGGCATCGTCGTTTTGAGCCAGTCGGATTTCAACGCCCTTCCTTCCAGGCTGAGGGGCACCCTGACCGAATCTGTCAAGCCAACGGTGATAGCCATCGGAGCTGAGCAGAGCGTAGAGATGCGAGAGAAGATTAAAAGGGCAATAGGTGTTGATTTATGGAAGTAGGCACGGGCAAAGTTCACAGAGTTGCCGGGCCGGTGGTGCAGGCTACAGGTCTAAAGTCTCACATGTACGACCTGGTCCTGGTCGGCGAAGAGGGGCTGATGAGCGAGATCATCGGCATCGCCGGGGACAAGCACGTCATCCAGGTATACGAAGATACCGATGGCGTCAAGCCGGGCGAGCCCGTCAAGGAGACGGGAGCACCGCTGGTAGCACAACTCGGTCCAGGGATTCTTACCTCTATCTATGACGGCATCCAGAGACCTCTCCCCCAGCTGGTGGAGGCGTCTGGGAACTTCATAAGCAGAGGTCTTTTCGTTGATGGCATCGATCACAAGAAGAAGTGGGAGTTCACCGCCGTCGCCAAGAAGGGCGACAAGGTGGAGCCGGGACAGACGATCGGAACCGTTCAGGAGCAGCTCCTAATCAAGCACAAGATAATGATGCCTCCAGACACGAGGGGCACCATAAAGGAGATCCACTCCGGCAACTTCAACGTAGAAGATACGATCTGCGTCCTGGAGGACGGAACTGAGCTTCCCATGATCCAGTACTGGCCGGTTCGGAGAGCCAGACCATCAAGGATTAAGCAGGCACCCACCATCCCCTTGAGGACGGGACAGAGGGTCATCGACGGGTTCTTCTCCCTCGCCAAGGGCGGAACCGCTGCCATCCCCGGTGGCTTCGGCACCGGCAAGACGGTCATGCAGCAGACCCTCTCCAAGTGGTCGGACGTCGACATAGTCGTCTACGTCGGCTGCGGTGAGCGGGGCAACGAGATGGCGGACCTGCTTCACGAGTTCCCGGAGCTGGTGGACCCCAGGACCGACAGGCCTCTCATGGAGAGGTCCATCGTCTACGCCAACACCTCAAACATGCCTGTAGCCGCGAGGGAGGCATCCATCTACACCGGGATCACCACCGCGGAGTACTATCGAGACATGGGATACGACGTCATGATGACCGCCGACTCCACCTCTCGGTGGGCAGAGGCGATGAGAGAGCTCTCCAGCCGTCTTGAAGAGATGCCTGGTGAGGAAGGGTATCCCGCTTACCTCGGGGCGAGGCTCGCCGACTTCTACGAGAGATCCGGCAGGGTGACGACCCTGGAGGGGACAGAGGGTTCCATCAGCATCGTCGGAGCGGTCAGTCCCCCTGGAGGAGACTTCACAGAGCCTGTAACTCAGAACACCCTCCGTATCACGAAGGTATTCTGGGCTCTCGACTCAAAGCTGACCCAGAGGCGTCACTTCCCGTCGATCAACTGGCTGGACAGCTACTCCCTCTACGACCTGGCCCTGGAGCCGTGGTTCGTGGAGAACGTATCTCCCGATTGGAACAAGAACAAGAGGCGTGCCATGGAGATCCTCCAGGAGAACGCAGAGCTGGAAGAGATCGTGATGCTCGTCGGGTCCGACGCGCTTCCTGAGGACCAGCAGCTCACGCTGGAGGTCGCCAGGATGATCATAAACTTCTGGCTGGCTCAGAGCGCCTTCCACCCGGTGGATACCTTCTGTCCCTACAAGAAGCAGTTCGACCTCCTAAAGGCGATCCTGGAGTACAGGGATCGCGCCTTCGAGGCCTTGGCCCGGGGAGTGCCCACCGATGTGATCCTCGGAACGCCCTCTAAGGATGCCCTGGCCAAGGTCAGGCTCGTTGAGGACTATGAGCCGGAGCTTGCGAAGGTGACGGCTCAGATGGAGAGCGAGTTCAAGACGATGTCATGAGGGTGGTTTCAATGACCAAGGAGTACAAAACGATTAACGAGATCAAGGGCCCTCTCCTCTTCGTCGAGAAGACCGAGCCCGTAGGCTACAACGAGCTTGTGGAGATCCGGACCGAGAAGGGAGAGGTGAAGAGAGGCCAGGTTCTGGACACCTCCAACGAAGTCGTCGTCGTCCAGGTGTTCGAGGGAACGGGCGGCCTGGGCAAGGACACCTCCGTGAAGTTCACCGGGGACGTCATCAGGATGCCCCTCGCTCCCGACATCATCGGGAGAGTCCTTTCAGGGTCAGGACAGCCCAGGGACGGCGGCCCGCCGATCGTCCCCGATGTAGAGAAGGAGATCGCAGGCGCGGCCATAAACCCCGCCGCAAGGGAGAAGCCGAGGGCTTTCATCCAGACCGGCATCTCCACCATCGACGGGACCAACACCTTAGTCCGGGGCCAGAAGCTCCCCATCTTCTCCGGAGCAGGACTTCCCCACAACGATGTGGCTCTCCAGATCGCCCGTCAGTCCAAGGCCCTCGGAGAGGCCGAGTCCTTCGCCGTGGTCTTCTGCGCCATGGGCATCACCAACGAAGAAGCTCAGAACTTCATGGCCGACTTCGAGAGGACCGGAGCCCTGGAGAGGGCCGTCATCTTCCTGAACCTGGCCGACGACCCCGCTGTAGAGAGACTGCTGACGCCCAGGCTCGGGCTCACCACCGCCGAGTACCTCGCCTTCGACTTGGATATGCACGTTCTGGTCATCTACACCGACATGACCAACTACTGCGAGGCGATGAGACAGATGGGGGCTGCCCGTGAAGAGGTGCCTGGAAGGAGAGGCTACCCCGGCTACATGTACACCGACCTCGCCATCCAGTATGAGAGGGCCGGGATCATCACCGGGAAGAAGGGGTCCATCACCCAGTTCCCCATCCTCACCATGCCCGGCGACGACATCACCCACCCCATACCCGACCTCAGCGGCTACATCACCGAAGGTCAGCTCATCATATCTCGTGAGCTTCACCGAAAGGGGATCTACCCGCCCATCGACATCAGGCCATCCCTCAGCAGGCTGATGAACTCCGGGATCGGCGCTGGCCACACCCGAGAGGACCACAGGGCGGTCTCAGACCAGCTCTACGCCTACTACGCAGAGGGCTGTGATCTGCGAGGGCTCGTCGCCATCGTCGGTAAGGAAGCTCTCTCCGAGAGAGATAGGCTCGTCCTGGAGTTCGCCGATGCCTTCGAGCGGAAGTTCGTCAACCAGGGCAGAGACGAGGACCGTTCTATCTTCGATACCCTCGATATCGGATGGAACCTCTTGCAGGCCCTTCCCGAGACGATGCTGACGAGGATCGACGACCACCTCATCAAGAAGTACCACCCCAGGTACAGGAAGAAAGAGTGAGATCATGGCCGTAATCAGAGGGACGAAGCCGACCAGGGCGGTTCTGATCGCCCTCAAGAGGAGGATCAAGGTCGCTCAGATGGGTCACAATCTTCTGAAGATGAAGCGTGACGGTCTGATGATCGAATTCTTTGAGGTCCTCACCCAGGCGAGAACGATCAGGCAGGAGCTTGTGGAGGACTTCGTAAGAGCTGAGCAGAGCCTCAACATGGCCAAGGCCACCGAGGGTGCGCTGGCGATCAGGAGCGTCGCCTTCGCCCTCCAGAAGGAGCCGGCTATAGAGCTGGAAAGCAGGAACATCATGGGCGTCGTTGTGCCGAAGATTACGGCGGATTCTGTTCAAAAGCAGATGTTTGAGCGCGGATACGGCATAATTGGCACCAGCGCTGCCATCGACGATGCGGCTGACGCCTACGAGAGCCTCGTAGACAAGATAGTCACCGCTGCAGAGGTGGAGACGGCGCTGATAAAGCTGGTGGAGGACATAGAGGCCACCAAGAGACGGGTCAACGCCTTGGAGTTCAAGGTCATCCCCGACATCCACGATACCGTCCGGTTCATCGGCTTCGCTCTGGAAGAGATGGAGAGGGACAACCTGGTCAAGCTAAAGATGCTGAAGGGGAAGGCTCAGAGGGCGGCTAAGGCCGCAGAGGCCGCTAAGCTGGCGGAAGCGGCGAAATCCAAGGCTGCATAAGCATCTTATGCGGCGTCATCATATGCCCAACCTGCTGGAACGGAAGGCGAAAGATTGGTTTGGAACCCCCGAGAAGAAGGCGCGAATGCTACAGTGGCTCGTGTACATCTCAAACATGTACATAATCCTCGGGGTGTTCGTCCTCATTTACGTTCTGTACGGCGATCATCTGGTTGCCCTCTGGAACTCGTTGAGGTAACGATAAAGGGGAACGGTTCCCAGAAGCGCAGGATCCTGCTTCCCCTCAAAACCCATTTTTTATACAAAAGATATAGGCGGTCTATCTAGTATCTAGTCCGTCCCGACCTTCGATGAAGCTTCTACATCTTTGAGCTGGGCTATCCTGTAGCCACAGATCACCTGCCTTCTGCCCGCAATCATCTCGTCGATCTCCGGGTCGCCGGTATCCACGAGGAGACGGGGCGTCTCCTTCAGTTTATGGGGTGTGGCGACGATTATCAGGTTCTCAGGGTTGGCCCTTCGGATGACCTCGGGGCTTATCTGCTGGCTCCCCCTCCCGAGGACGAACCCCTGGGCTCCTATGGGGCTTACGATTATCTTAGCAGCTCCCGCCTCGTCGATGGTCCGGAGGAGGTCCTTCTCCGAGGCGTCCGAGCAGATAATTCTGCCGCTTTTTAGGACGTCAACCCCCAGGAGGGTCTTCTCCGCCCCCAGGAGCTCGGCGATCTTGGCGGTGGTGGTACCCGCCCCCAGTATGTAGGCGGAGCCGTCCCGCATGAACTCCGAGGCGAAGACGGCTATCTCTTCTTTGAAGACCTCTTCGTCCCGGCTCGAATAGATCTGCTTTCTCTCCTGGACGAGGACAGGTCTGTAGGGCGTGACGGCTATCCCGTAGATCTTCGTCTCGAGGGTCCCGGATCTGTACAGCTCCTGGTCGACGTCTACGATCTCCGTCTCCCGGAAGTGGAGGTCTCCTTCCAGATATCCCCGGACTAGCTCCCCCGCGGCTTGGGGGCTGATGGCGAAGACCCCGGAATGCATCTTGACCCCGGCGGGGATGCCGATGATGGGAACCTGCGATCCCGCCACCTCTGAGACGTCCCGGGCGGTCCCGTCACCTCCGCAGAAGACGATCAGGTCGGCGCCCTCCTCGATGAAGGAGCTCGAGGCCTTCCGGGTATCTTCCGCCGTCGACTGGTCCAGCGATTTATATACGACCTTATATCGCAGGCCTGACTTCCGGAGGGCCCACTCCCCCATATCCCCGCCAGCTGTCAGGAAGAGGGCGTCGACCCCAGAGAGATCCTCGAGGGCGATCTCGGCGCGGCGGGGGGATACGGGGACTGCTCCTCGGGCCACCGCCTCCTCGGCGAGGCCGTCAGTACCCTTGAGGCCGACGGCTCCGCCCATGCCGGCGATGGGGTTTACAAGGAACCCCACCTTCTTCAGACCGCTCATCCCCCCCATCATAGGTCAGAATTTGGGCACATTTGCCAGAGACTGCTTCACCAGCTCTTCGGGGTACTCGTAGTCGACCAGATTTCCTGCGAAGTAGGCGTCGTAGGAGGATAGGTCGAAGTGGCCGTGGCCGCTGAGGGAGATGACGATCGTCTTCTCCTCGCCGGTCTTCTTGCAGGCGATGGCGTCGTCTATGGCGGGCTTGAGGGCGTGGGACGCCTCGGGGGCCGGGAGGATCCCCTCCGTCCTGGCGAAGGTGACGGCGGCCTTGAAGACCTCGTTCTGGTGGAAGGACTGGGCCTCAATCACCCGGTCGTGGACGAGGTTACAGAGGAGGGGGGCGTCGCCATGATACCGGAGCCCTCCGGCGTGGATCGAGGGTGGTATGAAGTCGTGGCCCAGGGTGTACATCTTGAGGAGGGGGGTGAGCCTGGCGGTGTCGCCGAAGTCGTAGGTGAATAGCCCCTTCGTCAGGGTCGGGCAGGCGGAGGGCTCGCAGGCGACCATCCTGATCTCCTTCTTCTCCTTCAGCTTCTCGGGTACGTAGGGGAAGACCATCCCGGGGAAGTTGGAGCCTCCGCCGACGCATCCGTATATGACGTCGGGGTAGTCCTCGACCATGGCCATCTGCTTTTGCAGCTCCAGCCCCTCTAC
Source organism: Candidatus Methanocrinis natronophilus (assembly GCA_029167045.1). GTDB lineage: Archaea > Halobacteriota > Methanosarcinia > Methanotrichales > Methanotrichaceae > Methanocrinis > Methanocrinis natronophilus. The sequence goes on from JARFPK010000015.1 coordinate 23,643, forward strand.
GGTCTGGTGGAGGAGGACGTGGTTTAAGACGGAGCCGAGGGCGTAGTTTGTGTTCTCGTGGGTCGCGGCGTCCTCGACAGCCTCGGAGATGGCGATCCCCAGGCTTCCGCCGGTGTGGGGGTGATCTTTTAAGATCATCCTACCGGCGTTCGTCAGCTCGCTGGGGCTGGCGACGCACTCGGCTCCCCAGACCTGCATGATGGACTTACGGTAGGGCTTCTGGTCGAAGGACGCCCGGACCATGTAGACCCGGCACTGGATATCGAATAGGCACGTCGCCATGGAGAGGGCCGACCCCCACTGGCCGGCGCCGGTCTCGGTGGCGATCCTCTCGACCCCCTCCTTCATGTTGTAGTAGGCCTGGGGGACGGCGGTATTCGGTTTGTGGCTCCCTGCGGGGCTGACCCCCTCGTACTTGTAGTATATGCGGGCCGGGGTCTTGAGGTGCTCCTCGAGCCTGTGGGCCCGGAAGAGGGGGGTCGGCCTCCAGAGCCGCAGGATCTCCCGGACCTCGTCGGGGATATCGATCCACCGCTCCGTGGACATCTCCTGCCTTATAAGCCCCTTAGGGAAGATCATCTCCAGGTCTTCGGGCTTGAGGGGCTCTCCCGTCTGGGGGTGGAGGGGCGGGTCCAGGGGGGTCAAGAGGTCGGCCGCGACGTTGTACCACCGTTTCGGCATCTCTTCTTCATCCAGCAGAATTTTAGTTTTCAAAGTTATATCCTCCAGAAACGATGAGTTTTGATGTACTCTAATGTGCATCAAGGCAATGATGGCGGCGTTATTTAAGGGTTTTGGGGTCTCCCGGAACTGTACCTAAACCCCTCTTAAAACTGAATATCTCGCCATCGCCTGAGTCGGCGGATCTTATCCCTTGTAGTTGATTTTCGTCCGGTTATGTTTTTGACTCCGAGCCAGCCCTGCCTCACCTCCGGGGCTGCTCTTCAACATTACAAAGAATCCCTTCCATCGGGCGTCGGATATGCAGTCGCTGCATATCTCCCGCTGCTTGAGGGTTGAGGGTCCCCTAGGATCGATCTATTTCTCTGCCTCAAGGCGGAGCTCTATAGCCTCTTTCGCCCTTTCGATGAGATCGTCCAGGCTCCTAGCCTGGGTATGGCATCCGGGGAGGGATGGGACGGTGGCGACGTAGTATCCGTCTTCGTCTTTCTCGACGAGGACGTTGAACTTTGGCTTCATCTCTCGACTATTTTGCGTCGAGATTTTATATACTTGGTCATATGACGAAGCCGGGGTTTTTCGCCATCTGTGCAGGCTCATTTCGTGGCTGAGGATGCCGCCCGCGGGTCGAGGGCGCCCGGGGAGAGATCGGCCGGGAGGTGGGCGGCGTGGTTTTCGGGGACGGTGGGATGATGCGCCCGAACGGCGCGGCGGTGTCGTTGAAAATGATGAATTCTGACTTTTATCTCATCAGATCCCTGAATTCGTCCGCGGTCAAGTCCGCGTCTTTGAGGATGCTTTTCAGGATTTTTGGGTGGAGGATCTTTCCTGAGTGGTACGGGATGGTTATCCTCGTCCCCTCTTCATTCTTGAAGATCTTATGGCTCCCGCTCTGCCTTGCCAGGAAGAACCCTGCCCTCTCCAGGGCTCTGATGACCTCATCGGCGGTGACTCGTGGAAGCTTATCCGTCATACGGCCACTTCAAGAGAGGTCAGGCTGACGAACTCGACCTCTGGAAGCTCTTCACCGGCCTCCAGGATATCCTTCACGTGGAGTGAGATCGCGTCCTCCACGTTCTCGAGGGCCTCTTCATAAGTATCTCCCTGAGTGTAGCAGCCCTGAAGCTCGGGACAGAAGGCGAAGTACCCGTCCTTGTCCTTCTCGATCACTACGGAAAAGCGATAATTCTTCATGCATCCACCATTTTTGCTGCTCAGATTCTGATCTGATACCTTAAGAGGATTTCGAAAACCGCGATAATGGTGGGCGGCAGCGATCGCGGGCCTTTCGGCCACCCTCCTGCCGCCTGCGGGTCGAGGGCGCCCGAGGATCGACCGGCCAGGAGGTGGGGGCGGAGGATCGGAAATAAGGAGGAGACTCACCTAATTGAGGTAACGAGAAGGAGGGCGGCGTGGGCGCTGAAAGAGATGCCCTGCTCGTTATCTCATAAGATCGACTATATTCGTCTGCCGCCATTTCTTGAAAGCTATCTTAACGACGCGGAAGCAACATCATGCTCCTATCTCGTCGAGCATGCCCATCCCGACGATTAGACTAAATGGATCTACCACCTCGATAAAATCTATCCTCTTGAAGGCTTGATCATGGGTCATGAGCTTCTCGATCCCAATCCCTTCCATCGAGGCCAATATTGTGGCGTCTCTGCCGCCAATTCCCGTATGCGAGAGCCTAGACAGATATTCTATTGATCTTCGTGCGATATATTGATCGAAGTCGACGACCTCCATTGGGTAGGATAGGAAGACTTCCATCTTCTTCTTCCCAGACGGTCCCAGGTTCCTTATGAGGTAATGGGCCACCTCCATCGCCACCACAGTATTTATGGCCACTCCGCTTTCGAGGGCATCTTCCAGCCTCTCCGAGACGAGATCGTGCTCTATGGTGGATCGATCGAAGTAGTAGCACCAGATGTTGGAGTCGACGAATATCATTCTTTCCATATCCTCTTCGCCTCGAGGGGATCGACCTTTGAACTCTCGACGCAGCCTCTCAGCTCCCCCTTGAATTTGGCTAAGCTGACTAAAGGCTTCAGAGGCTTGATCACAACCTTTCCGTCTTCCAGCCCGACCTCCACCTCATCGCCGTCCCTGAGGCCCGCTCTTTGTATGATAGCTTCGGGGATCGAAAGCTTATCGCCTTCAAGCTTGGCTCTCATCATTGAGGATCACCGGAGGGCTTTATGGGCCTGAACCTTATTAAATCCCTCTTAAAACTGAATATCTCGCCATCGCCTGAGTCAGCGGATCTTATCCCTTGTAGCTGATTTTCGTCCGGTTATGTTTTTGACTCCGAGCCAGCCCTGCCTCACCTCCGGGGCTGCTCTTCAACATCACAAAGAATCCCTTCCATCGGGCGTCCGAGATGCAGTCGCTGCATCTCTCCGGCTGCTTGAGGGTTGAGGGTGCCCAAGGATCGATCTATTTCTCTGCCTCAAGGCGGAGCTCTATAGCCTCTTTCGCCCTTTCGATGAGATCGTCCAGGCTCTTCGCCTGGGTATGGCATCCGGGGAGAGATGGGACGGTGGCGACGTAGTATCCGTCTTCGTCTCTCTCGACGAGGACGTTGAACTTTGCCTTCATCTCTCGTCTATTTTGCGTCGAGATTTTATATACTTGGTTATATGACGAAGCCGATGTTGTTCGCCATCTGTGCAAGCTCATTTCGTAACCGAGCACGTCGCCCGCGGGTCGAGGGCGCCCGGTGATCGATCGGCCAGGGGGGGGAGCGGCGTGGATTTCGGGGACGGTGGGGGGATGATGCGCACGATAGGCCAACGACGAGGTCGATCCCGGCGTATCTTCGCCGCATTTATATCTCTTGAAGGCCTTATTTTCCAGGTCGGTGAAGAGAATGAGCGAGACTGTTGACGTATCCAGGGAGGTCTTCGAGCCCATCTCCATGCTCGTTCGAGACGGCCTCTTCAAGGACGAGAAAGACGCCCTGAGAAGCCTCGTTCTCGATCAGGCCGGATCGAAGATCCGTCACTTCGACTCCCTGATCGAAGAGATGCGCGCCAAATACGATATGAGCTTTGAGAAGTTCGAAGAGCGGATCAGATCGAGGAAGAGAGACGAGTCCTTCGACGAGTGGGACGACTTCATCATCTGGGAGAGCTACGAGTCGGCCCGCAAATACTGGTCGGGCGTCCAAGCCCATCTCAAAGGCGTCGCAGAATGATAATCCAGGATATCCTCAACGCCCTCTGAACCGTAGCAAAGGTCCTGCACCCCCTTCCGAAACTCGCAGACCTCATTCACCGTCACCTTTCCGGCAGCGTCGAACCCCGCGCCCTCAGGACGAGATTAGCCAGCTCCTCCTCGCATCACCTTCGCGATCCCGACGAAGGAGATGCGCCTCGGGTTCGCGTCCACCACCCGGGGGAGGTCGCCGCCAACGAGGTCGATCCCGGCGTACCCCCGATAGGCCCGAGGGCGCAATTCGCCCGGAGCGTACCGCGAGATGTCGGCTTGGCTTTCGGTCGAGGCGATTGCAGCAGACCAGCGCCGGAGGCGGCGCCGACCTCCCCGGGCGCAAAAACCCCCGGCAACTGTCACCAGCCATCCTTTTGCAGAGAAGATTTATATTCTGAAAAGCGAAAATAACCTTTGATGAAGCGCCTTCACGACTATACGATCGTCCTTCGTCCGGACGATAACGGCACCTTTGTAGCCTACGTCCCCGCCATCCCAGGGTGCCACGCCTGGGGGGAGACTCCCGACGAGGCGCAGGCCGAGATCGTCAACGTCTTCGAGATTATCAAAGAGGAATACAGAGAAGAAGGAAGGCAGTTGCCCCAGGACGTCGACCTGGAGTCGGTCCATGCCTGCCAGAGCTAAGGACCTGGAGAAGGCAGCCGCAAAGCTTGGATTTCAAAAGATCCGACAGAAAGGCGGCCACGCCCGTTGGAAGCATCCGGATGGACGGGCGACGACCATCCCCATCCACGCCAACAGCGAAATTGGCGGATGGCTATTTTATGAGATCCTCAAGCAGCTGGGCATCTCTGAAGAGGATTTCTGGAAGCTCGCGCGGGGCGACAGCGGCAGAAGATAGAACGATCTGCTATCACCACTTTTCTAGCAAGGCGGCAAGATCGAGCCAGAAACTCCGCGATTGCCATCGAGACTTCGAGAACTGGCCGGGCCAGCCCGCATCATCCTCGCCCCGACGATAGCCCATTCCCCTGCAGTTCCAGCTCCCCCTTCCGAAACTCGCAGACCCCCTCCACCGTCACCCCCTCCGGCAGAGTCGCGAACCTGGCCCTCAGGATCAGGTCCGCCAGCTCCTTGCGCATCACCTTTGAAATCCCCACGATGGAGGTGGTGGGCCTTGGGTTCACGTCAACCACCCGGGGAAGGTCGCCGACGACGAGGTCGATCCCGGCGTAGCCTCGAAGTTCGAGGGCGCGGGCCGCCGCCTTCGCCACCCGCAGAATCTCCTCCTCCCGGTCAGTATGGTAGGGGACGATCCCGCCCTGGTACTCGAACCCTGCCTCGACGGAGATGAGCTGCTTGTTTATGGTCAGGGGTAGAACCCGGTCGCCTGCGGCGATGAGGCTGACGCTGAGGGGTTCACCCTCGCGGTACTTGGTGGCGATCAGGCCGTCGCCCACCTCTTCCGGGAGCTTGTCGACGAGCTCCAACCCCTCGGAGGCGCAGCCGAACCGGGGCTTCAGGACAAAGGGGCCGTCGCCGGGGTCGTAGGGATCTGCTATCTCGACGACGGGAACCCCCTCTTCCTGGAGACGGCGGGTACATGCGAGCTTATCGGCCGATAGAAGGGCGGCCTTCGGGGAGGAGCCGAGGTTGATGGCGCTTTCTTCCAGAAACTCAAGGAATCCGGGGAGAAGCTCGTCGGGGGCGATGACGAGGCCTGCGTCGGCCTGCGTCCCGGCGAGGAACTTCCCGAAGTCGTCATCGCTCCTGCCTCCGAGGACGACTCCTCGCCCTGCGCCTATGGCGGGCCCCGCCGTCGGATAAATGACGTCGTGGCCGAGGCGGACGAAGCTCCCCGCGAGGATCGAGAGCATCGCCCCGCCCTCCACCTGGAAGGTCCCCGGAAGGCCTGTGGCGATGGCGTACTCGGCGATGAGGATCTTCATGCTCTTCTCTTCGGGAGACCCATCATGGGTTTTCAGTATTGCCTCGCGAGAAGGGCGCACTTCTCGGTGTTTGCGCCGCAGACCAGGCAGCTTCCCTGGTAGGTCTCTTCGGAGCGCCACGGCTCGCCGAGGACGGCCGCCCCGACCTCCTCCTCGATCCTGTGGCCGCACTCCTCCGAGCCGCACCACCCGACCCGGGCGACCCCGGCCCCGGTCTGGGCCCTCGCCTCCTCTGCCGTCTCGCAGTCCTTCACCTTGCTCTCCAGGAAGGCCTGGGCCCGGGCGAGCATCCCCTCTTGGAGGTCGGCGGCCACTCTCTCGATCGTCTCATTCAGCTCGCCGAGGAGGACGGTCAATTTTTTGCCGTCGCGCCTTGCCAGGACGGCGACCCCGTTCTTGATATCCCGGGGACCGATCTCGATTCGAATGGGGACGCCTTTCATCTCCCACCTGTAGAACTTGGCGCCGGGCCGCTCGTCGCCCTCGTCGATCACAACCCTCATCCCGGCGGCGGCGAGCTTTTCTTTGATATTCCGGCAGACCTCCAGCGTCGCCTCCTTCTCCTTGAAGAGGATGGGAACGATGACGACCTGGACCGGGGCGACCGCCCAGGGGAGGACGAGCCCCTTATCGTCGCCGTGGACCGATATCAGGGCGGCGATGCACCTCTCCGAGACGCCGTAGCAGGTCTGGTTTGCAAACTGTTGCTCGCCCCCCTCGTCCTCAAAGGTTATGCTGTAGGTGGTGGCGAAGTTCGTCCCCAGATGGTGGGCGGTCCCGATCTGAAGCGTCCTTCCGTCGGGCATCACCGTGTCCAGGGCGATGGAGTAGTCCGATCCGGGGAACTTGTCCCAGGAGGGCCTCCTGGCGAAGAGGAAGGGGATGGCGAGGCGGCGGTAGAACTCGGCGTAGATGGTCAGGGCAGCCTCCACCTGCTCTGCCGCCTCCTCCCATGATGCGTGGACGGTGTGGGCCTCCTTGAAGGAGGTGATCTCCCGCAGCCTGATGAGGGGCCGGGTATGCTTCGTCTCGTACCTGAAGGTGTTGACTATCTGGTAGATCTTGAGGGGGAGGTCGGCGTGGCTCCTCACCCAGAGCTTAAAGATGGGGTAGATCGCCGTCTCGCTCGTCGGCCGTAGGGCGAGCTTTATGTCGAGGGGGCTCGTCCCGCCGTGGGTCACCCAGTAGACCTCGTCCTCGAAGCCCTTGATGTGCTCTGCCTCCTTCATGAACTCCGTCTCGGGGATGAGGAGGGGGAACTGGGTCTCCAGGTGGTCGGGGTCGAGGAGGGACCTCATCAGGTCGTAGACGTTCCTTCTGACGGCGAAGCCGAAGGGGTACCAGACGCACATCCCCTTGACGGGATACCGGACGTCAATGATCTCCCCCGCCTTCAGTAGCTCGTGATACCATTCGCTGAAATTATCTTTGCTAGGTAGCTTGGACTCGGTCATTCCATCACCGATAGAGGTTGAAGATCTGGCGTGGACTGGATGAAAGGTTGTATGAGAACAGGGGTTATGAAGGTCTCTATCGCCGCCGCGATGAAGAGGAAGAGGACGACCCACCGGAGGAGGCGCAAAGCAGCCCTCAACTCCCCCTCCAGATCGGCCTCCAACCCCATGAGGGTTTTTATCATCAGATGGCCGAGCCGAAAGCCGACACCGATGCAGACGAGGACGGTGGGCAGCTCTATAATCCCGTGGGGGAAGATCGCGACGATGACGAAGGCGGCGCCCCCAGCGAGGATCGCCTGATGGACGACGAGCCCCACCACCAGGCCGTTTACCACGACGACGATGAATGGGACTATCCCGAACCCCACCCCCAAGAGGAGCGCCATCGCCGATACGAAGAGGTTGTTGACGAATATCGCCAGCATCATCTTTCCGGGGCTCAGCTCCAGGATCCATCGGAGCTTCTCGGCGACGTCTCCGACGGTGGACGCCGCCAGGTCGGGCTGGCTGATCGAGATGACGAAACCGAGGGCTGCCGCCGCCAGGAAGAGGGTGACGGAGAGGATGATGTATGGTCGGATGGACCTGAGGTATGAAACGTCTTCTTTCCAGTTCAAGCGATATCTCCTCCCCTTCCACCCTCCGACATCGTATAAGATTCTGGCGATTTTCCCCCTGAAGGGTAGACTCCTGCAGAGCAGCCGATCTATCAAGCCTTCAGGCGGACCAGGCACCGAAAAGGTAGCTGGCGCCGAAGAGGACTAGAAAGGCGCCGCATAGAGCGAGGACTCTCCTGTAGTTCGCCTCAGATAGAAACGTTCTACCCCGATGGAGGCTCGTCGAGACGAAGGTGTACCAGCCATAATCTGCACCCCAGTGGCCGATCATGAATATCATCGCAAGAAGGAGCCCCTCCCGAAGCTCCGCCAGGACGAGGGCGGAACCGATGCTCATCCACCATATCCAGAAGTAGGGGTTGGAGACGCTGGTCAAAGCCCCCGCTATATACGGGTTTGATGCGGCGTGCCCCTGGGATATCTTCATGGTGGCGGTCCTGGACCCCTTCATGGTCAGAAGGCCGAAGAGGATCAGGGCCGAACCACCTACGACGGCGACGGTGGCGGTATGATCTTCGACCACCGTTGCCACCCCCAGGGCTATCATGAGGAAGACCCCCATCTCCGCGATGGCGTGGCCCGTCGCCACCTTCGGCCCCACCGTCCACCCCCTTTGTAGGGACGAATTGATGGTGGCGACTAGGGTTGGACCCGGCGCCAGAGCGCCTGTCAGCCCTATGGCGAAGGCCAATATCAGGGTCTCTATAGCCCCTAGCATATCCATCTGCAAAAGATCGTATGGTATCTGAACCTTTCCATCCAGAGGTGAGGCTGAGACAGAGAAAAAGGAGCTTGAGAGGTTCTATCCATATATGCGGATTATTATCCATGGACCGGTCGGGATTTGAACCCGAGGCCTCTACCATGCCAAGGTAGCGATCTACCCCTGATCTACCGGCCCTCTGGTCGGGGCATACGCAGACCTATCAAATAAAGATATCGGTGTTCCTAAACCGATGAGAAGGGCGTGGAACGGTCGACGGCTACTTCTTCAAGGTGGACTGGACCGTCTCCACCGCCGATACGACGTTTCTGCCCCACCGGATTCCGTTGAGGACGTCTTTGACCGTCATCTCCTCCACCTTGGGGTAATAGAGGAGCTTATCGTAATCTTTGGTCACGGCGTAGTTGTAATGGCCGTAGGCGACTGTCACCCCATATGTGAGGAGCTTATGGGCCCGCCGGGACGAGGTCCAGACCGCCTGGCGGGGGTCGTAGACGGCGTCGGCTCTGATCTTGAAGAGCTTAACCGACAGGTCGTAGTCGTCCAGCAGAGATATGTCCCTGTGGCCCCCCGTCCTCCGGTATGTCTCTCTTCTCATGGCCATGTTGGAGCCGATCATGTAGCAGAAGTTGAAGGCTTTGAGAAGCTTGTAGGAGCTTCGCACAGCCGTCAGAATCTCGGTCCTGAGGTCTCTATCCTGAAATAGCACCGGTCCGGTGCTCGCCTCGTGCCGCTCCAGGTTTCTGCTTATCACCTCAAGCCAGCCTCTGGGAAAGTCGGTATCCGCATCTGTAAAGGCCAGGATCTGGCCGGAGGCGACCTCCGCCCCGTCCCTCCTGGCACCTCCTATTCCGGGGTGGGTCTGGACGATCACCTGGTCGGCGTACTCCTCGGCGATCGCCGCGGTTCCGTCATCTGAGCCCCCATCGACTACCACTATCTCGTAGCTCTCTCTTCCCAGGGATTGGCTTAGAAGGGACCTCAGGGTCGCCTCTATATGCTCCTCCTCGTTCAGCGCTGGGACGATGACCGATATCATTCAACATACCTCTGAGGGAATAGGCCGGATAAGCCACCAGACAAAGGGTCGAGGCCGCCGTCATTACCAGGGAGAGCTGGTAGAAGCGAGCAGAAGCGAAGGCGAAGACCAGGGAGAGGGCGGCAAGACCCCCCAGCATCAAGAGGCCGTTCTTCTCCCCGATCCTCGTGACGGTGGTCGTCGTCGACTCCACATCCTCCGCGTAATCCACTATCTGATGGGCTATCAGGGCTTCACAGCCGACTATAAAGACGAGGAGAGATATCAAGATTATCCCTCTCGAAGGGTCCCCTCCAGAGAGGACGAACCCGGAGATGAAGGGGAGAGTTCCAAACATGAGACCGTGGCTCGCCATATCCCAAAGATATCGTTCCTTCAGCCTTATGCGCCTCGCTGAATAGGCGGTCAATACCAGAAGGTTTAGGACGACGAACGCCGCCCCCAACAGGTCCAGCCAGAGGGAGATGAAGAGGGAGATCGAGACGAGGGCTGACATGAGGAGGAGAACCCCCTTCTCATCGACCCTCCCCATGGCCAGGGGGTTCGTCCCCGACTCCACCTTACCGCGGTGTTGCCTGTCGATTTCGGCATCATAATAGTTGTTGACGACGAAGGCGTAACCTATGATGAACATATATGCGATCAAGACCAGCATGATCTCGGATCTTCCGCCACCGGCGAGATAGGCTCCCAGGAGCGGAAATAGCGGATAGAACTTGATCCAGTCTTTTATGCGAAGCATCCTCAGGTAATCGATCATCCTTTCTCTCTCCCCAGTTGAGGGGGCTACATTCCCGTCAACCCTTATCTACCTTTTCTGAATCCCGCCAATTCGATGGGATAGTTCTCTTCGGCCTCTTGGCATAGGATCCCATGGTACCATCGTCATGGTAAAATCCTTATAGATCGCCAGCCAAAATAGCAAGCCATATCATGATATCGTCATACATCCTTCGATCGTCGTATATGCTTCTAGCGTTCTCACTCGCCTTCAACCCCCTATTCCTAGCCACCGCCCTGGGCGAGGAGGATTATCTGGGGGTCCTGGGACCCCGGGGCGTCGTCGCCAAAGCCAATTACTCCGAGTACGGATCCGCCTTCGAGGAGTTCATGACAGGCCCCACCGAGAGGAACCTCTCGTCCTATCCAGACTATCTGGTGGAGTTTCTGGAGGGAAGAGATGAGCCGCCTATCGCGAACTACAGCCAGTACACTCCTGCCTTCGAGGAGTTCATGAACCTCTCAAAAAGGAGCAAGCTTTATCCCTCATCCTATCCCGATTACCTGATCCGTTTTTTGAACGATACTCAGGAACCCCTCAGAATCAATTACACTAGATACTCTCCCGCCTTCGAGGAGTTCATGAACGCTACAAGAGAAGGCCGTGAAAACCTCACATCCTATCCGGATTATCTCAGATGGTTTTTAAACAGATAGATCGATGAGAAGGCCTGGTGCTCACCATCCCCGGTCCTTAAGCCGAGAAGGATGCAAGGCAGCCAGGAGAATCCTACCCCGAGGTGACCATATGGTCATACCCCGACCGTCTCCCTTTCATATCTCCATCATATCCCATATCCTTTTCATATCGAGATGTATCTCGGCTGCCTTCGCCAGCTCGTCGTAACCGTCCCCCACCGGAGCAGAACGCCGGGGCAGGTTCTTTCTCCGGTAGAGGTGATCGAGGAAGGCGTCCCGGAAGTTGCGGTTCTGGAATATCCCGTGGAGGTAGGTTCCGATGACAAGCCCATCGCCGCCCACGCCGCCGTCGTCACCGAAGGCCGGAGGGTCCTGGCTGGTGGTGACACCCATGTGGATCTCGTATCCAGAGACCTTCTCCCCCTTTATCGGACCCAGGATCGGCCCGTCCCCCGTCACTGTCTTCTCCGCCTGGACGGTCCTCTTCTCGTAACGGTCGAACCGGGTCTCCGAATTCAAGAGACCGAGGCCGGCCACCACAGAGTCTCCGTCCTCGATACCCTGATCGACGATCTCCCGCCCCAGGATCTGGTAGCCGCCGCAGATCCCTAGAACGGGGACGCCCTCGTCCCGGAGGGCGAGGATCTCACGGTCGGTCCCCCTCCTCCTCAGCTCCAGAAGGTCGGCGACGGTGTTCTTCGTCCCCGGGATGATGACGGCGTCGGGGCGTCCCAGGGGCTGGCCGGGGGTGACGTACCGGAGGTTTCCCTCCCTCTCCAGGGGCTCAAAGTCGGTGAAGTTCGATATCCTCGCAAGCCTTATGACGGCGATATCGACCGCCTCAGACCCGCCCGCCTCCTCCCGTTTGGCCCCTTGAAACCCGCCGCCCCCCTTGTCCCCCAGGGAGACGGAGTCCTCGGAGGGGAGGGCGAGGTCGAGGTAGGGCATCACCCCCAGGACGGGGACCCCTGTCAGCTCCTCCAGCATAGCGAGGCCCGGCTCCAGGATGGCAGGGTCGCCCCGGAACTTGTTGATGACGAGGCCGCAGACCAGGGGCCTGATATCCGCAGGCAAAAGCGCAACCGTCCCATAGAGGCTCGCAAAGACCCCGCCCCGCTCGATATCCCCCACCAGGATGATGGGGGCGGCGAGCTTTCTGGCGACGTAGATGTTGGCGATGTCCCGGTCGTAGAGGTTGATCTCAGCCTCCCCCGACAGCTCCTCGATAGCCCTGTCGACCACCGACTTCATCCCCTCGATCCCCCGGTAGTACTCCTCGGCGGACATGTCGGCTACGGGGACGCCGAAGACGATCACCTGGCTCGTCCGGTCACCCTTCGGCTTCAGGAGGATCGGGTTCATCACCTCCTCCGGCTCGACCCCGGCGGCCCAGGCCTGGACCGCCTGGGCGATCCCCATCTCCTTGCCGTCGTAGGTGACCCAGGAGTTGAGGGACATGTTCTGGGACTTGAAGGGGGCTACTTTGAGGCCCCGGTTTCGAAGGATCCTGCAGAGGGCGGCGACGATGGTGCTTTTGCCGGAGTGGGAGGTGGTGCCGAGGACCACGATGAATCTAGTCATGTCGTCTCCGGGAAGTGCAGACAAGTTTATTTGTCTTTTGGAAGCAGGAGGTTTCTGAGGGGGATGATAGAGATGGGTAGATTAAACAGATAAACTTTAATAAAGAATTGTAGAGATGATGTAAAAATAGCCCTCTACACACAAACGCGTGCGACATTCACATCTATGCGCCCCTCACACCTCCCCCGCCGCCTCCTCCAGCTTCTTGGTGCACGCGTCCATCAGCTCCGCCGCCTCCCGGACCTTCGCCGCCGCCTTCGGGCTTGTAGCCTCCATCTCCTCCGCCCTCGCCCGGAAGCTCTCGCTATGGCTCCTGTTGTGGTCGATCCAGTGCTCGATGAGGTGCTCGATCTCGTGCTTCTTCAGCCCGTCTCCATGCTTCTCTGACCCGTGCCCGTGCTTATGCTCTTCCAATTTTAACGCCTCCTCCTATGCTGCGACTTAATCCGGCCGCCGCCGGGACCCCAACGGCGCTCCAGCTACGAATCCCGTCTGTCGTTTGATAGATTAATAACTTCTGCTTATCATGTAGTCGGAGAGCTTCATCAGCAGCCTCTTCGCCTCGGAGTCGGGGATAACCGCCAGGGCGTCCTTTCCCTCCTCCACCAGCCTCACCGCCCTCTTCCTGGCGTAATCGATCGACCCGCTCGCCCGCAGCGCCTCCAGTGCCGCCTCGATCTCCTCGGTGGTGGCGTTCTTTTTGGCGAATATGGGGATATCGACGCCTTTGGATATGGCATCGATCATGATCAGGGTCTTCTTCCCTTCGGCGAGGTCGCCGCCCCGGGGCTTTCCGAGGATTTCAGCCGGGGCGGTGAGGTCGAGGACGTCGTCCTGGATCTGGAAGGCGATCCCCACAAGCCGACCGAACCTCTCCAGCCCCTCCACCTCTTCTTTCGAGCCGCCGACGAGGCGGGAGCCTATCCAGCCAGCAGCACCGTAGAGGACCGCCGTCTTCTTCTCCACCATCTCCAGGTACTCGGCTTCTGTGACCTCCTCCCTCCTCTCAAACTCCATATCCAGCCACTGACCCTCGCAGATGGCGGCGCAGGTCCGGGCGAGCATCTTCACCGAGGCGACCATATCCTCAGCCCCCGCCTCCGAGGCCGTTAGGATCTCGAAGGCCTTGGAGTAGAGGGTATCCCCGGCGAGGATCGCCCCCGCCTCGTCCCACTTGACGTGGACCGCGGGCCTCCCCCGACGGGTGGCGGCGTTGTCCATGATGTCGTCGTGGATGAGGGTGAAGTTGTGGACGAGCTCGATGGAAACGGCTGCTGGGACTACAACCTTCGGGTCGCCCCCGACAGCCTCGGCAGCCAGCAGGAGCATACAGGGGCGGAGCCTCTTTCCCCCGGCGTCCACTAAATGCCTCCCGGCAGAGTAAAGCTCCCTCGGATGGACCACCGGCAACAACTCCTCGATGGCCCTTGATATCATCCCGGCCCGCCTCCTCAGCTCCTCGTCAAGGATCACCATATTTCTTCACGCCTCCTTCGGTTCCTCTTCCTTCTTGCCCCTTCCCCCGTCCTTATGCCCCGGCGACTCCCCTTCAGGGGAGGACGAGCTCCTGGCCGTTTCTCAGGATGTGGAAGCTGTAGCCGAGCTCATAGCCCGTCTCCTCGGCCATGGAAAGGTACTTTCCGTGGCTCTCGAAGGTTCCGTGGCTGGGGATGACGTGCTCGGGGTTTATCATCCTCAAGAGCTCCCAGTGGTCCTCGACGCAGGCGTGGCCTGAGACGTGGACGTTGTCGTAAACCCTCGCCCCCTTCATCTTCAGCTTCGTCTCCACTATGTGGCGGTTGGACTTGTTGAGGGGCTGGGGTATGACCCCGGCGCTGAATATCACCTTGTCCCCGGACTCCAGCTGGTAATCGGTCTCGCCGCTGGCCAGGCGGCTCAAGACGGCCCCGGGTTCTCCCTGGTGGCCGGTCATGATGGGGAGGTACTTATCCTTCCCCTCCTGCATCATCCTCTTGAAGAACTTATCGACGCTCTTCCTCCTCCCGTAGACCGGGAGGTCGTCGGACTTGGGGGCGTATCCCACCCTCTTTGCCGTCCCCCAGTACTTCTCCATCGACCTTCCCAGGAGGACCGGCTTTCGCCCCATCTCGTGGGCCGCCTCGATGATCGATCTGATCCTGGCGATGTGAGACGAGAAGGTGGTCAAAAGAACCCCGGACTTGGTCTCCTCCGTCCCCATCAGGACGTCCCAGACCAGGTCCTTTGCTATCTGCTCCGAAGGGGTCTTCCCCGAGACCCCAGCGTTGGTAGTCTCGGTGATGAGGGCTAAAACCCCCTCGCTCTCCAGCTTCTTGAGCCTCTCGAAGTCTGGAGGCTGGCCTAATGTGGGACTTCTGTCCATCTTGAAGTCGTTGGCGTAGAGGATAACCCCCTTGGGCGTGTGAATGGCGGCGAAGACGCAATCGACTATGCTGTGCTGGACCCTGATGAACTCCAGTTCAATGTCTGGGGCTATCTGCCTGGTCTTCCCAGCGTTCATCGTCACCACCTCATTCTTCGTCGCCTTAAGCTTCTCGGACTCTATCTCCTGTTTGATCAGATCCGCGGTGTAAGGGGTCCCGATGATGGGAGCTCTGTACTTGTAGGCGAGCTTCGATATGGCGCCTATGTGGTCCAAATGGCCGTGGGTGCAGGCGATCGACCTCACCCTCCCGTCGACGTCCTTCATGACGCTGTCGTTGGGGATGGCCCCCAGAGATATCAGCTCTGAAGGGCGGAGCCTCTCCAGGTCTGTATCCTCGTGGATCTGAACCCTGTCAAGCCGGATGCCCATGTCCATTATCAGTATGTCATGACCGATCCTTATGGCGGTCATGTTCCTTCCTATCTCTTCGTAGCCTCCGATCGCTACTATTCCAATATCCTTCATCTCGACATCTCTCTATGAATTGCGAATTTTCGCGGGTCAAACCCTCTCTGCTCCAGGAACTCCCTCGTCCTTCCAAAGACGAGGATCGGGGCAGACCCCAGGTCTGATATGCTCTTTGTGGCGGTCAGGAACATGGCCGTCCTCAAGGCTCTCTCGTAAACGCGGAGGGCTTCCGCCACCCCGTAGGGCCCCTCGGTCGCAGGAGCCAAAAACGGAAGCGCCGCTCCGGCGAGACTCGCCCCCAGGGCTATGCTCTTTGCTATATCGATGCCGCTTCGGACCCCCCCGGAGGATACGACAGAAGCACCAACGCAAGCGCATTCGATGACGCTGACGGGCGTTGGGATCCCCCAGTTCCAGAAGATCCGCCCCATCTTCGCAGACTCGATATCGGACCGCTCCTCCGCCCGATAAGCTTCCACGCCGGACCAGCTAGTCCCGCCGAGGCCTCCAACGTCGATGATCTCCACCCCCGACTCCATAAGGGAGAGGGCATCTTCCCTGGATATCCCCGCCCCCGTCTCCTTGGCTATGATAGGAACCCTCCTGTCGGATGCGGCCCTTATCGCCTCGATGGCGTCCTTCGCCTCCGTCTCCCCCTCTGGCTGGACGCTCTCCTGGAGGAAGTTGAGATGTACGGCTATGGCGTCGGCGTCTATCATCTCCGCCAGCCTATCTATCACCTCGGCACCGCCCCTCCGGAGCTGGACCGCCCCGATGTTACCGACTATGGGGATCTTCGGCGCCGCATCCCTAACCGCCGAGAAGGTATCCTCCACCTCAGCCCTCTCGAGGGCCGCCCTTTGGGATCCGACCCCCATGGCCACGCCCACCTCCTGGGCCGCCAAGGCGAGATTTACATTGATCTCCTTGGTATCAGGGTGCCCCCCCGTCATCCCTGAGATCATGAATGGAAAGGCGAGATCTTTACCGAGAAATCGACAGCCTGTATCGATATCTCCGGCGTCGATCCCCGGAAGAGCCCTGTGGACGAGGGACAGATCGTCGAAGGGGCGCCATGGACCCTCCACCTCCTTCTCCAGGCAGATCCTGATGTGGTCGAGCTTCCTCTTGGCCGTTGTCACGCTCTCCCCTCCACCGCCGTCCCACCCCTCTCGCCTCCGAGGACCCTCTCGATCATACCCGGCCTCTCGGCGTTGAAAATCCGGGACGAAACCCCCGCGTCGGCCAGGTCCAGAAGCTCCCGGATCTTACCTCTCATCCCGCCGGTGACGTCGACACCATCCGACCCCCCCAACTGAGACCATATCCTGGGGAGGTCTTCTCTCCTCACCGCTGAAAGGACCTCGCCGTTGAATATGACCCCGTCCGCGGCGGTCCCGAGGGCGACGAGCTTCGGCCTCAAAGCCCTGGCGAGATGGGTGACCAGCTGATCTCCCGAAACGATCTCCGCTCCCCTCCTCCTGTCCATGGCGACGTCGCCGTGGAGGACGGGGAGAAGGCCCCTATCCACCATCTCCACCACCGGCCCGACCTCCATCAGATCTATCCTCCCATCCCTCAGGAGGGTGGAGCTGAGGGGGTGGATGGGGACGGGGCTCGCCCCGCAGACCCTGAGACCCTCCACCAGGAGACCGTTGAGCTTCACCACAGACCTGTGGGTCTCCAGGACCCCTTCGGGGCTGAACTCTTCAGTCAGGCTGAAATTTTTCGCGTGGATGTGGCCAAAGGACCCGGCTCCATGGACGAGTATCAGACCTCTTCGGCAGTTTGCGACCTCGGCGCAGATCCTCTCAATAGCATCCATCTTCGCCGATTCAAGCCTCGTCTTGTCGGTGAGGACAGATCCACCGATCTTGAGAATTTTGATCTCTTTCATATCTCTTCACCGGGATATTCTAGCCTCAGCCCCTGGCATCCCGTCACCACGGAGAAGGGAAAGCCCCTCGCCTGGGAGATAGCTGTCATTACCCTCAGGATATCCTCCGGATCAGTCCGGGGGAGCGCGATCATACATCCTCCACCGCCAGCCCCCGTCAGCTTTGCGCCCAAGGCCCGGCCTGCCCCCCTTGAGGCGTATACCAGCTCTGAGAGCTCCCGGGTACCGACCCCGATCGCCTCCAGAAGGCCGTGGCTGGCGTCGAAGAGAGTGCCCAGCTCCTGGAGCCGACCCTCCCTTATGCACTTCGGCGCCCTCCTCGATATCTCGCCCATGGCCCGGAATACTGGGTCCACGATCTCTGGATACCCGGCCCTGAACCTCTGGACCTTCTCAACCTCCGCCCTGGTGTCGTGGGGCCTGCCGGTGTACCCCACCACCAGCATCATCTCTGGAAGGTCGATCGACTCTGCCGACCCCTCGACGAACTGATACCCTCCGAAGGTGGCAAGGGCGGTGTCCAGAGGCGAGCCGAGCCCCTCCTGGACGGACTTCTCTATCCTGTGGGCCTCTTCTGCTATCTCGTCGCGAGAGAGGTCCAGCCCCAGGTGAAGGCTCAGAGATCCCAGAGTCGCGACGACGACGGAAGCCGACGACCCGAGGCCAGAGGCCGCAGGCAGCTCCGACTCCACCGTTATCCGAAGATCCTTCGCCCCAAACTCCCTCAAAACCGCCGTGATATATCTCGCGGCGAAGACCGCCCTCTCCCGGACCCCCTCTGTAAGGAGATCTCCTGAGAGGGGGCTGATGACAAACCCCTCCGCAGTGAACCTCATATCCGGGGCCGATACCTCAAGCCTTCCGGGGAGATCTTCGATCCGGGCCCGGACCCGGAGGTCGACCGCGGCACCGAGGGCAGGTGCCCCGGAGACGACGGCGTGCTCTCCGAAGAGGATCACCTTTCCAGGAGCGGAGGCTATGGTCAGCTCTATCGCCTCCTAGATGAAGGCTATGGCCCCGTAGCCCACCACCTGATTGTAGTCTCCGATGACGTCGCCGCTGGTGGAGTAGCGGAGAAGCCTGCCGGTCTCGGCCCCCAGGATCCGAGAGGCGGTTATCGCCGCCGAGATGGGACCGTATCCACAGGATGTGAGGTTCAGGGCGTAGACGGTCCTGTATATGGCGGGGACATCCATCCTCAGGATCGCCTCGATCACCTGGGAGTCCTTCTTCCTCGCATCCTCCTGGGGCTCGTAATGGGTGAAATCGCTGCTTGCTATGATGGTGCAGTCCCGGCCGAGCTCTCTGGCCGCCTCGCCGACCGCTTCCCCCACCTCGACGGCCGTCTCCTCGTCCTGGAGCCCCATGGATATGGGAAGGATCTGGAATCCGGTTAACCTGGACTGGAGAAACGGTATCTGTACCTCCAGGGAATGCTCGTAAAGGTGGGCGGATTCGTCCACCTCGATGATGCTGCCCAAGAGCAGATCGGCCAGCTCCTGGTCGCATTCAACTACCCCCAGGGGCGTCATCCATGGCTCCGTGGATAGGGCGACGGGAAGTCCGAGGCCGTGGTGGTTCGGCCCCAGAAGGACGTAGGTCTCCCTCCCAGGTAGCCTCGCGTACACCTCCGCCGCTACGGATCCAGAGTACATGTAGCCGGCGTGAGGGACTACAGCCCCCCGGATGGGGAGGGTCTCTCCTGATCCGGCTCCTCTGAAGGCCGCCTCCAGCTCCTCGGCTAGCTCCCTGGGGTGGCGGGGATAGAACTGGCCTGCCACTGCCGGGCGTCTCATGGGACTAGAACTCCATCTCGAAGTCTGATACCGAATATCTGAACCGGCCTTCTTCTCCCCTCTGCTTGAGGATCTCTTTCGCCAGGAGCCAGTATATCAGGGTCAGGGCCTTCCGCCCTTTGTTGTTTGTGGGGATTACGAGATCGACGTTAGAGGTCAAGTTGTTGGTATCGCATAACGCCACCACGGGGATTCCGACGTCTATCGCTTCATTTATCGCTTGGCTGTCCCCGGCGGGGTCCGTGACCACCACCACGTCAGGCTCGACGTAGTCGTAGAAGTCAGGGTTTGTCAGAGTATTGGGTATGAACCTGCCGACTATCGCCTTCGATCCTAAAGATTTGGAGAACATCGTCGCTGGACGCTGGCCGTACTGCCTCGCCGATACCACCAGGATCTTGCTGGGGTCGTACTTCGCCAGAAACTTGGCCGCTAGCCTGATCCTTTTGTCCGTCGCCTGGACATCCAGGACGTATAGGCCGTCGGTCCTGACCCTGTAGATGTAATCCTTCATGCTCTTCGTCTTCTGCTGCGTACCTATGTGTATCCCCGCAGCCAGATACTCATCTATGGGGATAAGGGTCTCGTATTCTTCAACGGGCTTTGTCGTCTCATCTTCCAAAAATGTCACCTACCTAGAAGTTCTGTGATCCCTTTTAACGGTGATGGGAATAAATCCCAATCTCATCTCTTCAAGGGCAATTTCGAGGGGGTCTATGGACTCGGTCCTGATCAACACCGGGGCGCCCATCAAAATCTGCAAAGCTCGAGCCCCCACTATCCTGGCGCGTTCGTATCGCGTATATTCTTCATTCATCGAATCCGTCAAGTGGCCACCTCAAAAGAAATGTCGATGGTGGGGTTGCTGAGATTCGAACTCAGGTTACGGCGTCCCGAACGCCGAGGGATGGACCAGGCTACCCCACAACCCCACGTCTCTTCACTGATACCGCCGGAGGACGTCAACGATCTCGACATGGGTCAGGAGCATCCGACGGCAGCAGTAGCTTTCGATGCCCAGATCGTCCATGACCTTCCCCGGGGGCTCAGAATTGCAACGGTCCTTGTACTCCTCCCATACATCAGAAATGACGTTTCCGCATGTGAAACATCGGACAGGGATCAAACGAATTCACCTGTAGGACTTCTGATATTTGGATCTGGCACCTGGGCCGCCGACCTTCTTCCGCTCTTTCTGCCGGTGGTCGTTGACCAGGAGTGATCGATCGTACTCCATATAGGCCTCTTTCAAGGCCGTGTCGCCGGTCCACTCCACGATCCCGCGAGCGATGGCGGTCCGGACGGCTGCAGCCTGACCCATGAATCCGCCCCCGCGGACTTTGACGTCGATGTCAAGCCCAGAGGCCTTATCCTGAGCTATTATCACGGGCTCCATGATCTTATCCCTGATGAGCTTCGGCTCAAAGATCTCCAGGGGTTTGCTGTTGATCCTGACCCTGCCGTTACCTTCGGCCAAGGTCGCCCTGGCGATCGCCGTCCTGTTCTTACCCGACGAATTGGTTATCTTCATGCTTACCATCTCAGAATTTTGATCCGAACTTCCGGCTTACGTCGCCAAGTTCCACATATTTGGCGGTCCCAAGGCGCGTCATCTTCGCCGCCTCTGGCCGCTCGATCTTCATCCCCTCGAACTGCGATGGGACGCCGACGTAGATCTTGAGCCGGGACATGGCGTCGCGACCCCGCTTCGTCCTGTGGGGGAGCATACCGCGGACCGTCCTCTTCATGATCCTCTCGGGCCGCTTGGGATAGTGAGGTCCCATCTCGGTGGAGCCCTTGTTCTTCATCTCCTCGTACTCTCGATAAATGCTCTCCCTCCGACCTGAGATTATGGCCTTCTCAGCGTTGACGATGGCGATCTCCTCTCCTGCGAGGAGCTTGGCGGCGGCGAGGCTGGCCAGACGTCCCAGGATCATCCCAGATGCGTCGATAATCATCAGATCACCTTAAAATAATTATTCCGGAGCCCTTTGGGTGCTTCTCCACCAGCTCCTCTATCTTGAGACATTCGCCACCGGCTGACCTTATCTTCGATGCGGCCCCTTCGCTGAACTGGATGGCGGCAACGGTAACCTTGTGATCGATCTCTCCTGATCCCAGGACCTTCCCAGTGACGAGAACCAGGTCGTCGGGAGCCGTGTGCCTGTTAATCTTGCTGACGTTTACGGCGGCGTAGTTTCGCCTCGGCTTCTCGAGCCGCGTGGCGACGTCGCGCCAGATCGCCCCCCCTCCTCCCCGGGTGGCGGCCTTGAGATCGCCGATGAGGGTGACCAATCTTGGATTTGTCTTCTTTACCATCTTCATCTCAATCCTCCGCAATAGCCCCCTTCCGGAGGCCGACTCACGCGCGCGGAGCGCGTTCGGACCAGCAGGCCCATGCGCCAGAGAGGGGCGAGCTCTCGCTCCCTCTGCGGATCGCTACAACCACCTGATTAACAGTATTTAAGGGTTTTCACCCTGGGTCCCGTCAGGCAGTTCCCGAAGTGATACCGAAAATATTTTATCTGTTGACCCCCAACGCTTATGAAGAAAATGATCGATATTTCCCTCATAATATCGGTGATTATTGGCTTTATCCTCGGGATAGCCAGCGGTCTTACTCCGGGCCTTCATTCAAATAACTTTGCGGCATTGATGCTGGCCATCTACCCCGCCTTAATAGGGCTCGGCCTCGACCCCGTTGACATGGCAGCGGCGATCCTGGCGGCGAGCGTAGCCCAGACCTTCCTCGATATAATCCCGTCGATATTCATAGGTGCTCCCGACGCCGAGACATCCCTGGCCGTCCTTCCGGGCCACGAGATGATGCTCGAAGGAAAGGGGATCGAAGCGGTCCGGCTATCCGCCCTCGGTAGCGCCTCCTCCGTCATCGTCGCCGTTCTGCTGATAGTGCCCCTATCCCTGATATTCGGCAGCTTCTACGACCCCTTCATGGACCGTGTAGGATTAGTCCTCCTCTTGATAGCCTCCTTGATGATCCTGACGGAGAGGGGGCGGGTGATCGAGGGGCAGGGGTCCCTCGTCCACCTGAAGTACAAGCTATTTGCCCTCGCCCTCTTTCTGACGAGCGGATTTCTTGGCACCTTCGCCTTCGGCCACCAGGATCTCGCCTGTTCCCCCCTGGGGTTCAAGCCCGAGGTCCTCCTCCCCCTCCTGGGCGGCCTCTTCGGCGCATCTATGCTAATATTGAGCCTTGCCTCCCGGGCCGAGGTCCCACCCCAGAGGGAGACGGAGTTCGACCTCCCGGCGCTGGGGATAACGAGGGCCGCCTTCGTCGGAGGGGTCGCGGGGTCTGTCGTCGCCTGGGTCCCCGGGGTGACCCCGGCGGTGGCGACGGTGGCCACGAGGTTGGGGTCGGAGGGGTCGGACCGGGAGTTTCTGATATCCATATCCGGAGTGAACACCGCCAACGCCCTCTTCACCTTGGTAGCCCTCTACGTGGTGGGGAGGACCAGGAGCGGCGCGGCCGTCGCCATCGAGGAGCTGGTGGACCTCAACTTGCCGCTCCTCGTATTTATGCTGGCGATAGTCCTTTTCGTCTCGATCCTCGCCTACTTCGCCACCCTCGGGGCCGGAAGGGTCGCAGCTATGGTAGTCAGAAGGATCGACTACAGGATCCTCTGCATCGCCGTCCTGGCCTTCTTGACGGCGATGACCTTCGGTTTCACCGGCCCCTTCGGCCTCTTCCTCTACTTCCTGTCGACGGTGGTGGGGCTTGCGGCTCCATTAGTCGGGATCAGGAAGACCCACGCCATGGGCGTCCTGATGGTTCCCCTCCTGGCGTTCTACCTCTGAGACGGTCGAGGACCCGCCCATCGAAACCGGGCTCTGTATCTCTAAAAGAAGTCCTTGATCTCGCTGACGGATATCGATGCCATCCCCAGCTCCCGGAGGTGGTGGGCCATCATATTCGCCCTACTCCCCTCGGGGTGGTATATCAGGGCCGCATCAGGGGATGTCTTCTCCACCATCCTCATCAGCCCCTTGAAGTCCAGGTGGTCGCTGAGCCTGATCTGGGGGAAGGGGAGATCGCTCCTCCCGGTTAGGACGTACTTACGCTGCGACTTCACCCTGGAGAGCTCCCAGGGGGATACGACGTTCAGGTCGCTCCCGTTCTCCTCCATAGGGGTGAAGGGGCCGTAGCCTGGCAACAACTCCTTAGTCAGAGCGAGGCTCTTATCGTCCATCCCCACCGTCTCTCTGCAGCCCAGGGCCCGGATGAGGGATACGGCCCTCTGGGCCTTTCCAAAGGCGTAAGCTCCGAAGGTCGCGCCGCTCTCGACGGCGTCCCCGAAGCCGACGATGTCGTCCTCGAACCTGCAGGCCGGGTCCCAGGGGTCGCCGTAGTTCGCCTCGGTGACGAGGAGGTCGCACCTTGGGAGGTTCTCGTAGTTCTTGATGTCCCCGGTGACTAAGACCCGGACCCCTGAATCCGTCTCCCAGCCGAAGGCGACGGATCCTATGGTATGGCCTGTGGAGTAGGCGGCGACCTCCAGATCGTCGACTTGGATCGACCCGCCGGCGGAGACGGTCCTCCCCTCATACCTCCGCTCATGCCTTATCCTCAGGGCCCGGGCCGTCTCCATGGTGGCGATGGCGTCCGCGGAGAGCATCGCCGACTTTCCGTAGTGGTCGCTGTGGGCGTGGGTTATCAGGTAGGCGTCGGGCTGCCGGCGCCCCTTGGGAGACCGGCTGGTATCTATGGAGAAGAGGTGGGAGTCGAAACTGAGGGAGAGGTGAGGCGAAGGCCGCCCGCTCCTGTTCATCCTCCTGACGGGGATCACTCCCATGTCTTTGAATATGTCGCCTTCCGTCAATCTCCCTCCGTGTTAATGAGGCTATCGCCGGAAGAGGATAAATAGATGGCCCTTTAAACCCCCCAGACTAATTGAAACAATTTTACAGTGATGGAGGGCGGAAGGGGGTGGTACCGGAGGAGGAGAAGGAAGAGAAGGAGGGGTTTGGCTGACCCGTCGGAGATCCTCTGATCATAAATGGCGATCTGGTACTCAGATCGCCTCTACGTTGAGAGACCTGATGGGGACGACGTAAGGGCGGTCCAGGTCCGTCATCACCTCCGCCTCGACCCCGAAGATCGTCCTGATATTCTCCTTCGTCAGGAGGGTGAGGGGGTCACCGATGGCGTGGACCTTCCCTTCCTTGAGCATCACCAGGGTGTCGGAGTATCTGGCGGCGAGGTTGAGGTCGTGGATGGCCATCACCGCCGATATATTCGTCTTCTTGACTATCGACCTGACGGTGTCGAGGGCCTCTAGCTGGTGTTTGACATCGAGGTTCGAGGTCGGCTCGTCGAGGAGGAGGACCTGGGGCTCCTGGCAGAGGGCCCGGGCGATGAGGACCCTCTGCTTCTGGCCTCCGGAGAGCTCGGAGAAGTCCTTTAGGGCGAACTCCTCGACGTGGAGGAGCTTCATCGTCTCGACGACCCGGTCGATGTCCTCTTCGGTCACCCGCCACCCCATGTGGGGCCGCCTTCCCATGAGGACGGTATCGAAGACGGTGGTGGTGAGGGAGCTGGTCGTCGACTGGGGGACGTAACCTATGAACTTCGCCACCTCCTGGCGGCTGAGGGACTGCAGGTCCACTCCGCCGTTGAGGAGGACCGTACCCTTCGGCTTCAAGATCCGGTCGATGCACTTGATCAAGGTCGTCTTGCCGGAGCCGTTGGGGCCCACCAGGCTCAGCACCTCCGAGTCGCCGACGACGACGTTCAAATCTTCGAGAATCCTGCGGCTACCGTAGCTGAAGCTCAGATCCTTGATGGTTATCTTTACCAATCGGTCCATCCTCCATCGACGAAACCGCCGCTGAAACGAAGAAGCCATCCTCATCAGACGACATAAGCAGGCCGGGGCCATACCCGGCCTCACCTCCCTGATGACCCGCCTTCTATCGCAGCCTTCGGCGGCATCTCGCAGGTATAGACCATCGAATGATTAATAACAATTTCGGTTAGAGTAGTACTATTTAAATCAATTAAGTACAGATAGGCGGGTGGAGAAGGGGATGGGATCGACCTGATACGCCATCTGACCACAGAAGAGCTTATGACCGATGACCGCTGGATGGGTTCGGATCAGACGTCAACTACCCGCCAATGAATTGGCGGGCATGATGCTCGCCGGTATGGGGGGCTTGCGGCTCCGCAAAAAATCGGGCCACGATGGGCAGGTTGACTGCTACCCTTGCATCTATGTTTTGAGCTGCGACGGTGTCAGCAGGGCCAGAGAAACCACAGCAGACACAATCAAACCGATCTCGAGTAGGTCGGTTTGACCGGGAGATATGATGACAAACGGGGCATTCCTGGGACGTGTAAGAAGGGTCGATGTAGACGACTGGAACTCCAGCGATCGTCGCCTTGTACTCGACGAACCGCCTGAGCTGATAGAATCCCCAGCTATGCTCTTTGCGTCTCTGAGCCTTCGAAACCGTCATCCCCTCCCGGATACCCTGAAGATCTTCGAGG